>JBGSIF010000068.1:0-1509 GCA_041742635.1 Phycisphaerales bacterium
CGGTCGTAAGCCGCCAGCACTTTGGTGCGCAGATCGATCGAATAAGACTTCATCCGGGATCTCCTCGAATCCCGCAAGTCTGCATTCATTTTCCCATCGCGCCAGGAAAATGCGCTACGAAGTTAGAGAAAGTGCTCTAGCTCATAGACGCCGTGCCCCTGATTTCGCCACTTCGGGGCTGGATCGAATCGGATGTGCCTGTGCGAACCGAGAGCGGCTCGCTCCCTTCTCGGCTTTCCAAGATCCGATAGATCGAAGAGACGGCCCAGGGGTTCGTCCTACCCGGTCCGTCTCACTGGGTTTGTCGTCTTCGCAACCCCCTCCCCGAAGCCGTGTTGTGCTGAACTACCGGCGTCGGAGCAAGACAATGCGCTGTATCTCAGGCGCCAACCGGTGGGTAGTACCACTCATCTGTGCCTATCGCCGTCGGCTATCGATCGGGGGTATTCTTCTATTATGTTTGGCAAGAAAACACCGACGAACGTGTCCGCGCCGAAGGCCGGCCCGCAACTCGCTATGCTTGCGCTGAAGTCTGGGAAAGGACTCAGCGCGAAGGCGATCATCAAAGCGTGGTCCGAGTTGTTTCCCGGGGTGCCGCCGATCAGCGACGATGGAACTGAAAAGAAAGACGGGAGTGTCGTCGTCGAGTTCGGGTTCGACGGCGGTTCCCTGATGCTTCTCGCTGTGAATGCTCCGATCCCGCAGCCCGAGATTGACGAGGCGTGCGGGGTGTCATGGATGTGGCGTCAAGCATCGAGCGAGTTGAAGCAGCAGCGTGCCCACGCCATCATTACCGCGGTCACGTCGGTACCCCCGGTCGACGCGGCGCTCGCGGTGACCCGCCTTGTTGCGGCAGCGGCTAAGGCGGGTGATCCCGCCGGGGTGTATTGGGGTGCTGGCGGGCATGTCCACAGCCCCGCGCTATTCATTGATGCAGCCAAATCCTTTGGTGATGCTGAGATGCTGCCCGTTATGTTGTGGGTCGGGCTGCGGATCTCCGGTAGCGGGCCGAAGGGGCCGCTCACCCTCACGACGCATGGGCTTGCGCCTTTCGGACATAACGAAATCGAGATTATCGATACCCGGATGGGCATCGGGGATCTCCGCACACTGGTCTTCGAGACGTGCGACTATCTGCTCCGGGCCGGGCCTGTTCTCAGGCACGGGCACACCTTTGGACGCAGCGAGGATGAACAACTTCGCGTTGAACACACCACGTCGCGTTTTCGAACAGGTGAACCAGTGATTAGGTTGCACGTTCCATGATCGCGTCCGACCCATGATCGGTCTACAAGATTCGATTGAGGCTGGACGCACGACACGAAGTGAGAGAGCCTTCTCTGACGGAATCGTCCCCCTTCCCCGGCCCCCGCACCCGTGCAAGAATCATTCGTGACACCACACGCGCCCCCTCCTTCCCCCGGCGAGCCATTGCACCCCGCCGACGAACCGGCCCCGACGTGGGCCGCGTTCGTCCGCGCCGCCGCCGCGCTCTTACCTGGCGACCTG
>JBGSIF010000069.1:0-1859 GCA_041742635.1 Phycisphaerales bacterium
GCCCGCCGGCGGCGGCCATGGTGCGGCGCTCGCCCAGGCGTTTGCCCAGCGAGAGGAACATGGCGAGAAAAAACGTGCAGTTGAGGAGCCAAGGGCTAGGCTCGATGCCGGTGGCGACGCATCCGCCGACGACGCGCAGGACGAAGCCGGCGGCGAGGCTGATGACATCGAGGATGACGATGTGCTTAACGACGGCGCTGTAGATGAGGACGTTGACGACGTAGAGGCTCAGGACGCCCGCGAAAGCGATGCGAGTGGTGCCGGACAAGGGGATGAGGCAGGCGGCGGCGACGGCGATGAGCGCGACGGCGAAGACACGGGCGATTGAGGGCGAGACCGCACCGCTGGCGATGGGCCGGCGACGCTTGCGGGGGTGAAGCCGGTCGGCGTCGGCATCGCGCAGGTCATTGAAGACGTAGCACGCGCTCGCGGCGAATGCGAACGCGGCCGCGGCGAAGGCGGCGGCAAGCCACTCGACGGGCTTCCCGTCGGCGTAGCCGTAGAGGGGGCCGATGATGACGAAGGCACACTTGGCCCACTGTTTGGGTCGAGCGAGTCTGAGGAGGCTGCGCGGGAGCGACGCTGATAGGGCCGCGGGATCGGTCCGGGGAGGCGAGGGTGTGTCGTGTGCGGTGTTCATGCGAAAGAAAGTGGCACGCGTGTCGAACCCGTTGGGCCGGAGCGCAGAAAATACCATCAAGCCCCTCCCCATGACAACCCGATAGCGTACTCACATCGTCAATCGAGCAGCAACCTATGCAATCGAAAGCACAAACGGCGTCGGCACGCGATGAATACAGCCCGAATAGGCGAGGGAAGTGGGGCGGGATTGTGCAGCATCCCGATGTAGTGGGCGGGGTGCTGATCGGTTTGTTTTTGAGTGCCGCGTTGCCGCTTATTCTCGGGGGTCTGCTGATGGGACGGTGGGGTGAGGATCAGATTCGATTCCACGAACCTGCGATTCGGCGGTTTGCCGCGGAACTACCGATGCCGAACGTACGGGACTATCTGTCGGCGACGACGCCGGGCTACCACATTGTGATCGCGGCGGTGTCGAAGGTTACGGGGGATTCGCGGGCGATGCTGCAAGTGATCGGGAGCGGGTTTACGGTCGCGCTGCTGGGGGTGCTGGGGTGTGCGTGCGCGAGGATGTGGCGTGACCGGTCGCGGCAGGAGGGTGCCGAGCGAGCGGGATGGATCAACGGGGTCGTGCCGATCGCGGTGTGTTTGCCGGTGGTGTGCTCGATGTATGTGGTGCAGCCTGGGGTGTGGTTGCTGCCGGATAACGCGGGGTGGCTGGGGGTGCTGGTGGTGCTGGTGCTGAGCCTGCGCGGATGTGTGGGGGTGCGAATGCTGGGGGTCGCTGCGGCGGTGATGGTGGGGCTGGTGCTAATGCGACAGATTCATATTTGGGCGGCGGGGCTGGTATGGGTGTCGGCGTGGGTGTCGGTGCGCGTTGCAGAGGGTGGTTCGGAGCATCCGCTCTGGGCGAAGCCGCTGGTTGCGGATGTGGCGAAGCGGGCGAAGGCGGGGTTGCTGGCGATGCTGGCGACGGTGCCGGCGTTTGTCGTGCTGATCGTGTTTTATAAGTTGTGGGACGGGCTGACGCCACCGACGTTTCAGGGGCAGTATCACGCGGTGAACCCGGCGGCACCAGCGTTTATTTTGTCGGTGTTTGCGATGGGGAGCGTGTTTTTTATTGGATTTTTGGGACCCGCGCTGTGTGCGATGGTGACGCGGTACCGGCTCACGCTCGCGGCAGCGGTGGTGATTGGGGTGCTGGCGGCGACGGTCGTGCCGACGTCGTTCAGTCAGGCGGATGGGCGGTGGTCGGGGCTGTGGGTGCTGGCCGCGAAGTT
>JBGSIF010000070.1:0-5122 GCA_041742635.1 Phycisphaerales bacterium
CGCCCGCGGCGCCAGTGGCGGTTTCGTTCGACACGATCTCGCAGGAACTCCAGGCAGACCCGCGCGTGCAGTTCGCGTCGGACCTCGCGGTGACGGACCCCGAGATGGCCAAGATGGTCGTGAAACTCGCCGACGCCCTCGCGCGGGGCGACGCGGGGAAGTTGCGAGCGCTCGTGAACGCGGGGAGCAAGAAGGTGGTGGCGGAACTGGAAAACTCAGGGCAGTGGGACGGGCCGATGTCCGGGATCGAAGCGGTCCGCGTGGTGTACGCCGCTCCGTACGATGCGTCGGCGAACAAGATCAGCCTCGAAACCGCGATGAAAGTACTCGAGGCGAAGACCCCGGATGACATCCCCCCGGGCATCAGCCCTGCCTTGGCGGCGAAGATCGCCAGCATCGTGAGCGGGGCGTTGAACCTGGGCCTCGTGATCGATCTCAATGAAGCATCGAATGCTGACACGATGAAGAAACTGCTGGAAAAAGCGACGGCCCAGGACCAGTCGGAGAATATCCGCAAGTTCCTCAACGATGAAGCGTTCGACGGCGCACGCAAGTTGCTCGAAGTCGCGCTCAACGACGCCGCGTCGGCGAGCGGGCTTCCGACCGGCAAGTTCCTGATCCTCCTGGCGGTGCAGGACAAAGACGGAGCGGAACTCTCGGGCTGGGGAGTGGAAGAAGCCTTCGGTGCGCTGGAGTTGAACGTCGGCAGCACGGTGCGCACGACCAAGCCTCGTGCCGCCGGGTTTGACGGCGTCGGCCTCGCCGGATTCGGGAGTGGGAGCACGTCCGCGATTGCATCCGCGGGCGATTCTGCTTCCGGCAAGCCCCCGACCGAAAAAGAAGCCGAGAAGCCCGCCGAGGGCGAAGGCAAAAAAGACGAAGAACCTGACCCGAGCAAGAAGCGCACCCCGGCTGGCCCGATTCAGATCCCCGGCGGCTGAACCGGACTGCGTGGACGCCGCGTGTTTGCCGGCGGGTATCGTGCGACATTCATAGATCGAAAAAGGGCAGGCCGCAGCGGCCTGCCCTTTCGATTCAGTCTTTCCTGTCTAATGTGCGTTACGGTGCAGGAACCCGCGGAAGACGGTCATCCACAGGATCTTGAGGTCGAACCCGACCGACCAGTTCCGAATATAGAACAAGTCGTACTGAAGGCGTTTGCGGAGGGACGATTGCCCGCGGTGCCCGTTGACCTGCGCCCAGCCGGTCATGCCGGCTTTGACATGCTGACGCAGCATGTACGCTCGCCAGTCTTCGCGGAAGCGTTCGATCAGTTCGGGGCGTTCGGGGCGTGGGCCGACGAGCGACATCTCGCCGCGCAGCACGTTGAAGAGTTGCGGCAACTCGTCCAGGCTCGTTCGGCGCAGCCAGTTGCCGATGGGCGTGATGCGCGGGTCGTCCCGCTGGGTCCACTCGGAGGTGGCGCATCGGTCCTCGGCCAGCGTGTGCGTGATCGTGCCGATATCGCCGATAGACGCGGAACGTTGAATGGTCGCGCGCCGCGCGCCGAGTTTGGCAAGCACCCGCACGGCGGCGGTCTGGCCACGAGGCGTGGGCAGCGGCACTTCTTCGTCTTCTACGTGGTACATCGTGCGGAACTTGTAAATGTCAAACACCTCGCCCGCGAGGCTCACGCGCCGCTGCCGGAAGATCACCGGCCCCGGCCCGCTCAGCCTCACCAGCAGCCCGACTAGCAGCATGATCGGCCCGAAGATGACCATCGCAGCGAGCGCGCCCAGGAAGTCCACGCCGCGCTTGGTCAAGCCACCCACGCCGCTCGTGGGGCACTCGCGGTACGACAGGATCGGCATCCCATCCAGTTCGTTCACCGCCATGCTCTCGGGCAGGTACCGCGGGTTCAGGTCCGGCACGACGCGGACATCGACGGGAAACTTTTCGAGTCGGCGGAGGATGTCGGGCAACGCCGCGGCGCGGGCCATGGGGAGCGCGACGTACACCGCGTCGGGCTTGGACTCGGTCATTACGGCTTCGAGGCGGCTCAGCCCGCCCCGCACCGGGCGGTCCAGGCACGAGACCCGCTTGGAATAGTCCTGATGGCTGATGAAGTACGACACGCGGATGCCGGTCCACGAGTTGCGTTCGAGCGTACGGGCCACGATCTGCCCCAGGCGTCCGCAGCCGATGATCGCAACGTGCCGAAGGTTCCACCCGCGCCGGCGCATCGCCCGCAGCACGCCGCGGAACACCACTCGGTGCAGCACCAAGCACACCGGCAGGATCCCCGCCAGCGCGGCCAGTTGGCCCCGGCCCGTGTCCACATCGATCCCAAGCACCCGCTGCGTCGGGAACGGCGAGCGGAAGACCGATGAGTCCATCGCGTACAGCACCGGCACAAGCAGGACCATGCTCATCACGCTGGCCTTCACCATCTGCTTGATCTCGTTGAGCAGCGAGCGGTCGCGCCGGGGGCGGTACAGCCCGAACCACCGGATGGTCAGCAGCGTCACGGGAACCGTGAAGAAGACGAGCGCCTGCTTGGGCGGATCCTCCCAGCGCGTGATGGGCCAGTGAGGGAGCAGCGCCAGGCGCAGGAGCCAGGCCAGGAACGAGGCCAGAACGATAACGACACCGTCCATGGCGACCAAGAGCGCGACGAATACCTGATGTTGCTGTTTCAGCACGACCGAATCCTCGCGTGGGGCAAGGCAGCGTTCAATCTGGAGAGCGGTAGAACCATCACGAGCGAGTACCAATCCCCTGTTTCAGTGCCTCCCGATCGCTCGGTGCGGCTCGCACCGGCGACGACGCAGCACCAGCCGATTGATCCATCGACCGAGTCACGTACAGCGTGTGACTTTTCGGGGGTGCGTGCCCACGAGCGGGCAGGGAAGCAAAGTTGTTCACGGATCGGCAACGAATGGTCCATTCCGTGGGCTTGTGTAATAGTCCCCGCTTGTTGGGGAGAGTCAACACGAAGTGGTATAGGGAATAGGGGGTCGGGGATAAGGGATGGTGGACAGGGGGTGGGGAGGGGGGGGCTTGCGGGGAATCGCGGGGGGATGTACTCTGTGCGCATGCTCACCATCAACTACGCGAACTGCTTCACCGACCGAGTTGGACCGCACGGGCTGGACGCCGCGCTGCTGGACCCCGCGGACGAGATCGCGTCCGCCGTCGCCGCGCTCACACGCTCGCTCGCCAAGTCCCGCCACACGTCCCCCGACGCGGGCGGCTGGGAAGTCTGGCGGCAGATCCCCCACCCCCCGTTGAAAGACCAATATCTTGCCGCCGTCAACGCACTCGTCGCCGAGTACCAGCCGCGCACCGAGAACCTGGTCGTCCTGGGCATCGGCGGGTCGGCCTTGGGCAACATCGCGCTGCAAGCCGCCCTCAACCCCTCGACCTACAACCTCCTGCCGCGCGGTTCCACCGCCGCAGTAACGACGCTGAAGTCCCCCGATTTCGGCATGCGCACCCGCCCCGGCCCGCGGATCTTCGTCGTGGATAACGTCGATCCGTCGTATTTCGGCTCCGTGCTTCAGTTCTGCCTCCAGAGCGACCCCACGCTTGAGAAGACCGTCTTCAATGTCGTCTCGAAGTCCGGCGAGACCGCCGAGACCGCCAGCCAGTTCATGTGCATCCGCGACTTGCTCAAGAAGCACCGCGGCGCGAGCGCCAGCAAGCACGTCGTCGCCATCACCGACGAGCGCAAGGGCACCATGCGCACGATCTGCAACCAAGAGGGATACCCCGCCCTCCCCGTCCCCGACGGCGTGGGCGGTCGCTTCAGCGTCCTCTCCCCCGTGGGCCTCTTTTCCGCGGCGATGGCGGGGATCGATATCGACGCGCTCCTGCGCGGGGCGGCGTCGATGGACGCCCCCTGCTCGCGCGAGGTGCTGCTGGAGAACCCCGCCGCCCTGCTCGCGGTGCTGCTGGTTGAACTCGGGACCAACAAGGGCAAGCCCAACCATGTGATGATGCCCTACCGCAACCCGCTGTACCTGCTGGCGGACTGGTACCGCCAACTCTGGGCCGAGTCCCTCGGAAAGAAAGCCTCGCTCACCGGCGAGACCGTCTACGCGGGGTTCACCCCCATCAAGGCGCTCGGCACGACCGACCAGCACTCGCAGGTGCAGCTCTACCGCGAGGGGCCCAACGACAAGGTCTTCTGCCTCGTCGATGTCGCCCCCGCCGTGACGCCCGCGTCGCCGGGTGATAAGGGGTTGCTCGACGACTTGCTCATCCCGCGCGGGCTGGGTGTGGACGCGATCGCGTACCTGGAAGGGCGGCGGATGGCCGAACTCCTCGCCGCCGAGAAGCGCGCGACCGAGTACGCCCTGGTCGAGTCGCAGCGCCCGAACTTCACGATCACGCTCGACACGCTCGATGCCTACCACGTCGGGGCGTTCATCTATCTGTGGGAAGTGGTCACGTCGTACGCCGGGCTGATGCTGGGGATCAACACCTACGACCAGCCGGCGGTGGAACTCGGGAAGCAGGCGACCTTCGGCCTCATGGGCCGGGGGGGGTACGAAAAGCACCTCAAAGCGGTGAACGCGACGCTGGGGGGTGGTGTGAGCGGGGAGAGTGGGGGGGCTTGGGTGATGAGGGCGTGAGTGCTGGGGATCGCTGGGCCGAGGAGTTTTGACGTGGACGTGGCACCGAACTGAGTGCGAACGTCTGGGGGTTCGCCGGGGACCGGGGCCATCTCGGCGGGCACGATCAGAACGCCAGTCGGCACGGAGGGAACGCCCGTTGGCACGGGTGGAGTGCCCGTTGGCACGGAGGGAGCGCCCGTTGGCACGAACGGAGCGCCCGCGGGCACTTAGACGATCTTTCCCGGTATGTTCAGAGGTTCCCTTGGCTCTGGAATTCGGTGATATCGATGATCAATCGCCTGAATACGGAACATGATTGATGGTTTTTCGGCTAAAATCGTCAATCACAACCCATTTTGCCACTCCACGGCCTCTTTCCCCCACCCCCCCCCAACCCCGACCCCCCCAACCCCGACCCCCCCAACCCAGTCACCCCCAACCCCGTCCCCAACGGCCAGTCGGTGCCGCTTCGTCACCAGCCCCGAAAGGTCGAACTCCTGTTTGATCAAGGCCGCGGCCGCCTCCGCCGGCGAACCGTCCCCGCAGCCGATCACGCGGACCTC
>JBGSIF010000071.1:0-18397 GCA_041742635.1 Phycisphaerales bacterium
CCGGGCGCGACCCCCGGCGCGACCCCCGGCGCGACCCCCGCAACGCCCACGACACCGGCTGATTCGACCACCCCAGCCACCGGCACCCCATCACGCCCGTGATGATACAGTCGGGGCCGCTTCAACACTCACTACGTTCGACGCATCACTCTGTATTCAACAAAGTCCCACCTGATGGTGGGTTTTTTATTCCAACTGGTCAACAACTGGGCGATATCCCACTCAGCACGCCACCTATTGATATCGCGTTGTCGGCGAGCCAGTGTGAATTGGAACGTTGTGATATAGCGAGAGGCGCATCAACTGCCCGAGATCACCGGCGGGCGGCCACGCGAAGTGTCCTGAATGTTCTTGCGGATCTTCACCTGCTCGACTTCCGCTTCTTGCTCGGTCTCGGCTATCACCGCGGGGCTTTCGACAACTTTCGCTTCGCCGCTCAAAAGCGTGTAGGCGATCCAGACCACGGCGATCACCAGGATGCTCGAAGCACTAATCAACTTGATTTGGTCATTCTTGCTCAGATTCGCAAACCCCCCGCCGCTGCTCTTTGCTTGTTTTGCCTGCTTTGCCATGGAGATCTCCGTGCGTGTACCCGCTGGGCGGGGCTGAAAACACCAGTTTGAACCCGAATGAGTTCGACAAGGACCGTGAGAAATCGGTCCTTCATTGTATTGTACTATGGCCGGACTGCCCAGACGATCCCCCGGGAATGCCAAATCAAGCGACAAATCGAGTTGGAATGACCAAGACTGCCCAAGGAACTCTCGATTTACCCCACTTCTCGCGTCTGGAAGAGCATCACCGCGAGCGACAGGAAGATACCGACTTGCATGGCGGCGTACAGCGCGGCGAGCAGCATGTGCCGGCCGGGAACCGCTTGATTCTGGGTCACGGCGTCCACCAACCAGAAAAACTGGGCATTCGGAATCACGCCCCACGCGCCGACCGCAGCGGGGTTGACCCGCGTCAGGGTTAGGAAGACGAAGTCGTCACGCTGGGGGGGCATCCTGATCAGTTCCGCGTCGGGACCGACATGACGGATGACGGCTGAGCGTGCCTGGGATGAAACAAACACCAAGGCCGGTTCGACCCCGCGCGCGCTGGCCGCGTCGAGTGTCGAGAAATCATGCTTGGTTCGATCTGGAGGGGGGAAAGCGACCGTCCAGAGGGGAAAACCGTTTGGATTCGGGCTGTAATAGAAAGGCATGCCCGGTTCGATCTTGGTCGTCGGCTCAAAGGCGAACGTCAGCCGGTACTCGTCGCCCGTAACAGCGAGCGATGCCTGGTTGCTTCGTTCCGGCTCGGCTTTCTCGATCCGGGCCACAAACTGGTTCTGGAATGCTCGAGAACCGACGAAGTAGTTCGAGAGCAGCCCGAAGACAAACACCCCTGAACAGACGACGATGGTCATCACCTGCCCGAGTCGTGCCGAAGCGGCGGTGGCAATCGATGTCAGCACGACGAGTGCGAGCAAGAGCGAACCGCACGCGATGAGGATCTGGGGCTTGAAGTTCGTCTGAATGTCCTGAAACACCCATTTTTTGCCAACGACCAGAATGATGAGGTACGCCGCGATGATGAGTGGGCAGAGCAGCATTGTGGCGGTCTGGGTAAAAGACCACCCATAAAAGAAGTTGCACCACGTCGCGGCAGCGAACGAAAGCGAGACGGCGAGGAATGTGAACAGGATCACCGGCCCATCGACGGTGTCGGCGGCGGTGGACAGTACCTCGTGCCGCAGTCCGAGGAGGAGGAAAACGACCATGGTGATGCCGGCGATGAGGATCGCGCCGCAGACGCCCAAGAACTTCCCGATCACGACGGCAACCCTGGAAATGGGCTTGGAAACGACGGTGAGAACGGTTTTGTTCTCGATTTCGCGTGAGATGACGGCGGTAGCGACGAACGCCGCGAGGAGTGTCCCGCAGGCGAAGATCGTGGCCATACCGACGTCGAGGAGGAGTTTGTTGTCCCCCGAAACCTCGGCGGACTCGGTGTACCCCATGCTGTAGGCGCTCCCCCAGACATTGAAGATCTGAAAGATCCCCGAGAGCACGATGAGCACGAAGTAGATGGGTTGACGAACGCTCTCGACGAAGGTGTTCTTCGCAATCGCGAGCATCTGAACGGGCTGTGCCCGTGCGATGACAACGATAAAGAAGACAAGCACCACGCCCGCCATGGCGATCAGGAGCGTGGAACTGGTCAATAGGTCTTGGAGAAATCCGCTCATGGGGTCAGTATGGAAAAAAACGGGGAGTTGGAAGAACAGGCAAGCCTCGGCGGTCGAAATGCGATTCAAGGCTTGGTAGCCACTTGCCGAGAGTACGACCTGTGATCATACCGGGCGAACCGCGCTGCGGAGCAGTACATACGCACATGACGCGCGCGGGCGGGTGACTGCAGGTGCCGTGCGAGGATTGCAGACCGAGCGCCCAGACGGGGCACCAAGAATAAGACGCACGAGTGGGTGGAGAGGTTCGAACCCGAGGCAGAGATAATCGTGTGGCGAAGTGATACGCCGACGACTCATGGTGCGAGGGCGAGGGCGCACATGACTTGGATGCCGGTGGCGAGAGAGTCGTCGTTGAAATCAAAGTCGGGCTGGTGCAGGGTGGGATAGGTATCACGTCCGGCGGGTCTGAGTCCGAGGACAAAGAAGCAGGCGGGGACCCGCTGGCCGTAGTAGGAAAAATCTTCGCCGCCCATGGTCGGCTCACTGACTGGAAGGACGCGTTCGTGCCCGAGGGTCCGCTGCGCGACATCGAAGAATCGTGCGGTGGCGGCGGGGTCATTGCTGGTCACGGGGTACCCCTCGTCCCACTGGATGTTTGCTTTGCACCCCATGGCTTTGGCGGTGCCCCCGACAATATCAAAGAAGCGGGTGCGTCCGGTGACTCGCACTTCGGGGGTGAGCGTGCGCATGGTGCCGACGAACTGGACGGACTGCGGGATGATGTTGCGAGCGGTGCCCCCTGCGATCGTGGCGACCGTGAGAACAATGGAATCCAGGGGCGAGATGTTGCGGGATGCGATGGTCTGGAGGGCGCTGATGCAGTGAGCGGCGGCAACGATCGGATCGCACGAGAAGTGGGGATAAGCGGCGTGGGCCTGGGTGCCGGTGATGGTGACGACAAAGTTGTCGGTAGCGGCGAGGAGAGGGCCGGGGCGAGTGGCGACGATTCCGACGGGCAACTGGGGCCAGCCGTGGAGGGCGTAGATGGATTTGACGGGCGGCCCGATGACGCGGCCATCAAGGACGCCGTCGTTGCAGAGAGCGAGTCCGCCCGCGCCGCCTTCTTCGGCGGGCTGAAAAAGGAGGGTGACGGAGCGGGGGCGGTGAGGGATTTTGGAGAGGACGCGAGCGACACCCAGCAGGTTGGCAGTGTGCCCGTCGTGCCCGCAGGCGTGCATTTTTCCCTTGTCGGCAGAGGCGTAGTCAAGCCCGGTTTGCTCGTCGATAGGCAACGCGTCGATATCGGCACGCAGGGCGATTGGGTCGAGTTGCTCGGCGGAAGGGACGGAAGCGGGGAGGTGAGCGGCGATGCCGGTGCCGCGTGCGAGGCCGGTGACATGCGCGACATTCATCGCGGCGAGTTCGCGTGCGATCACCCCGCTGGTGCGGCGCTCCTGGTACCCGAGTTCGGGATGGCGGTGCAGGTCACGGCGGATCGAAACGAGGGAAGGGAGTTCGGCGGCGATCAGGGAGTTCAGAGCGGCGGTCTGCATGCGCGGAGTGTACCCTGTTGCCTGCACCTGGAAAGGAAGGCCATGCCTGAGCGACTGCCTGTGACGAAGACCTACAAACTGTACATAGATGGAAAGTTCCCCCGGAGTGAATCGGGGCGGACGATCGAACTGGTGGATGCGGCGAAGCGGGAGGGGAAGGGGGAATCGCGGACGCCGCGGGTGCTGGCGCATGTGTGCCGAGCGTCGCGCAAGGACGTGCGCGACGGGGTAACGGCGGCCCGAAAAGCGTTGGCGGGATGGTCGGGCGCTACGGCGTATCTGCGCGGTCAGGTGCTGTACCGAATGGCCGAGATGCTGGAAGGCAAGCGTGGGGAGTTTGCGGAAGCACTGGCGAGCGGTGGGGGGGCCAACACGAAGAAGAGTCGGCGGGCGGCGTCGCCAAACGGCGAATCGGAGGTGCAGGCGGCAATTGATCGGATCGTGTGCTTTGCGGGGTGGGCGGATAAGTATTCGCAGGTTCTTGGGTGCAACAACCCGGTCGCTGGGCCGTTCTATAACTTCACGGTGCCCGAACCGGTGGGGGTCGTTGGGGTGGTGGGGCCGGACGAGCCGGGGTTGCTGTCGCTGGTGTCGCTCGTGGTGCCGGCGCTGGCCTCGGGGAATACGGTGGTAGCGGTGGCGGGGGAAGGGGCGGCGGGGTCGCTTGCGGGGGTGCTGCTGGGCGAAGTAGCGGCAACGAGCGACGTGCCGGCGGGCGTGCTGAACATATTGACGGGGTTGCGGGAAGAACTGGTGCCGGTGCTGGCGTCGCACCGCGATATCGACGCGGTCCACGCCGGTGGGCTGGAGCCGGCGTCGTCGAGTGTTCTGCGTGAAGGTGTGGCGGAGAATCTCAAGCGGGTCGTGGTACGGGATGTGGTGGATTACTTCGACGAAGCGGCGTGTCACACGCCGTGGTGGATCGAGCCGCTCGTGAACTTCAAAACGATCTGGCACCCGTCGGGGACGTGAGCGGGTGCGGGCAGGAGGGGCGAGACGAGGATCGTACGGGAAGAGTTGCGATGGGGCCGGCGACACGCGGCGTGTGCGGCCCCTGAACCGAGGTAGCCGATATACTCTGAACGTAGAAATCACACCCAACGAGGAATCGCACGACGTGTCACTTGATCTGTCCAAACTGCTCGCCGACTGGCCGTATGAGCCGGGGAAGATTAACGTCCGCCAGGTCGAAGGGGAAGATCAGGAGCCGAAGATCCAGTTGCGTTTGGATCTCGGGATCATGCAGATGGAAGTGACCGGGCGTCCGGACGGACTGAGGCCGCACGGCTTTGAGAGTTTACTGGAGTATTACGAATCCAAGCTGGACGAGCACTCGTCGCGAGCGGGGGCCGCGGAAGGGTTCGCGTTGTCAGAGGATGATTGCCGCGAGTTGCGGGATGAAGCGGTGCAGTATTACCACCGGTATGTGTGCATGATGGTGCTGGAGGACTTCGAGGCGGTGGTGCGAGACACATCGCGGAACCTTCGTGTGCTGGACCTGTGCGCGCAGCACGCCGAGACGGAGTCGGACCAGAATGTGCTGGAGCAGTTTCGCCCGTACATCATGATGATGCGTGCGCGAGCCTTGGCGAGCCAAGCGTTGAAGGATAATGAACCAAAGGCGGCGGTGATCGCCATCGAAGAAGGGCTGGACGCTCTGCGGAAGCACTTTACGGATATCGGCGAGGCCGAGCAGTTCGAGGATTCCAACGAAGTGCAGATGCTCAAGGCGATGCGGGACGCACTGACACCCAAACTACCTGTGAGTGCCAAGACCGAACTCAAGCAGCGGCTTCAACAGGCGATCGAAGCGGAGAACTACGAACTCGCCGCGATTCTGCGCGACGAGCTCAAACTGCTCAAAGACTCGTGAGCGTGAGACGATTCACGCTCGGCGGTCGTACTATGCAGGCATGTCAGGAGCCGACGGTCGTGATCTTCAACCGCTCGTGATCGTTCATGCGACGGATCGCTTTGTGGTTGTGAGCAAGCCCGCCGGGCTGCTTTCGGTTCCCGGCAAGGGCGACGAGCATCAGGATTGCGTTGCGGCGCGTGTCCAGAGGATGTTCCCGCAGGCGACTGGCCCGCTCACGGTGCATCGGCTGGATATGGACACATCCGGGCTGATTGTCGTAGGGCTGGACGCCGAGGCACAGCGTGACCTCTCTCGTCAATTCGAGTCTCGGGGAGTGGAAAAGAGGTACATTGCGCTAGTCGGCGGCGAAGTACGGGGCGAGTCGGGGACGATCGAACTTCCAGTGCGACCCGATTTGACCAATCGCCCGTACCAGGTAGCGGACCCAGAGCACCATCGCCCGGCGGTGACGGGCTGGCGTGTCGTTTCGCATGAGGGTGGTCGAAGCCGGTTGGAACTGATACCGCATACCGGCCGCACGCACCAACTGCGCGTGCATTGTGCCCATCCGGCACCGGCTGGGCTGGGTCATGCGATATTGGGCGATGTGCTGTATGGCCCGCAGCCGCGCACGGGCGACGCCGCACCACGGCTGATGCTGCACGCTTCGTACCTTTCGTTCACCGATCCGGCAACCTTGCGACGAGTGACGATGGAAGTGCCGCCCGATTTTTGACCCGGTATTTTGTTCGGGGGTGTGGCTCACTACGCTCGTGCGATGCGCACGCCCAAACAGATCGCCGATCGATTGCGTGGAGTAGTGGCCGAGCACATCGAACCGATGTGCTATGTGCGGCGACTGCCGCTGCGGGCCGAAGTGTGGCAATGTCCTGACTCGTGTTCGGTCGAAGTGGCCCGTGGGGCGGAGTACGCGGCGGTGCCGCTGGGCTGGCGCTGGGGTCCGGTGTGGTCAACGGCGTGGTTTAGGCTGTGCTTGCCGGGAAACCTGCACGATGTGTGCGCGGGGAGTAGAAAGACCGGTGCGGCAGAGTTGAGTTTGCGATTTTCGTGCGGTACGGAAGCGACGGTATGGTCGGCATCGGACGCCGCGGGGGTGTCTTCACCGCTGCATGGGCTTGACCTCAATCATGCGGTTGTAGCGTCGCATGTCATGCGGCGGGCGTGGAGTCGATCGTCTGGGGGAGAGTATGAACTCTATATCGAGGCGGCGTGCAATCGGCCGCTGGGTGCCACGACGTTTTTCTGGGACGACGCTGCCGAGGTTTCGCGGTGGAAGGAAACGCTGCCCGGTCGGTTGGATTTCGCTGAGTTGGTGGAGTTAGACGCCGCGTACTTGCGGATTGCAGGCGAAGCGAGGTTCCTAGCGGGGCTTGCCGAGCAGGTCGGTGACAATGGCCGGTGTCTCATGCAACTGGATTTGCTCAGCGATGCGATCGAAGCCCGGTTGCACCGCGAACAGATCCAATACTGCATCGCCGATGTATACTCGGCGGCTGGTGGGGTTGTGCCAGTTGGCCGGAGGGCTGTTTGCTGTGCGATCGGGCACGCGCATATCGATACTGCGTGGTTATGGACGGTGCGAGAAACACGCCGCAAGTGCCTGCGTACGTTTGCAACAGCGTTGGGATTAATCGAATCGAACCCGGGGTTTCATTTTTTATGTACCCAGCCGCGGCAATATGCTTGGGTAGAAGAGGACGCACCAGCGTTATTTGAAGAGGTCCGAAGGCGAGTGCGTGAAGGGCGATGGGAGATTGGGTCGGGAAACCATTCTCCGGGCGCGAGCGGTGCGATGTGGATCGAGCCGGATTGCAATATTCCATCGGGTGAATCACTCATTCGGCAGTTTGTTCACGGTTCTCGATATATGCAGGAACGGTTCGGCAGTACGTCCTCACACCCGTATGTTTTCTTGCCGGATACATTCGGATTTCCGGGTTCGTTTCCGCAAATCCTGATTGGGTGTGGCGTACGAACCTTTATCTTCAACAAACTCTGGTGGAACGATTCGAATCCACCGACGATGTCCGTGTTTCGCTGGAAAGGGATCGACGGGACCGAAGTACTGTCCTATCTCACACCGGGGATGGAATATAACGCGACAATGACGCCAGCGGAACTGATCAAAGGCGATACGAATCACCGTGAGAAGGACGCGACCGCGCCGAGCGAGTGGCTACAGCCATTTGGCTTTGGGAATGGCGGCGGCGGGCCGACACAGGAGATGATCGACGCCGCGCGGCATGTGGCGGATCTGCCGATGCTGCCCGAGGTTCGTTTTTCAAGGGTTGACGAGTTCTGTGAACGTCTGCATGAGCGGGTCGCCTCGACCCGGCACGATGGGACCGGACTGCCAGTATGGCCGGAACGAGAGTTATATCTCGAACGGCACCGGGGTACGTACACGACTCAGGCATGGATTAAGCGAGCAAACTTAGAAGCAGAAGAGACGCTACGCATCGCTGAAATCATCACCTCTGCTTCGCCCGCTCAGCAGGAAGACGCTGAGGCGTCGAAGGCAAAGGCTGCGATTACTAGCGCATGGGAAACAGTGTTGCTCAATCAGTTCCACGACATCTTGCCGGGATCATCAGTGAAAGTAGTGTACGATGAGGCTAGGCAGCAATATAAGGCTGTCTACGACGACATCACTCATATTATTACAACTGAGTCTTTGAGGCAGTATTGCCATGCTTCAAAGAACGATACACATGGCACTTCAGTGATCATGAATCCGGCATCACAAACGAGGTCCGGAGTCGTTGCGTTAGATGGGCGATATTGGTTCGTAGCCGATATGCCCGCGATCAGCGTTCGGTGTGTGAGCGAATCTGATCGTCCGGGGGCTATGCCAGCGTCAGTGATCATCGAGCCGTTGTGCAGTAGCGACAGTACACAGGGATATCGTCTCTCGAACGGTGTGATCGAGTTCCATATCAGGCACGACGGGACGATCGATGGGTTGCGATTGATGAGTGAACCGCCCGCCGCATCCCGGCCTCCGATCAATATTCTGTCGATGTACAACGATAGCCCCAAATATTGGGAAGCATGGGACATCGAACGTGACTATATCGAAAACCCCGTGCCCATTGCTGAACCATCGGAAGTGAATATTACTACGCGAGACTCGCTACGAGCGGCGATCTCTGTTATTCGCTCTCTCGGCGATGAGAGCAGAGTAACACAGGTGTTCTCGCTCGATGCAGGCTCGCCGCGAGTTGATGTCCGAACGGTTGTCGAGTGGCGAGAGAGCCGCAAACTACTCCGGGTGTTGTTTCCTACTCGCATCAGCGCGGAATATGCCACGTATGGGATTCAGTTCGGACACATTGAACGATGCACCGCCCGCGGCAACTCAGTCGGCGGCGCTCGCTTTGAAGTATGTGCCCACCGATGGATGGACTTGTCTGGCATATTGCAAGGGGACAACGGCACCGTGCCGGCGCCGAGTGCTTCACGGCGCGCGGGCCTTGCGGTGCTAAATGCTGGAATCTACGGCCACTCTTGCGCAGATGGAGTGATGGGGCTTACGTTGCTGCGTTCGCCGAAGTTTCCGGATGAGACCGCTGATATGGGACGGCACGAGATGCAGTACAGCCTGATGCCGCACGGCGGTGACTGGCGTTCGGCGAATGTTGACGGCGAGGCGGAATCACTCTGCCGTCCGCTGCGCGTTCTTCTTCGGTCGGCGCAACACTCGGACACAATCAGTGATGATCGCGCTGCCTCGGATCTGAGCGGGAGGGACTGGGCGCCGTTCTGGCTGGATGCCTCGAAATGCGGCGGGCACGTCGAAGTTGCTGCCGTGAAAGCCGCGGAAGACGCCGATGGCATCATCGTCCGGCTCGTCGAATCCCGAGGTGCCGGCGGTGTTCTTCGTATCCAATGGCGCATCCCTTGTAACGAAGTATCGACCGTGAGCCTGCTCGAGCAGCCGGTGCTACACGACGGCGAGTGGTCGCATCAATCCGATACCGAAACGACGCTTGTGAGTATCCGGCCGTTCCAGATTGTCACACTGCGTGTAAAGTAGTGTTCATAACAGCTGAGCAAATAAAATCCACGGCTCGCGATCAAGCGAGCCGTGGATCTGTGGCTTCATCCCGATAGGAGGTGGTTACTTACGGGATGCATGAACCGGGTGGTGCGAGGAAGCACAAGAGGAAGTCGAAGAAGTCTTGGCTGTTGGTGACGCCGTCGAAGTTGTAGTCGGCGATGCCGAGGAAGAAGTCGGTAAGAAAATCGAAGAAGTCCTGGCTGTTGATGAAGTTAATGCCGTTCCAGTCGCATGGGCAGGTTGGGTTCGGGCATTGGGTACCGTTGCCAAGGAAGGTACCGCCGCGGACATTACAATCGTGCTGCGTGGTGAAGTTGCAGACGCCGCCCGAGAGGGAACACGCACCAGCGGGCACCAGCGGCTGGCTTACTCCGACTCCGAAAACGACGGTGCAAGAGCGTGAGCGGCCGCGTGCAATCGAATCAAAGCGCCACTGCACGGCGAGTCCGCAGTTCGCGCCCGAGAACGGCAGGCCGGTATCGTTGAGAGTATCGAGGTCCGAGTCCGTCAGCCTGCCGAGAACCACACTCGCGGTCCCGCCTTGGTAGTTCGCGGCAGCGGGAATATACATCCGAGCCGTAACGTTTGTGGCGGTGTCACGAATGACAATTGTGTCCAGGTGTTCCGGCCCGGAGGCGAAATCGGCGGCGGTTGTCGATGAAATATCGGTATCGACGAAGTTGAAGAGGTCGATCGTCGCGGGGGCGATGGCGTTGTTCGTCACGGTGACTGTCTGGGTGAAGAGCGTGCCAGTCTGGCCCGAGGCCGCGACGGAGTAGTCGATACGAACCGTGGTGCTGCCGAGATCGAATGTTTGCTGATACGAGTTCGCACCGGTACTGCCAGACGAAGTCACGCTTGCCGCATCAAGCGCGAACTCGCGCGAGCGATTCAGTCCGTTACCCACCCACCACCAGTTGCGAACGAGGTGATCGACGGATAGAAAACTGAGGTTGCAGAACGGCCCGTCGCTCGTGGTAGTCCCAAGGGGTTGCTGCGTGAACGCCCGGCCAGAGTCCGAGATCGTGAAGACGCCCTGCGCGTGCGACGAACTTGTGGACGCGGAAATGAGGATCAGCCCGAGTATCACTGCCTGAATCGGTTTCATTTGGTGCTCCTTGAAATGAAGGTGTTGGCAAAGTGGAACGCACCACTCGGGCGTGGATCGGATCATTCAGATACAGTTGAAATATCTAAGCATGAGATGACGGAACCCTGACACGAGAACGTCTAGGGAGTACCCGCTTGGGTTGCCCACTCGACGGCGTTGAATCACACACGAAAAGGAACTCGAACAATGTACAAACAGACAATCGCAACGATCGTGAGCCGATTTGTGTTGCCGTGCGTGTTTGCGGTAGCCGGTGTGGTTGGATGCCCCGCCGCTTCGGCGCAGTTCAGTTTGTTCAGGGGTATGACCGGGAATCGCCCGGCGATGACGGCAAGCGATCTCACGCGTCACGGCAAGCTTCTGCAACTGACGCCCGCGCAGGTCGAAGCCGCGAAGGAACTGCTCGCGTCGTACACCAGCGAATACGAGCAGGCCTCGAAAGCGCGACGGGAAAAACTGCGGGAGATCAGCGAAGAGTTTCAGGAGTCACGCGACTTCAGCGTGATGGAGCAAGCGGAACCCGTCGAAGAGAAGTTCCAGAGAGATTCATCCGTGCTTGAGAGCACGTTGCTCGGCGACCTTCGTGCGATCCTTACAGCGGAACAGGACACCATCTGGCCGAAGTACGAGCGGACGCGTCGGCGGGAGAAGACGATCGAACAAGGCACTCTCGCGGGCGAGTCGGTTGACCTGGTACGGATTGTTGATGAACTGGGCCTGACGGACGATGCACGAAAGCCGTTGGTGGAATCAATCGAGCAGTACGAGGTCGATCTCGATCGAGTTTTGGCCGAGCGGAATAAAGTACTCGAAGCGCAGGGCGACATGTTCCCACGGCCCGGCCGGGGCGGCGGCGCGATCGAGATTGATATGGCAAAGATCGAAGATCACTCCAAGAACGTCCGTGAGGCAGGCGGGAAAGTCCGGGACGTGAACCAGCGGTACGCGCGGAACTTTGAAGGTTTGCTTTCTGAAGACATCCGGCCGAAGTTTCAAGCCGGCGTGAAGCGGGAGAGTTTTCCGCAGGTGTACCGTGCGTCCAGAACCGCCAAAGCGTTCGAGGCCGCGGTTGCTTTCGATGATTTGGATGCGAAGCAGCGTGAAGCGATCAATGTGCTTCAGGAGCAGTTTGCGCGGGATGCGGAGGCCGCGAACGACAAGTGGGCGCAGGCGATCGTAGAAGAAGAACAATCGGGTGGAGGCGCGAGCGGCTTCGGAGGAATGATCTTCTCGATCGGCAACGAAAACGAAGACACTCCCGTCGCACAAGCCCGCAAAGCCAAACGAGAAGTGGAAAAGAAATCCATGGATGGTCTCAAATCGCTTTTGAACGAGAAGCAAATCGAGCGACTGCCCAAACGCGAAGAAGCCGCGGAAGTCGAGCGAAGCGGCGGCATGATGCTCCGGATGAGCCGATAACAGGCGCTGGACCCTTCAGATTCGTCACGATTCAGTCAAAATTCTAACAAATGCCGACCAAGCGAGTGTATTGCACGCTTGGTTGTTTTATTGGTTGAAGCTCGCACGATTGTGATGGTTGTAATCGGTTTGTGATGTACATTTGTTATGACGCGTGACGATCTGCCGGACTGCTCACTCTCTCACCGGTGTACCACTTGCGGCCGCGGCATCGTTGCCGTGTTTGTATGTGGCGTCGTATCGCCTGCTTCTGGGCCACGTCGTCATCTCTTTTATAGGATGTATCAACATGTGTACCCGTCTCTCTCTTCATGTGTCTCTGCTGCTGGCGTTATCGGCTGGATCGGCACTCACCGCATCGAAGGTGATTGCCCAAGTCGCGCCGACGATCAGCACCCAACCGGTCATCACGACGTACGTCAATGAAGGCGACGCGGTTTCGCTTTCGATCGTCGCCACGGGCGATCCGACGCTTTCTTACAGGTGGCGGCGCAACAACGTCGATCTCGTCAATGCCGGCCGCTATTCGGGTGCCGACTCACCCACCCTGTCGATTACGGGTGCAACCCAGTTCGAAGCGGGCCGATACACCGTCGTTGTCACAAATACGTTCGGCACCGCGACGAGCAGTTACGGCTACGTCGCGGTTCGTGGTCCGATCTGGAACCAGTTTCAGGTCAATACGGTCCCTCCCAACGGAGCGTCCCCGATCGCGTTTGACCTCCAGCGAGACTTGGCGGTGGTCTGGACGTCGAACTGCGGGGCGACGCCCATGGCCGGCACCTGGGAACTGCAAGGCCCACAGTGGCTCAATGTGAGCAACGCTTCTCGCCCATTGACCTGCGCGCGCGGGTATCTGACGTACGACCCCGTCCGCCAGAGCATTGTGCAGTTCGGCGGCACCGGGTCCGACGACCGCGCTTACGAATACTCCGGCGGGCCTTGGACTCGCTCCAATACTCCCGGGCCTGAGCCTCGCTTCGGACACCGCATGGTCGGTTCATTCGAGGGTGGCGGCGTGTTCCTCTTCGGTGGGCGCCGCATCTCCGACAACGCGCTGCTCGGTGACTTGTACCGCTACACCGGCACCGCTTGGACGCCCATTGCCCCGGCCGGCCCGGCCCCCGCACCACGCCAAGATTTCGCCATGGCCTACGACCCGCGATGCCAGAAGATCATCGTGTTCGGCGGCAGCGGCGCGTCGGGTCCACTCGCCGATACCTGGGAGTTCGATGTCCTGACCAATACTTGGGCACAGTTCACACAGCCCGCGGGCGCGCCGAGTGCCCGACTTGCCTCCACCATGGCGTACTACCCCGAGCAGCAAGCCATTTACATGTTCGGCGGGCTTGTCGGCACCAACTTTGTCAACGGCTCATGGCGGTACGACTGTACGACGCACACATGGTCACTGGCGTCCATCAGTGTCAATCCGCCCGCCTCGCAGGGGTACATGGTCTACGACGACGCCGCCACACGCTTGCTCCTGCTCCAAGGCGCACAAACTTGGGAAATGCGCACCTATTTCGTTGGGTGTCCGGCAGATTTCAATGCCAACAACATTGTGAACACCCAGGATTTCTTCGAGTTTGTCAACGAGTTTTTCGGCAACGGTGTTGATTTCAACGGCGATCAGAACGTCACCAGCCAGGATTTCTTCGACTACATCGCCGCCTTCTTCACACCCTGCTGAATAGCGGGCCATGCAACGGCGTGTTATTTGATAAGCGGTTGATCGATGACGGCGGTGCATGTCGTTGTTGTTGAAGCGGAGTCAGAAAACAAGAACGCCCCGCCGGTCATACGGCGGGGCGTTCTTCATTCACAAGTGCGGCTGAGAGGACTTGAACCTCCATGGGATTTTACTCCCACTAGGACCTGAACCTAGCGCGTCTGCCAGTTTCGCCACAGCCGCGGCGATGCCGACAGAGAATAGGAGCGACAAGTGCGGGAGGCAATCATGCGGTGCCTGATGCCTGAAACCACCCAAGTTGTTCTTAGCCCTTCATCGCTCCGAGCAGTTCCCGCGGCTGGCGTCTGGCCAATCTCCACACTGCCGGTCCCGAAGCCAGCAGGGTGATGATCAGTACCGCTGCCCAACCCGCCGCCGTCGCATCAAGCGGCGGGGTCCATCGTTTGAGTTCGATTCCCATGAGTACGCTGTTGACATGCTGGCCTGCCCACGCGCCCTGCATCCCCATGACCGTGCCCAGAACGCACGCGCCGCCTGCGATGATGACGGCTTCGCCCAGCACCAGCCGAGCGACAAGCCCCCGCTGCGCGCCGATCGCGCGCAGCACCCCGAACTCGAACTGTCGCATCTGGATCGCGGCGACGATGAGGTTCGCCACGCCGAAGCACGCGACGAGCATCGACGCTACGCCCACCACGGAGAACACGAGCATGGTCGCGGAGAGGAACTTGGTGATCTCGGCCTTGATGGATTTCGCGCTGCCGGCGGTGATGACGCCGCGGACACGCTGCGCGGCGTTGATGACCGCTTCGTCGTCCGCGTCGGGTGTCAGTTCCATCTGGATCAGGTTGATCGCGTCGTTCCCGAACTTGTCGATCAAGTCCTTTCGTGAACCGAAAACGGCGGAGACTGATTGCTGAAGGTAATCCTCACCGATGTCGAAAAAACTGTTGACGATATCCAGCCCCGGCGAGTTGACGACCGCGACCACGTCGAAGGTGTACGTCTTGCCCTCATAGGTCAGGTCGATGGTCGAGCCGACGCCGATCCCCTTGGCGACCTTGTATTCGCGTGCAACCATGACCGCGTTGCCCTGAATGAGCCGATTTTTGGCTTCTTGGGCATTCCCTTCATCGAAGACCAGTTCGGCCATGTCGAAGAAGGTGTCTGGCTCGAAGGCGATGAAACTCGTTTCGTTTTTGCGAAAGTTGGCGATGTCCCACAACCCTCGCGGGGACATGTGCTGGAGCGTGATGGCGCAGGTGCGGGTGACCCCGGGGATTTCTTCGATTTTTTTCTGCGTGTCGGTCGTCAGGTTGCGCCCGAAGACGAACGCATCGGGGAACTTGAGTGTTCCCAGCCAGTCGTTCAGTACCGCCCGCCCGTTCGTCCAAATAGCGACGAGCAGCGCCAGCCCCACCATCATCGCGGCGGCGGTGAAACCATGCCGGTAGGGCGTGGCTTGAACACTGCGCTTCAGCAAGCGAGGCGGCAAGCCAAAGACCTTGCTCACCACCGGCGACAGCACCCATGCAACGATCAGTGTTACCGGCACCGCCAACAGGAAGTACCCCGACAGCATCGCGGGGATCCCAAGGAACGCATCCCCATACAGCAAGTAGAACGGATCTCGGTTGAACCAGATGATGGCGATGTGGATCAGAGCGCCAGCGACGCCGAAGACCGAACACAGGACCACACCCTTCAGGCGCGGCAATCGAGACCGAGCGGACAATGCCGCGAGGGGGCTTGTCCGTGCCGCGAGGAACGCCGGCCACACGCCCCCGACGATCCCCGCCCCGATCGCGCCACCGAATGACAGCGCGATCCCCAGCGGGGAAAACACAAACCCCACCGGCAGTTGCTCCGGGAACGCACTGATCAGAAGTGCGGCCCCAAGCACCCCGGCGGGCACACCGATGAGCGCGCCCAGCACCCCCACGATCGCACCGATCACCAGTTGGCTCTCCCCGAGTTGCAGGCGTGTGCCACCGATGCAGCGGATCACGGCGAGTTCGCGCTGCCGTTCCGTCACGCCGGTGGTCATGCCCGTCATAATGATGAACGATGCCGCGAGGAACGCGAGTGACGAGATGAGCGCCATCCCGATCTGGCTGGACTGCATGCTCTGATCAAGCCCGGACGTGATCTTCTGGCTCGTTCGGAGGATCAGCGACTTGTCGAATGCCCCCGCATTCGCGGCGACGAACTCCTCAGGGGCGACGCCTTTGTCCAAGATCGCGTCGAGTTCCCGGGCCTTGTCCGTCCATTCGTTGATCAGCCCGAGTTGTTCGAGCGTGACGTACACCTCCGGGCGTGCCAACCCGCCGAGTAACTGCGTGCCGACGATCCCGACGACTTTGAGTTCGACGGGGTCGCCGAAGCGTTTAACGTTGAGGGTGTCGCCAAGTTTGGCATCGAGGGTGCGTGCGGAGGTTCGGTCGAGCACGATCTCGCCGAGGTTCGCCACGAGCCGTCCTTCTTGCACGACGCGTGGGCGGATTCGTTGCTCGCGGTCGGGGATCACGCCGTAGGCAGTGGGGGAGAAGTCCCGTTCTTTTCCCGGGTTCGCAAGCAACAGTGAGTCCTGCGCGCGAGGAACGACGACCTCGACGCCCGGCATCGCCCCGAGCCGTTTCATTTCGTCGAGCGAGAACAAGCGTTTGCCCACATGTTGCAGGCGTACATCGGCGTTTCCGACCGTGACGCCCACGCGGTGGGCGATCCCTTCGTTCATCGACGCCAGCGCGCACGTGACCGCGGCGATCAGCATCGCGCAGAGGGCCACCGTGGAGATGAGCAGCGCGGTTCTACTGCGCCGCTCGGACAAGGTTTTGGTAGCGAGACGCCACGCCGGCCGCATCGAGGCCCTCCGTGAGGATGTTACCGTTCATGCGTCCGTCGCGGAGCACGAAGATCTGTTCGCAGTTCACGGCCGCCGCCGGCTCGTGTGTCACCATCAGCACCGTGATCGCCTGTTCTTTGGCCACGCGCGCCAGTAAGTCCCAGAGTTTCTGGCTGCTCACCGAGTCCAAGTTCCCCGTCGGCTCGTCGGCGAGCAGCACCCGCGGCGAAAAGAGCAGCGAACGGGCGATGGCCACGCGCTGTTGTTCGCCCCCCGAGAGGGCATCGGGCCGGTGCCCGGCTCGATCGACGACGCCCAAGGCCGCGAGGAGTTCTTCGCTCCGCGCCCGCAGCATCGGTTCCTTCTCGCCTGCGAGCAGCCCGGGGAGTTCGACATTCTCGCGTGCCGTCAGGGTCGGGATGAGGTTGAACTGTTGGAAGACGATACCGATCTCGCGCCGCCGGAACATCGTCAGGTCGCGCTCGCTCATTTCGTGCAGTGCTTTGCCCGCGATGAAGACCTCTCCCTGATCCGGCTTATCCAGCGCGGCGAGCAGGTGCAGGAGCGTGGACTTCCCCGAACCCGACGCGCCCATGATGCCGAAGAACCCCGGCCCGGGGACGATCAGGTCCACGCCGCGCAGCGCCGACACCGTGCGGTCCCCCAGCCGGTACCCTTTGTGAACGTTGTTGCATACGACCACGGGCTTCGATGGCGGCACGGTGTTGGGTTCGTTCGCGCCCGCTCCGGGCGAGCCGCTCGCGCTGTTCGTGGTGCGGTCGTCGAGTTGCGCGGCGCGGGCGGTGTTCATCGTGTCGCCCCGCGTCAAAGGAGGGGGCTGCCTTCGGCGGCCGGGGGTGTGGTGCCCGGCCACCGTCTCTCTTGTCGCCGCTCATGGCGGCGAGCGAACCGTTCATACGCCCACACAGGCATCGAAGTTCGTTGCGCGGACCAGATATAGCCGCGTCGCACGCGAGATGATTCAGTGATACTGCGCGTCGTACTTCGCTTTGTCCATGCACTTGGAAAGCCCGGCGGGGTCGCTCACTTTGATTTTTACCAGCCAGCCTTTGCCGTAGGGATCCGTGTTGAGCAGCGAGGGATCGGCCGCCGACGCCGGGTTCACTTCGGCGATTTCGCCCGCGACCGCGCTGTACACATCGCTGGTCGTCTTGACGGATTCGACCTCGCCGACGATCTCACCGGCTTTGACCTTGGTACCCGCCGGTTTCATCTGAACATAGGTCACGTCGGTCAGTTGGTCGACCGCGAAGGATGTCAGCCCGAGCGTCACGACCGCTCCGTCGGCTTTGTGCCATTCGTGGGATTCGGAGTACACACGGTCGGATGGGGTCGGGATTGCCATAAGTGAAGGTATCCTGAGCGAGAAGCCGAGGCGGACGTACAGGTTCGAGTGAGGCCAATGGTAGGGGGCGGCCCCCCAACGTCAAAGCAGGCTGATCGGGTCGATGTCCACGGCGGTGTGCTCGTCGCTGGAGAGTTCGCCGCGCGAGCGCACCTCCCCGAGCAGGTCTTGTATCGCTCCCCGCGACCGCGCGATCAGCAGCACCTCGAAACGTGCGTAGCCCGCGATCCTCGCCACCGCGCAAGGCACCGGCCCATTGATCTGCACGCTCTGCTGCACACCCCGCCGCGCCGCCGCG
>JBGSIF010000072.1:0-9489 GCA_041742635.1 Phycisphaerales bacterium
GTGGGGGCTGGCGGCGGCGGTGACTTGTAGCCGGTGGCGATGATAAACATTTCCTTGGATACGCCGCGGGTCGCGTCGGGCTTGAAGCCCTTGACGTCGGCGAAGGCGGCGCGGGTTTCTTTCAGCAGGGCGGGGTATTCCTCGCCCTCGAAGACCTTCATGGTGAGGTTGCCACCGGCACGGAGCAGGCCGGGGAGGATGGAAAGAACACGGCGGCAGAGTTCGATGGAGCGGAAGTGGTCGCCGCTGCCGTCGCCGGTGGTGTTGGGTGCCATGTCGCTGAGGACGACATCGAAGCGGGAGTGGGGTTGGCCCGCGCGTGCGGGTGCGGCGTGGGCGAGAGCGAGGAGGGCGGCGGGGTCGTGCTTGAAGACGTCGCCTTGGACGGCCACGACGTTGGGAGGCAGGACGATATCGACGGGTTGAAGGTCGAGGCCGACGACGATCCCGCGTCCGCCGGTGCCGACGAGTTCGCTGGCGACCTGGAGCCAGGAACCGGGAGCGCAGCCGAGGTCGAGGACGGCGTCCCCGCGGCGGATGAGGGGGCGCTTCTGGTTGATTTCCTTGAGTTTGTAGGCGGAGCGAGCGGCGTACCCCTCGGCTTTGGCCTGCTTGAAGAAGCGGTCGTGGAGTTTTCGCGCTTGGGCCATGGGATGATGCTACCCGGCGGAAACGTGGGGGGCGGCGAGGTGCTGCCGGAGTTGGTGACGCAGGGCTTCAAGCATCACGGGTTTGACCAGGTCGATGGTTGGCGCACGGTCGCCGAGTTCGCGTCGCAGGCTGGTGACCGGACGCCCGGCAAGCCCGCAGGGGACGATGAGGCCGAAGTGATCAAGATTGGTTGAAACGTTGAAGGCCAGCCCGTGCATGGAGATCCAGCGGCGGATTCGGACGCCCATCGCGGCGATTTTGGCGGTCGGCGTGGGCGAACGATCGCACACCGGCGTGGGAGCAAGCAAGTGGTCTTGCGGAACCCATACACCGGTCGCGCAGGCGTCACGCTGGGCGGGGACGCCGAAGTGGGCGCAGACATCGATCACGGCGGCCTCGAGGAGCCGCATGTAGTCGTGGAGTCGGAGTTTGAGGAGGTTGAGGTCGAGGATGGGGTAGACAACGAGTTGCCCCGGGCCGTGGTAGGTGATGTCGCCCCCGCGGTCGGTTTCGTGGACTTCGATGCCGGCGAGGTCGAGGTCGGCGCGAGAGGCGAGGAGGTGCGAAGGCGCGGCGGGCCGGCGGGTGATGGTGATGACGGGCGGGTCGTGTTCCACAAGCAGAACGCGGCCGGCGAGGCGGGTATCGCCGCGATCGCGTGCGGCCAGAACTTCGTTGAGGTGGAAAGATTGAAGTGCATACGCGTCGGCGTAGGGCATGTGCCCGAGGTCGATGGTATCGAAGAGAGGATCCACTGGAGATTGTAGAGAAGGGGGAATGAAAAAATCGGAACGAAAAACCCCGCCGATGGGCGGGGTTGTGCGGAGCGTGTCTTGAGGTCACGAATCAGAAACGGCTTTGGAGAGCCGTTGCACCAAGAGGGTTCCACGAAGCGGGGATCAGAGTTGATCGAGGCGGGTGATGGTGCCGTCGGGGGTGCCGAGGGAGGTGAAGCCGCCGCTGGCCTGAAGCCCGCCGAGGGTGAGGTCGTAGTGGAACATTTGGGCGATGATGGGGACATCGGAGACGATTTGGACGGAGTAGAAGAAGCGACCGTTGTTGGTGCCCTGATCGAGGACGGCTTGGGTTTCGTCGACGTTCATCTCGAAGCGGCCGCCCCCGGTGATGGTGGCGGCTTGGGAGAGGACGAATCCGTCGCCGTAGAGGAAGTTGATGGTGACGTTGGCAGTGGTGTTGGTGCCGGTGAAGAAGACGGAGTTGGGGTTGTAGAGGCTGAAGGTCTCGAAGACGTTGACGCTGGCGCGGGCGGGGTCCATGAATCCTTCGCCGAAGTGCCACTGAGTGGCGGCGAGGATGGCAAGGGGTGTGCTGGCGACGTCCTGAAGAGCGGTGACGGCGGAAGCGGCGTAGATGCCGAGGCCCGAGGGGGTGACGCTGTAACGGACGCTGAAGGGGTCGCCGGCCTGCACGCGAGCGTTTGAGTTGGTGGCGAGGTTGATCTCGGTGCGGCGGTTGGCACTGAGGATCGTAATAGGGACGCTGACTTCCTGCAGCGGGTTCTCGAACCGCATGATGACGGAGATGACCGCGGCGGTGTTGTTGGGGTTGAGGAAACTGATGGTCTGCGTCGCGCCCGGGCCGCCGATGGCACCGGGGAGGATGCCGACTTCGGACCCGTTGCCTGGGGTGCCGAGTTGGGTGGAGCCGGTTTGGTCGGTGCGGTTATCGAAGTGGCTGAGTCCGGCGACGATGGGGACGTCGGAGACCATGCGGGCGGCGAAGATGGTGTTATTGGGGATCTGAGAGACATTCTCGAAAGCGAACCCGCCGCGGCGGAAGGCGTCGGTGGTGACGTTGACCGTCACCTGCGGGGAAGACTGGAAGTAGAACGTGATGGCGATGTTGGAGGCGGTGGGATTGGGGTTGGACCAGACGAGGAAGTCGAAGACGCTGCCGTTGCGTTTTTCGGCCTGTGCGAAGCCCCAGGTGGTGTCGGCGGTCGCGGTGAAGGCCTCGCCGGTGGAGGTGCCGAAGTCGTATCGAGAGATGATCGCGCCGAGTTCGCCGGTGGCGCGGAGTTCGATGGAGTAGGGGACGCCTTGGGGAAGCAGGTCGTCCTCGCCGGGCGCGCCGCCGGGGCCGAACTGGGAGATGGTGATGCCGCCGCGGGCGCGAGCGCCGATGGAGCCGGTGGAGATGACGCGGTCGCGGAACCATCCGGAGGTGGTGCTGATGTCGCCGTTGGTTACTTCGGCCCGGGCGATGACCTGATAGAAGACGGTGGAGTTGGTCGGATTACTGATAGGGAGGAACTCGCTGATGGTGCTGCCGGCGAAGCCTTCTGGGTAGAAGAAGGATTCGGTGTAGAAGGACTGCACATCGCGTGCCTTGATGATCTCGACATCGCGGAGGCGGACGACGAGGTCTTCGGGCGGATTGGCGCCGGGGGTGCCGGACATGGTGACGGGCGTGGTGGAGAAGTTGCTGGAAAAGAGGGGGTTGTTGAAGGGAGTGGTGGAAGAGAGGTTGGCGACGCTGAGGCCGGCGATGGTTTGGACGACGGCCCAGGAGGCGTCGCCGAGGACGCGGCCGAAGACGGTGAACCCGCCGTTCTGAGCGTCGAGGTTGCCGCTGTTATCACCGAGGTTGAAGAACCACTGGTTGGTGGCGGAGTTGGGGCCGCCGTTGGGAGGGCCGCCGTCTTGCGGGGCGGCGAGTTTGGCCATGGCGATGGTGCGCGCGACGTTGGAACGATTGAACTCGTTCATGATCTGAGCGTCTTGTGGGACGGCGGTCATGGCGGGGGTCGCGCCGGGAAGCCCGTCGTAGCGGAACCCACCGCCTTGGAGGACGAAGTTGGTGGCGAGGCGGTGGAAGAAGGTCTGGTCGAAGTCGCCGTCGCGGACGTAGTTGAGGAAGTTGTTGACGGTGATGGGGGTGATGGAATCGAAGAGTTCGATATCGATATCACCGAAGGTGGTGTCGATACGAACGACGGTGTTGTTGGGGTTTTCGAGGGTACCGATGGAGGGGAAGGCCGAAGCACCGAACAGGGTTCGAGATTCAAGTGAATCAAAGAACTCGCCGCGTGCGGGGTGGTGATTGAAATCCTCGCGTTCCAGGATGTGGTGCGTGGATTGAAGAGAGCGAGTCCGCTTCGTGATCGACATGACGAAGATCTCCTGAGTGAGCAAAGAGCGGCGCGCCGCGAAAATGGCGACCGCGGGTGAACGGAACGATAATAGGATCAAACCCTGCGGGGGCGAGTGGCGCGAGCGTTTGGGTGTACAAAGGCACAGGCCGATTGGGCGGGGGTGGCCGCGGGGGGGGCCGCAGTAGGGCGAGGCTGGGAATCCCTTCGATGGCATATGGGCCGGCAACGGTCAATGAACAACCGCGCGTATGCACAGGATTCATACGCCGATAGGTGGGCTGGGGTTGCAGACAGTCGTCTGGGCGTGGGAAGGCGTTCGGGGGCGGGCTTCGTGGTTCTTGATCGGTTGTGGGTTATCGGTGCCCGGGCGCGGCCGATCGGCGTCGAGCGGTGAGCCAGACAAGCGGCACGAGTACAGCGGTCGTAGCCCCGGGAGAAGGGATCGTCCAGTTAGCGATTCGGTTGACTTCTGTTGGGCTGAGGCCGGTGGCGAGCAAGGCGGGATCAGCGATGAAAAATGCGGTGCTGCTCAGCGCGAGCGCGGGATCGCCGGAGCGGTCTGAAAGGTCTCGGACGAGCACGTCTGCGAACATGAACGTGATCGATTGATTCGGTTGCAGGTCAAGCAACAGCCGGCGGGAGAGGAAGCCAGCATTGCGTTCTGGGATGACGAGCGCGTGAGCCACGGGGTTGTTCCCGTGCATCATGCCCAGGATCGGGTCGGTGGAGTCCGGGCGGTCTTCATAGGTCACAGTGCGGAGGGGATCGTTCAAGATCGAGCGTGTGAGGCTGTCGGACCCGAGGTTGGATTCCATCGTGAGAGATACGTGGATCGGTACGGCGAGCGTGTTGGTGAAGGTATCGATCCAGCGGAAGACGTTGAGCGACGCGAGAGTGTCGGTGCGGCGGGAAAGAGTGAGGCCGAGCGCGGGGAGGTCGTCGGCGAAGTAGCCTGCGTCGTCGTAGGCATCGCTCCCGCCGTCGAGGACCGCGCCGCGGCGGTCGCCCCGGCCCAGGTTGATGCCCTGATACGAAGGTGCGGGCGAGCCGCCGGCGATGGTGCGAGCGACTTCGTTAAGTCCGATGGTGAACGATTGAGCGAGCGACATCGCGCGGATGCGGCGACGATTAGCGCGCCGCACGGGGTGTGGTACGACCTCATGGCACTCTCACAATCAGCACAACACTCTACTCTTGATCCGTGCGTTCGCCGGCGACGGCATTGGCGGCGGAAATAGCGTCGAGGGCATCGCGCCCCGGCCCGAGGGGATCAATGGCGACAGCCGCCGCGAAACTGCGTTTGGCTTCGTCGATCCTACCGAGATCCTGCAGTGCGAGTCCTTTGAGCAGCAGCGGGGTGGCGTCGGTGGTCGTGCGCATTGATGCCTGGTCGAAGGAGGTGATGGCGCTGGCGAGGTCGCCGTCGAGCATCAGTCCGACGCCGCGGAACATATACCCCTCGTGTCGTGTGGGTGCCATGGCGGTGAGGCGCTGGGAGACCTGGCGGAGCCGGGTTTTGTCTTTGAGGATGTAGGAAGCGTTACCCAGGTCAACCCAGGCGTCGATATCGCGCCCGCCGTCGGCATCGGTCGTGAGCTGCACGAGGATCTGGCGGGCCTCGACCGGGCGGCTGACCGCGATGAGGCACTTGGCCTGCTGGTGTTTGAGGTCGCGCCGTTCTTCGTACCCCTCGTGCGAGAGGAGGGTGCGGAGGTGGGCTTCGGCATCGGCGTAGCGGCCGCAGGACATCTGGGCGCGCACGAGGTCTTCGAGCACATGCATGTCGTCGGGTGACATGGTGCGGGCTTCGCTGAAGAGGTCCGCCGCGAGCGGAAACTCGTTCTTGAGCATGGCGATGTTGCCCAGTGACTGCTTGATCGCGGCGTTGTACTCGAAGTTCGAGCGCTTGCTCTCGAGGAAGGCACGGGCCTGGTCCACCTTGCCGAGTTGGACCATCATGTCCGAGGCGGCGATGATGTACTGGGCGTTGGTGGGGTCGAGGGTGCCGGCCTGCGTGTAGCGGTCCAGCGCCTGTTCAGGCTCGTTGAAGCGTTCGTGGACGATGCCTAGGTAGTACTGGGCCTCGACGTTGGTCGCGTCGAGTTTCTCGGCTTCGAGGAAGCACAGGCGGGCGGTTTCGAGTTGCCCCTTCTCCATGAGGATCCTCCCCTTGAGGACGTGCGACTTGGGAACGTACAGATTGAGGGCGAGGGAGCGGTCAATGGTCTTGTGCGCCTTGTCGAGGTCGCCGGCGAGGAACTGTTGCTGGGCCATCTGCCATTCGGTGCCGCTCTTCATCTCGGCGAGTTTTTTATGGGATTCGTCCAAGTGTTGCTGGGTGTAGGAGCCGTGCCCGGAGCAACCGACGGCTAGGGCAAGCCCGGCGACCGCGAGAACACCGACCGCCGAGCGACGCAGATGATTCGATTCGATCGACATGACCGGCTCCTATAAGAGACCTATCAAACAGTGCGGCGGCGCGCACCGCGCGGGCCGCCATCAGAGATGGGGGCGTGCATCATGTTTCGGTGAATTGGCCGCCGCTGGCCCAAGAGTGGGTGTGGGCGCGTGTTGCCTGCCCGAAACGCGCAAGACCAGCGCACCGCCCCCCCCCTCGAATCCTGTGTACCCAGGCTGTTTCATGGGTTGATCACATAATTCGGTCGGTTTCAAAAACAGACGTACTCCTCGTCACATCGACCCGGACTTTCCACGTATTATCTCGTGTCGAGTTCGTCGTTCTGCAAATTTGATGTAACCAACACCATGCCGATCTTCCAAATAACTCCTGCGTACGACTTATCGCATTCCGTCACGGTCGCCGGGAAGGGGGTCTCGATCGGGCGTCACCCCGAGAACACGTTTTCGATCGACGATGGGCTGGCGTCGCGGTACCACTGCGTGATCGAGCCGACGGGGAGTGTGGCGGAGGGCACCGACGGGATCATCCTCAAAGACCTCGGCTCGCGCAACGGGACCAAGGTGAACGGCGAACGCATCGCGGACGACACCATGCTGGGCGATGGGGATGTGGTGCGTGTCGGCAAGCACGAGTTCACGGTCCATGCCGAGGCATCGCTCAGGGAGCGACAGATCGAGGCGCGTTCAAAGGCGCCACTCAAAGATCCGACGTGGCTGGTTGACCTGCGAGAACTCATTCAGATGATCCCGCCTAAGGGTGGGCTGGACGATGTCGTCGAGATCATCGACGGGCGTGGGAAATCAAGCGGCGCGATCACGAGTGATACGGACGGGTCGAAGGCCGTGCGGCTGATGTTGCTTGCGGCGTCGAAGAGCCGGGCGACGGATATCCACTGCGAGCCGAAGGGGGACGGGGTTTTTATCAGGATGCGAGTGGATGGGCAGATGGTGGGGATGGCCGAACTGCCCAACGCGGTGGGCGAACTGGTGTTCGGGGTGATCAAAACGGCGTGCCAGATGAGGCAGGCCGGTCGTGAGGCGGTGCTGGATGGGCACTTTTCGTCGCGGTTCCAGGGGCGGCGGGTGGATTACCGCGTGAGTTTCACGCCGAGCGTGCATGGGCAGAAACTCGTTGTGCGGGTGCTGGACATGCGTGATGCGCCGACGAAACTGGCGGAACTGAATCTGCCGCCGTATATGAACGAGCGGGTGCGGCAGGTGTGCGAGAAGGACGCGGGGCTGCTGCTGGTCTGCGGGCCGACGGGTTCGGGAAAGACAACAACGCTGTACAACGCGCTGCGCGAGATCGACCGGGAGAAAAAGAACGTCATCACGATCGAAGACCCCGTCGAGTACCACCTGGACCATGTGACTCAGATCCCGACCGACGAGGCCCGCGGGAACACCTTCGGCTCGTTGCTGCGGTCTGTGCTTCGGCAGGATCCGGACGTGATCCTCGTGGGCGAAGTGCGCGACGAAGAGACGGCGCGCACGGCGATGCAAGCCGCGATGACCGGGCACCTGGTCTTCTCGACCGTCCATGCGAAGGACACGATATCGAGCGTGTTCCGGCTCTTGGATTTGAAGGTGGAGCCGTACCTTGTGGCCAACTCGCTGGAGGTGGTGGTGGCGCAGCGGTTGGTGCGGACGCTGTGCGAAAACTGCAAGCGTGCGGTGGCGGTGACGCCGGCGCAGGCGACGCGGATGGGGCGGTTCCTGGAGAACCAGACGCAGGTGCATGTGGCGACGGGGTGCGCGCAGTGCCTGCGGACAGGATACCGCGGACGCAAGGCGATCTTCGAGTTGCTGGACTTCACGGACGAACTACGGGACGTCATCCTCAAAGAGCCGAGCATCCAGGCAATGAAAAAAGTGATCACCAGCGGGCTGTTCACGACGCTCGTGGAGAACGGATGGCAGTTGGTGGCGCGCGGGTTCACGACGCTGGAAGAGGTGGACCGGGTGGCGACGGTGAGGTGAGGCAGTGGTTCGTATATCATGTTGAAAGACCACACGCTGGAGATTCCGGGGAAGCGACGGATTCCAGCACCCCATAAACGGATTGGTGTCGTTGCGAAACCCGAGTCTGCATCGGAGGCATAGTTGAGGTGGCCGAATACAAATCCGGAGGGAACGAACAATGGTTGAAGGCGTGTTTGTAGAAGGGCTGGACGAGCAGGGACCGTTTCGTCGGGCGACGTTCGATCGTGATGAAGGCAAGGACGTTCGTGTCGAAGCCGGCGCGGCTCTCACATTCCGCCCATGGGGCTACGGCGTTCTTCTTGCAGACGTTTCCAGCATAGACACGGGAGATTTTTGGTGGGCGTCGATGATGTTCCATCGGGCCGATGATTGGTTCATTGCCGGTGTCAGCGATTTGCACTATGGCGCGTTGAATCAACACTTGCTTACGAATACGCCCCGGCGCTTCGGGTTCACTGTCGAGTTCCCGCCGGGCTTCTACAGCCAGCCGTACAAGGTCAAACTGTTCAACGACGCGAAAGACACTTGGCCGAGTTCGACAAGTGTGACACATAAGCGAATCGATGTCCTCGGCGTGGATGGCTCGCCTGCCTCTTCAGGCGGAGTGGTCGTGCGCGGGCCGCGAGAGGTACTCAAGTCGATCGGCGATGAAGAAAGCGTGCCGCGTCCGCGCCGGGTCGTACGGATCGATATTTCGATTGAGTAGGCGATCGCGTGGTATCACGGTGTCGTAGTGGTGTGTGTAACGGCGCATGCTGCGTTCCCTAAGGAATGTTGTTGTGTTGTTGTGCGAGCGTTGCTCCACTATACGAGCGATGCTTTGTACCCCATCACACTCTCAGGAATTCGCACTCGCCGGTATTTTCATGGCCGCGCGAACTCGATGCCTTTGCGTTCCCATGCCTGTCCGTTCACGAGCGCCGGTACGACCTCGTCGGCGGTCTGCACGACGCTCCACATGCCGGCGTGCCCTTGGTTCATGAACTTCTCGTCGATGCAGCGTTGCAGCATCGCAAGGCACGGGTCGAAAAAGCCGGCGATGTTGACGATGACGATCGGGCCGATGTGCAAACCCAGGCGTTTCCATGTGATGGTCTGGAAGAGTTCGTCGAGGGTGCCGCACCCGCCGGGGAGGGCGACGAAGGCGTCGGCCTCCTGCTTCATCGTGCGGAGACGTTCGTGCATGTCGTCGACGAGCCGGAGTTCCTGTACGCCGGTGTGCCCCCATTCGACTTCGTCCATGAAGCGAGGGAGGATCCCCAGGACGCTTCCGCCGGCGCCCAGCGCGCCGTCGGCGACGCGGCCCATCAGCCCCGCGC
>JBGSIF010000073.1:0-2843 GCA_041742635.1 Phycisphaerales bacterium
GATCGTGGCGGTGGAAGCGCAGGCGTGCGGGCTGCCGGTCGTGGCCAGGGCGTGCGGCGGGGCCGTGGACACGGTGAAACCGGGCGAGAGCGGTGTGTTCTTCGAGGAAGCGAGTGCGGAGTCGCTGCTCGCGGGGATCGAGCGCGCGACGGCGACACCCGCGGAGGTGTGGGAACCGGCGTGCCGGGAGAATGCGGAGCGGTTTGGGGAAGCCGCGTTCGATGAAGCCATACGAGGGTGGATCGCATCGCCGGTCGTGAGGAGTGGACGGTGAGGTGACGAGGCGTCGATCGGGCACGGCGTGCGAAAGGTCGGAGGAATGTTGAATGTTCAGGGCATTACCTTCGGAGCGTTTGTGTGAATATCATCCGGTTTCCGGTCGAGATGGCCGGGTGAGCCCAATGAACTGCATGAGCGCCCCGCCGCGAGCGGGGTTGAACAGGAGTTACCGATGTCTGCTGCATCTAGTGCTGCGTCCGCCGCCGCGGCCGCGTTTGCCCGCGGGCTTGAAGGGGTCGTTGCCGGCCAGACGGCGATCTGTTCGGTGGAACAGGGTGCGCTGATCTACCGCGGGTACGAGATCCACGACCTGGCAGAGCACGCGACGTTCGAGCAGGTCGCGTTTTTGCTGCTCGAGGGGCACAAGCCCAGCGAGTCGGAACTGTCGCGGTTCAAGGGAGAGATCATCGCGGAGCGGGCGGTGCCGGGCGAAGTGATATCGTATTTGAAGACGGCGGGGCCGATGCTGAAATCGGGGAGCGGGGGGGCGGCGGTGCCGATGGATGTGCTGCGGACGTGCGTGTCGATCCTGGGGAACATGGACCGAGATGCGCAGTCGGTCGCGGCGGACGCGAACCTGCGCAAGGCCAAGCGGCTGCTGGCGAAGATCCCGACGATCATCGGGCACATGCAGACGATCATCGACGGCAAGCCGCTGGTGGACCCGGAGACGGGCGGGGATCCATCATTGTCGCACGCGGCGAACCTGATGTACCTGATGACGGGCCAGCGGCCGAGCGCGGAGTTCGCGCGGGTGATGGACGTGTCGTTGATTTTGTACGCCGAGCATGATTTGAACGCGAGCACGTTCACGACGCGCGTGATCGCGGGGACGTTGAGCGACATGCACGGCGCGGTGTGCGGGGGCATCGCGGCGCTCAAGGGGCCGCTGCACGGCGGCGCGAACGAGATGGCGATGGAGATGCTTCGGGAGATCAACACGCATACCGGCGGGAGCGCGGACGAGGCGAAGATCAACGACTTCATGCAGAACGCCTTCAAGACGAAGCGGAAGTTGATGGGCTTCGGGCACCGGGTGTACAAAAACGGCGACCACCGCGCGCCGATCCTCAACGCGCTCGGGCGCGCCGTTGCGGAGAAGAAGGGGGCGGACTTCATCAAGTGGTTCAAGATCGGCGACGTGGTGGAGTTGATCATGCTCCGCGACAAGAAGATCCACCCGAACGTGGATTTCCCGTGCGGGATGACGTATTTCGTGATGGGGATCCCGGTCCCGCAGTACACGCCGATCTTCGTGGCGAGCCGGATCACCGGGTGGTGCGCGCACATCGCGGAGCAGCACGCGGACAATCGGTTGATCCGCCCGCTGAGCGAGTACACGGGGCCGGCGCTGAAGAAGTGGAACGGATGAGGCGCGAGGGTGCTGAGGCTTCCTTATGGGCATGAAACTCCGGGTGTACTTGGATACGTCCGTCATCAGCGCGAAAATCGATTTGCGGGACGCTGGACGCCAGCGACTCACGGAGTTGTTTTAGCAGCGTCTGCCGCTCCTGGATGTCGTGATCTCCCCTGTTGTACTGGGTGAGATTGAAGACACGCCGGATGAAGTACTGCGGGCACGTCTGCACGCAGTCGCTGCGCAGCTGCACGTCTTACGCGACGACCAAGACATCGAATCGTTGGCGCGCGAGTACATCAACCAAGGTATCTTCTCGGCGGGCAGCATAACGGACGCTCGTCACGTAGCGGCCGCGGTGCTGGCGGGTGTCCCGGTACTGGCGAGTTGGAACTTCAAGCACCTGGTGAACCGCTCGCGGCGGATCCGCGTCAACTTGGTCAACGCCACGAAGGGGCTCGGCCAAATCGAGATCGTGTCCCCGCCGGAGATAGAATAGGGCATGGCCATGACCCCGACTCCTAGCGAGTTTGTTCGGCACGCCGCCCGAAAGTTTTCGATGCCAGTCGAACAAGTCGCGGCGTTGGAGGCGGCGATCCGACCGGATTACCCCGGTGATGACATGATGATCGAAATGCGGCTGCTGCGCACGCTCTCGGCGATCCGCGAGGGAGCAGTTTCGGTCGAAAGGGCCATCGACGAGTTCACCAAAGGCCGGACGGGGGCGTAACGGCATGTTCGTGGCCAGACCGCGCGGGTATGGTAAATAGTGCGAGGCTGCTCCTGAGACAGGCCGGCGTCACGGGGTTGTTGATCACATAGTGCACCACACCGAGAGAGATCGACAAACCGGCGACATCGGCGTGTCGTGACTGGCCAACGGCTTGGTTCCCCGCTACCCTATCGCCCCGCCGGAACTCTCGGCCCGCGACCGCGGGTTGGGGGAGCGGGTACGTGATTCGCACCGAGTGAGACAGGAACCCCGCCACATGGCAAACGTCGGCACCATCAACCAAGTCATCGGCTCCACCTTCGACGCGCAGTTTTCGGAGGAGAGCCTTCCAGCGATTTACAACGCGCTCACGGTCGATCAGCAGACGCCGTTCGGGCACTTGAAACTGACCGGCGAGGTGCAGCAGCACCTCGGGGGCGGGCGGGTGCGAGCGGTGGCGCTCGGATCGACCGACGGGCTGCAGCGCGGGATGCC
>JBGSIF010000074.1:0-5342 GCA_041742635.1 Phycisphaerales bacterium
GCGCGCGCTCCGCCACCACGCCGCACGCTTCCGGCGGCCCGCCCGGTCGTGCGGTGCCAACGTGGTTGGATCAAACATGGCTCGGCGTGTGGTCGGTGGGACATCTCGTGGAACTCCGACGCCCCCGCAGCGTGCCGGGGCTGCGGGGATCATACTTCACACGCACGAACAACGCGATCTATCTTCGTGGCCCGGCTCACCAGAACCGGCCGTGTGATGCCCCGCACGCACAGTCATCGTCACCCGGCGTCGCCTGCATCTTGCCCGCCGCCCTCCCGGTACGCCCATACATGACACACGCGATGCCGCTTGCACCACCCAGACGATTGGTCCATCGCGCCGGCGCGGTGCTCGTGGTGGCACTCTGTGCTCTGCTGGCCGGGTGCATGTCGAAAAAAGACCGGGCCAACCTCTACTACAAACAAGCGACGACCAGTCGCTCCACGGCGGCAACATCAATGGCGGCCGACTGGCGCGCGGGCAAACTCCTGCTCGACGACTGTCTTAACCTGGCCTTTGAACATGTCGAACAAACCGGCGACACGGCGTCGCTCGCCTTCGCCGGTGCAGTACTCGACTTCGCGGCACAGGTCCAGAACGAACTGCCCAACAGCGACGAATACCTGCTCATGTACTTCCGCATCGGAGGCTTAGCGGGCCAGTCGGCGACGGTGGCGTACAACGCCGGCGACTACGAGATGGGCCGGTCGCTCGTCCTCGCCGGGCCGGCGCGGTGGCAATCCGACGCGTACTGGGATCGGCATCCGAACCACGATGCCCTCGCCGCCCGGCTCATGTACCTGAGCGGACAGGAAAGCGAAGCCCTCCGGTGGCTGCGCCGGCACGATGCGATGGACGACGAACTCCGCCGCGCGCTCGATGAGATCTTGGCAGCCCAGCGGGCCAAGGCGACGCGCCAGTCCGATCCCGCCGAAGGGAAGTAACACCCACCCCAACAAAAAACGGGCCGACTGGTAGGGCTCGGGATCCTCCTGTGTTGACACCGTTCTTCCCGTTTTTCACCCGCTTTGGCGGACGCCGCACATCCACCGTATCGGACACTCCCTTTTCGTCCCACGCGGAGATTCCCGCACGAAATCGGCGACGCGAACGAAATCGAATCTACACATTGCGAGGCCCGGGGCTTGACACACGCTTCCGGTGGTCTAAATTGTGGGGTTCAATCACGCCGATCGTGGCGGTTCTGTCTTGATTCACGACCCGTGGTCCCCTTTCTTGATTCTGTCTCTTTCGTTCGCTGTTTTGGATTCGGTGTCTTTGTTTCGCCCACTTCGTTTCCGTGTCTCTGGTTCACCGACATAGCAAACCACGATCCCCGTGGTTTGCCAATCACATGGTTTGTCAAGCATATGGTTTGCCGATTACACGGTTTACCATATACTTGGCTTGCGAAATATACCGCACGGGGCGGTAGCTCAATTGGTTAGAGTACCGGACTGTCGATCCGGTGGTTGCGGGTTCGAGTCCCGTCCGCCTCGCTTGAAACGGCCCTTTTATGGGGCCGTTTTCTTTTCGGCTATGCCCCGGCTATATCGTGGGACGTTCCGGCACCCGCGAAGATTTTTCCGTCCGAGAAGCCGGAATCCTGTGCGCCGATGCCCAAGCCCCGCGCCAAGCCGACGCCCAAGAGAGGTACCGTGAAGCCGCCAGCGCCGACGCGCCCGCGTCGTCTCTGGTTGAACATTGCGGCGATTGTGGTGGCGGTCGCGGCGCTCGGGGCGTTGGCCGTGCTTACCAATACGCCGGATCGTCCATCGCCGGTTTCCATCCCCGCGCGGCCTATCGCATCCACCCCTCCGCCGTAGTCCATCGTCATGCGGGCCGACGCTTTGTCGCCCAAGACACTCGCGGAGTTGCTGGCCCTTCCGCCCGAACAGGTGGAGCGGGTGGACATTGGGTTGATGAACCTCCTCTGTGCGACCGGACTTCCGGGGAGTGAGGCGCTGGACATTCCGGCGGCGCTCGCCACGCTGGACGGCTGGGCGCTCAAGGTCAAGTACGAAACCGACCGGCATATGTACTGACTGACCGACCCTCGCTACGCCGACTACTACAAGCGGTCGGAGACGTACTTCCGCGCATCGTGGTTGCTCCAAACGCTCCAAGAGGAGTGCGGCGTCAAGTACAATCACGACCGCATCTACACCCCGGACTTCTCTGACTCGCGCGACCAGTTCATCCACGGGTTGATGGACCCCGAGCAAGGCGGAACGTGCGCGTCGATGCCGGTGCTCTACACCGTGGTCGGGCGTCGGCTCGGCTACCCGATCAAACTGGTCCAGGCGCGCGGGCATCTCTTCTGCCGATGGGACGATGGGAAGGGGGAGACGTTGAACATTGAAGGCTCGGGGGAAGGCTTCTCCGCGTACCCGGACGACTTCTACCGCCAGTGGCCGTACCCGCTCACCGATTCGGACATGGCGAGTCGGGAGTACCTCGTCTCCCTGACCCCGGCGGAGGAGTTGGCCGTGTTCATGGCGGCGCGGGGCCACTGCTACATGGACTTGAAGCGGTTCAGGGAGGCGCTGGACGCCTACAAAGTCATGGCCCGGCTCGCCCCGACGTTCAAGGTTCATGGAGACTTCGTGAACGCGGCCCAACTCGCGGCGGACAAGGGGCTTGCCGAGTACGAGCGGGTCTACGGGAAGATGCCCGACCGGATGGACCCGCCGCCCCCGCCCAAAGAGTTTGTGAACACCCCGCCGGGTGCCCCTTGACACGCCGGTTTCCTGTATACTCTCCCCGCATTGACTATCCGAACCCCGCACTCGCGGAGACGATCCATGAGCCGCAATCCACTTCTCCTCCTGTTGGCCGTGCTCGCGTCCTTCCTCTTCACGAGCAACGCGCAGGCGGTCTACCACGTCCAGACGGGACGGTTCCTCCAAGCCGATCCGAACGGCACGGGTATGCCGCTCATCACCGACTCGGGGTGGTTCGGCGGGCGAGCGCCCTTCGTGGGCATTAGTGGCTTCAACTTCCGGCAGCACTACGGCGACGGAATGAACCACTTTGAGTATGTCCGAAGCAACCCGATCAATCGTTCGGACCCGCTCGGGCTGATGAGCACGATCGAACTCGGTGGCGTCGGTGGCATTCAAGGGATGCTGGCCGGACTCTTCAACGGCGCGGCCAGCGTCGGGACTTCGTTGAGTGGGTTGATGACGAGCGGCGGTGTCTGGGCGATCAATACGTCCGCGAGTGGTGCACTGGTCGTTGGGATGAACTTCGATGCCATTATGATGTTCGCGTCCAACGCCGACGCGAACTGGAATAACTGGGTCAACGAGCTCAGTAACTGGGGGAGCGATGGCGGTGGGCCGCCTCGTGTGTTGCAAACAGGTGGGCACACGATCAATCAGGCAACAAGGGATGCTCTGAACCTTACCCGCGAACAGGCGAAGATGGCGATGGAAGGACTGAAGGGCGATATCGGTCAGCGAGCGTTCGATCACGGGCACAAGATTTGGAGCAATGGCAACGTCACGGATTCCAGTACGGGAAACTTGCTTGGCAACCTCTATAACTACATCCATTGAGAGGCCGCCATGCAGCCGCCGTCAACTCCAAGAGACGTGCCCAGCCCGCTTGTGACACACGCATCGTTGGGGCTGGCCGGCGAGGCTTTGGACCCCCACACGGTTGCATCGCTGTTAGGAATCCAACCTCACAGGATGTTTCGGCGTGGCGATCAATATGAAGGGCGCGATCGTGCAGGCATTTCTGTCACCTACGCTCGCTCATCGGGTATATGGGCTCTCGATTCGACACGCCTTGTCGCATCACGCGATCCAGCCGATCACGTTCGTGCGATCGTCGGACTTGTATATCCCGTTCGTGAGAGATGGATCGACATTCAATCGAAAGGGTTTGTAGCAAGTCTTTGGGTCGTACACGCGAGAGAAGAAGGCGAGATGGGTTACACCTTGGGCCACTCCCTGCTCCAGAAGATCGCTGATCTTCGAGCGGACCTTTCGATAACTTGCAACGTCATTCCGTCCGTGACGTAAATGTTGCTCGCACGCCAAGGTGATCGTTCCAACGAAGTCCGCTTCGGGCAGGGCTTCGTAGCGCAAGAGTACGATGCGGGAACGGCGATTCTCGACATTGACACAGGCGGCGTGCCCGTTCAAGTCGAACTGATCCAGGTGCTGGGATGGTTGCACCGAACGCGAGGAATCGCGGTTGATCCACCTACTCCCGCCGACTTGGGTACGGATGCTAACGCTGTTTCATATGACCCAGCCGTTGATTGCATGATGGTGCGATTGTTCCCGGGCGCTCCAGTTCGCGGGCCGTTCTCCAACCGCGAAGTCCCGTTGAGCCTCATGGTTGACTACGGCGGTCGGCTTTGCGGCCTCCGTCTCACGCTCGATAAGCGAGAGGTTGACGCTATCTCGGCCCGTGCCAACAACGCGCTGGACGAATAGTCGCTCACTCACTCCACCCCGTTCCGAATCCGCCACACCTCCGCCTCATGCTCGCGGAGCCGCTTGTCCCATTGCTCGCGGAAGAGAACCCGGCCCCGGTGGTAGAGAGCGGCGGAGACGGGGTTCGGCCCGCCCCACAGTGTGTTCAAGTGTTCCGCAAGCAACCCGAGCACGCTGCCCACGGGGAGAGTCCCACCACGGAGGTAGAAGTCCGCAACGCCGATGCGCCGGAACTCCTCCTCCTCCGCATTCAGGTTCGGATCAAGCAACGTCCCCGCGAGGAACGCGGCGTGCTTTGAGATGTAGTGCTCATCCGCGGCATTCCCTCGCCTCGCTGCTCCACCATGTTGCCCACGTCCCCGGCATACGCTGCCGTCATGCCCGAACTCCCTGAAGTCGAGTGTGTTCGCCGGGGGCTGCTCGGCGTGCTCGTCGGGAGACGGGTGGCTCGGGCCGAACTCTTTCGGCCCGATTTCCTGACCATCGATTCCGCCCTTCCCAAACACCCGAGGGCCAACTCGGCCAGCACGTCCGCGTCGTCCCAACGTGTAGGCATCACGGCGGCTCTGCTGGCGGACCACGGCATCACCGACGTTCGTCGTCATGGCAAACAACTCGCCGTCGTCGCTTCGCTTCCGCCGCATGATCGATCGCACGAACCGCGCCGTGGTTCATGCGCCCGAGCACCCGCCGCCGCGCATGACGATCCCGCCGCCCGTGCGCTCATCATTCATCTGGGCATGTCGGGGCAGGTTCTCTTTGTGCCCCCCGGCGAGCCGCCTCCCAGCCAAAGCCATATCCACGCCATGTGGGATCTGGAAGTCCACACGAGCGGGAGCACCTCGTCCTCATCCGCTGGCGCGATCCTATTCCGCGACCCGCGCCGCTTCG
>JBGSIF010000075.1:0-16813 GCA_041742635.1 Phycisphaerales bacterium
GAGCGAGTGCTCGCGGGGGCGACGGCACGCACGGGTGTCGCGCACGCCGACTTGTACCCACGCTTCACGCTGATGGGTTCGTTCGGGCTAGCCAGCGAAGATATCGGGAACTTGTTCGAGGGCAACAGCCGAACGTGGGGCGTCGGCCCGCTCGCCGTGCGTTGGCCGGTCTTCGACGCCGGTCGGATCCGCAGTACCATCCGTGTACAGGAATCGCGGCAAGAGCAATCGCTCATCGGGTACGAACGCACGGTGCTGATCGCGTACGAAGAAGTCGGCAATGCGCTGGTTTCGTATGCACGTATGCAGGATCGGCGGCAGACACTCGCGAGAGCGGTCGATGCGAACCAACAAGCCGTCGATATTGCCACCGATTTATGGAAGCGCGGACTGACCGACTTCTTGAATGTACTCAACACGCAGCGTGACCTGTTCGTGCTGCAAGATCAACTCGCCGAGAGCGACGCGGCGGTCACGACCAGCCTCGTCGCGCTGTACAAGTCGCTAGGCGGCGGATGGGAAGAAGCGCCGGCGGCGACCTCTATGACTCCGACTACAACGAGTCCATGAAAATGGGGGCTAAATCAATGAAGGTCAGACGTTGAAATACTTCGCTTCGGGGTGATGCACGATGATCGCGCTGGTGCTTTGTTCCGGGTCGATCTGCCAGTTTTCGGTGAGGACGCAGCCGATGCGTTCGGGCTGGAGGAGACGCCAGAGTTTGTCCTGATCAGACATCTCGGGGCAAGCGGGGTAGCCGAAACTGTAGCGAGAGCCGCGGTAGTGCTGGGTGAAGAGTTCGCGGGTGCGGGGCGAGTCGTCGCCGGCGATGCCGAGTTCCTGGCGGATGCGTTTGTGCCAATACTCGGCGAGTGCTTCGGCGGTCTCGACGCCCAGGCCGTGCAGGTACAGATACTGCGTGTAATCATTCTTGGCGAAGAGTTCACGCGCGACTTCACTTGCTCGCGGCCCCATGGTCACGCAGTGCAGACCGATGACATCGATCTCGCCTGAATCGATCGGGCGAAAGAAATCGGAGATGCACAGGCGGCGCTTGTCGGGCTGCCGCGGGAACGAGAAGCGTTCGATCTCACGCCGACTGTCTAACGCCGATCGGTTGATGCCTAAACCAACGCCTGTTTTCATGTCTTGGGGACTAAAGATCACCAGGTCGTCACCATCGGCGGCACACGGGAAATACCCGTAGACCACAGCGGGCTGGAGGATCTTCTTCTCTTTGCACTCGTGCTTCCAACGCTCGAAGATCGGCGTGATCTGGTCTTCGATCAGCGTGTCATACGCCGCGTCGCTCAGCGCACCCTTCTTCACCTGCCACTGACCGCGGAAGAGGGCCACTGGGTTGATGAAGGGGTAGATGTGATCGAGGTCGATACCAGTGACGACGCGCGATCCCCAGAAGGGGGGCGTGGGTACTGGCACGTCTGTTCGCACGGTGCTTCTGACACGAGAGCCACTGCTCTGGAGAGCAGTGCCACCGCCACTGCTCTGGAGAGCGGTGCCACTGGGAGTGCCACTTCCCGCCGCACGTTCCTGCTTGGCCTTGACGATTAACTCCTCGGCTTTGCTGCGTTTGCGTTGTCGCTCTTGGATCTCTTGGTTGAGTACGGCCGTCGCGCCGCTCATGATGTGGTCCATGACGCGCAGCCCATCGAAAGCGTCCTTGCCGTAAAACACTTCGCCGTCGTAGGTGTCGCGGAGTGTGCTCTCGCAGTAGTGGCGCGAGAGGGCGGCGCCGCCGAGCACCACGGGGGGGAGCGAAGCGTTAGTATCCAGCCCGGCGTCGTTCATTTCTTTAAGATTCTCTTCCATCACGTTCACGGATTTCACAAGCAGGCCGGACATGCCGATCGCGTCGGCCTGATGCTGCTTCCACGCCTTGATGATCTCGACGATCGGCTGCTTGATCCCGATGTTGTAGACGGTGTACCCGTTGTTGGTCAGGATGATGTCCACCAGGTTTTTGCCGATGTCGTGGACATCGCCCTTGACGGTGGCGAGCACGATTTTGCCCTTGCTTTGGCCGCTGGCACGCTCCATGTGCGGCTCGAGCAGCCCGACGGCCATCTTCATCACTTCCGCGCTCTGGAGTACGAACGGCAACTGCATCTGCCCGGAGCCGAAGAGTTCGCCGACGGTCTTCATGCCGTCGAGCAGGTGATCGTTGATGATGTCGAGCGGCTTGTACCTGAGCATCGCGGCGTCGAGCGTGGCCTGCACGCCTTCCTTCTCGCCGTCGATGATGTGGGCACGGAGTTGCTCTTCGAGCGAGAGGGTTTTCTTATCTTTCTTGGTTGAGCCGCCGGAGCCTTCGACGTCCTTGAAGAGTCCGATGAAGACTTGGAGCGGATCCCCAACAGCACCAGCCCCATCACCATTGGACCGGGCGTCCCGACCGGCTCCAGATATCGAGGCATCAACTCCGGGCGGAACGCCCGGGCCACTGTTTTTGAATATCTTCGCCGATCCACGCCGGTCGTAGATCAAGTCCATGGCCGCCGCCCACACCTCGTCGGAGATTTTGTTCCGGGGCAAGATCTTTGAGAAGTGGACGATCGCCGACGTCAGCCCGGCCTCCTGCAACTCGTGCAAGAACGCGGAGTTCAGCGCGACCCGCGCCGCGGCCTTCAGCCCGAACGACACGTTTGACAGCCCAACCACCGTCTGGCAATCGGGAAAGCGTTTGGCGATGCGGCGCACGCCCTCGATCGTCTCCAGCCCGCTGCGCCGATCCGACTCCATCCCCGTCGAAATCGGGAGCACAAGCGGGTCAAAGAACAGATCTTGCGGGGCGAGGCCGTGCAACTTCGTGGCGCGTTCATAAGCACGCGCGGCGATTGCTTCCTTTCGCTCGGCCGTGCGGGCCATCGACGCTTCTTTGTCTTCATCGATCGAGCCAATGACCAGTGCCGCACCGTAGGTTTTGGCCAGTTCGCAGATCTGGTCGAACTTCTCGTCGCCGTCCTCGAAGTTCGCGGAGTTGATGATGCACTTGCCCGGGGCGTGCTTGAGCGCCGCGACCATAGTCTTGATCTGCGTCGAATCCACCATGAGCGGCGAATCCACCTGACGCACGACGCGCTTGACGACCTCCGCCGCGTCACGGGCGTTGTCACGACCGGCGTAATCGACGTTCAGATCGAGTACATGCGCCCCGTCGTGCTTCACCTGATCGCGCGCGAGCGAAACAATCCCGTCCCAGTCCTCGGCTTCGAGCAACTGCTTGAACTTCTTGGACCCCGAAGCATTCATGCGCTCGCCGACGATGAGGATCGAGTTGTCCTGGCGATAGTCGGTGCGTGCGTACAAGGATGTACAGCCCCCAAAGAGCCGGCTCGGGTAGCCCCACTCTGCGAGTGGGGCGTCTTGGGTGGCCCGACGGTCCCCGTCGGTCTTCACTTGTTTTGTTTGAACAACAACCGCCGTGGTCCCCGATTGCTCGCGCCATCGGTTCTTGTCAATCTCTTGAACCCTCTTGGCCAACTGCCGGATATGCTCGGGCGTGGTCCCGCAGCACCCCCCGACGATGCGAACGCCGTCGCGTTCGATGAACTTGGTGAGTGCCTCGACAAACGGTTCGGCCTTGAGCGGGTACTCGGTGCGTCCGTCCATGAGCACCGGCAACCCGGCGTTGGGGATACACGAGATGTGCCGTTTCGCGCCCGCTCGCCAGTTGGTACCGAGCCAGTGGACATGGTCGGCCATCTCCGTCGGGCCGGTCGCGCAGTTGAGCCCGAGCGAGATGATCGGGTACCCAGCGAGCGCGGTCGCGGCGGCTTCGATCGCCGACCCGACGAGCATGGTCCCGGTCGTTTCGATCGTAACGGACGCCATGATGGGAATTTCCAGCGGCGTTTTGCCGACGTCCGAAAGTGCCGCGAGGATCGCGTTGACCGCGCACTTCACCTGGAGGAGGTCTTGGCACGTCTCGATGATGAAGACGTCCACGCCGCCGCCCGCCAAGAGTCCGCGGGCTTGCTCGCGGTACGAATCCAGCATCACGTCCCATGTGGTGTTGCCGAGGGTGAGGAGTTTCGTACCCGGCCCCATCGAGCCGGCGACAAACCGGGGCTTGTCCGCCGTCGAATGCAACTCGCACGCGGCGCGGGCTACTTCGACGGCACGCTTGTTGAGGTCGAACGTCTGGTCCGTGAGGTCAAACTCGCTGAGGACGAGTTTGTTGGCGCCGAAGGTATCGGTCTCGACGACATCCGCGCCCGCCGCGAGAAACGACTCGTGGATTTCCTGAATCACATCGGGGCGTGTTTTGACCAAGATGTCGGTGCAGTTCTCGCACCCGCAGTAGTCGTGCTCGACCGTGAGCGATTTGGAGTAAATCGACGTTCCCATCGCGCCATCGAACACCAAAGTCCGGCGTGCCAGTTCGTTGACAAATCGACTGGGCGTGTTGCCCGATTCGCTAGGTTTGGCCACTGATATGCACTCCAGAAGTCGTACATGCTGCGACGCTCAGGCAGCATGATGCTGAGAACTATAGCCGCATTCATCCGTTCATCCGCAAATATGGATGTAAGAAACACGATCGAACACTCTGCGACTATCGGCTTGCGGGACCGAAAACTCTTCAGCGGGGCGAGTTTGGAACGACGACCGGTCAAGTAACGACGCGGAATACCCGATGACTCACTAGCCCACGTTGGGCGGAGGAGGCGTCGTGGCCGAACAGACGATCCGTATCAAGTGCCCGAACCTGACGTGCCAGAAGATTCTGGCCGTGCCTATTTCTTCGCGCGGCAGAAACGTCCGCTGCCGCAGTTGCGGCGGGACGATCCGCGTTCCAAGCACATCCAAGCCGACCGCTCCCAGCGAGGCCAAGCCGGAAAAAGTCGGCTAAGCCGGCGCGGTGTACACCCGTATCGGCGACGAAGAATGCCTCAGACCGGCGTCGGCACGTTACCGCTTGTTCGATGAGCGCCTTGGTGTTGACCTCTTGCTCATTTTCGCCGACGCATTCTTCCCGACCGGCTTCGATGCCGGTCGAGCGGGCGGTTTGGTAGTTTTCTTTGACGATTTTTTGCTCGTTGATGACGTCTTCGCGGGTTTGTTGTTCGCACCTTTGCCCGCGACCGTGAGAGCCATCAGCCCATCGACGTTCTTCAGGGTTTCCATGGTCATAATCGCGGCGTGCAGTTTCTTGCATTGTGCCGACCCGATCACGCCGCCGCCCAAAGCGTTGAACTTCACCGCGATCTCGTCTTCGGTCATCGGATCGCGTGGGTCGCCCTTGGGCACGTCTACACGCTTTGAAAACTGCTTTCCGTCGTTGGTCGTGATTGTGACCCGGCTCGGCTGGAACTTGGGGAAGAGCGCCTCGAACTCGTCATTCGCCACCACTTTCACTTTGTCCATCACTGGCAAGAGCGACTTATCGAGTACTCGCTCTTCCTTGAACTGCAGCGGCGTGACCATGCCGTCCACCAGTCCGACCGCCATGCAGTATGGCAACGAATGGTCCGCCGTTTCTTTCGAGTCTGGGCGATACTTGTGCGGATCCCCGAGGATATCCGCGGCCCGCGCGATGACCTCCACCTTGATCTCAGCGACGCTCGCGGGCGCGATGTTGTTCTCTTTCACGCACTTCATCATCGCGGTGAGCGGTGCGTGGCTGAGGGCTTCGATGGGGAACGATTTCATCCCGCAGTCGATGACCTTATAGTGATCGCCCGAAGACGTGGGCAGGTTGCCGGTGATCTTGGCGGTGTCAAACTTCGCGGCTTCGCCCTTGTAATGGACGTGGCTAAAGACGGCGTACAGGCCTTCCTTGCCGTCGAACATATGCTCGGGGCCGGAGTACCCGCGCTGCGCGAGCAAGGCCGACTCAACGCCCATGCGTGTCGCCCACGGGTCCACGGTGTTCTTCATGTTGGTGAGTTTGCCCGCGGTCACAGCGCCGGGGGTGAATGTGCGTGAAGCCGAGATCCCGATGGCCTGTACCATCTGGTCGGGCGAAAGCCCCAGCACTCGCCCGGCCGCTATCGGAGCGGCGAACGCCGTCAACGTAGCGTGATGCCAGCCGTACTCCCTGATCCCCGGCAAGCCCGCCTCGCACAATCGCATCTCGACTTCGTAGGCGATCACCGTCGCCAGGATCAAATCTTTGCCCGAAAGCCCGAGCATCTCGACGAGCGCGAGCGGCCCGGCGATGATATCGCTGGGGTGGCACGGGTCGGCCTTCCAGTAAATATCGTTGTAATCCATCGCGCGGATCATGTGGTCGTTCAGGAACGCCGCGTCAACGGGGTTGGTCTTGAAGCCGGTGACGAAGCAGGTGCATGGGCCTGCACCCTTGACGCTGCCGATCATCTGCCGATGGTGCGCGAGCAGGATATGGGCGTCCTCCTGCTGGCTCCCGCCTAGCCCGCACCCGAGCGAATCGAACCAGAACAACTTCGCGCTCTGGACCGCCTGCTTACTCAGGTCGCTGTACTTCAGCGAACAGGCCCAGTCGGCCAGGTCGTGCGAGATGTACCGGCGTGATTCGACATGCTTCGAGGCCATGAGGGAAAACTCCATCTCTGAAGATTCTTGATCCGCCTTCGTCGGCGGCGGAATATGCCACGGCGAAAGTGTACCCGATGCACGCTGTTACCCGTGAAACACACAAATAATCCAACCTTCCGCAAGCCCTACTCTTGCCGATATGTCGAACAAAATACGATTCATCGTTCTCGCGTGCGTACCGATCTTGGCCGGCTGCATCAGCAACGAACCGGCGGGTACGGTCGAATCCGCTTCAAGCCGGTCGGCTGCCCAAGCACCCGCGGGCTTGTCGAAGCCTGGGTTCTCTGGGTTCCTCGTGGACTACTCCAAACTCCAGCCCAGCCCCACGCACAACGGCGCACTCGTCCAGCGCTCCGAGCGGCTTTCCTCGTTCACTTCGTTCATCATCGATTTTCCAGTTGTGCTGCCCAAAGCAACCGTGCGCGGCACGCCGATCGATCCGACGACCGCCGCACAACTCGCGTCGGACCTTCGCGCCGAAGCGATCGATGCGCTCGGTGGTTCGTACACGATCACTCAAACCCCCGGCCCCGGTGTGGCGCGCGTCCGATCGGCCATCACTCGCTTGGCGCGATGCGAACGCGAACCCGGCACCCCGACACTCAAGATCGGGGGTGCCAGCGTCGAGATGGAAATTATAGATTCTGTCAGCGGTGAACGCCTCGCGGCGGTTGTCGAGAACGACGCGGTCACTTCCACCGATCCATTGCTCGGTTCCGCGGACCCGTTCTACGACACGCGGCTCGTCTTCCGTCACTGGTCGGCCCGGCTGTCCAAATGGCTCACCGACGCACCGAAATAAGCCACCCGAACGTCGGGCACAACATTTATGCCCGCATGTGTAGAAAGTTCCGCAGCAGCCGCGGTCCTTCGAGCGTCAGGAAACTCTCCGGGTGAAACTGCACGCCTTCAAGAGGTGCCCCCGGGCCATCCCACACCCGCCGAAGCCCCATGACAACCCGGCGCGTCGCCCCTGATTCGGTCGTTTCGTCGGTCCACGCCGAGACCGCCCACCCCTTCGCGGGCACCGTTTCGGGCAGCACCACCAACGAGTGGTATCGCGTGGCGACAAACGGCGACGGCACCCCCGCGAAGATCCCCTGCCCATCGTGCCGTATCGGGGATGTTTTCCCGTGCATCGGCACGACGTGGCGCGTCACCGTCATCCCGTGCAGGTCTCCGATGCACTGGTGCCCCAGGCACACGCCCAAGATCGGGACTCGTCCCGCGAACCGGGTGATGATCGCCGGGCTGACCCCTGCTTCCTTGGGCGTGCATGGGCCGGGCGAAATGATGATGTGCGTCGGCCCCATCGCTTCGACCTCGTCGGTCGTCACCTTGTCGTTGCGCACGACGCGCAGGTCCAGACCGTCGCCGGGCCGTTCCTCGGCAACGCCGATCTCCCCGAGCCGCTGCACGAGGTTGTACGTAAAACTGTCGTAGTTGTCGATGAGCAGAATCATGGTGTTTCGTGCTGGGAAGAGGTGGCTTTGTGGCGCAGAACTCTACGGGTGCGTCACGCCGGGCGCCCGGAGCCTAATACGACCAACCCCGTGCGGCTCTCGGAACATCGGATTGCCTGCCGAACGCGTGTACACTCTGCGCGATGGCTCATCGACCAATCATACATGACGCAACCCAACCGATGGCGTCGGCGTTCCCACCGGGTGCTCGCGCGGCACTGTGCGTGCTGGCCAGCGGGTCTGCGGGGAACGCTTCGGTGCTTGTCTTTGACCGAGCCGGGCTTCGCCGAGCGTGCCTGATCGACTTGGGCCTATCACCCAAACGCACTTGGCGGATGCTCGATGCCCTGGGTATCCAACCCCATCAGGTAGACGACGCCATCCTCACGCACCTGGATTCCGACCACTTCCACCCCGGCTGGCTCGCCGGCGGCCCGGACAAACGCGGGGCGATGCCCGCCCACGTCCGCGTGCGGCTTCACACAGGCCACGCCCGTCGTTTGGGGGTCAGATTTCCACACGCCCGCCTGCTGCCGTTCGACCGCGAGTTCACGATCCAGTCCGGCGCGCTCGTTCGCCCGCTGTTGCTGTCGCACGACGACGAAGGCGTCGCCGCTTTCCGCATCGACACGCCGCCCGCGATGCCACCAGCAGGAGCCGATCACACCACTCCTGCACTGTCGGGCGTTGAACCGATGCTCGGTGGCTCGCTGGGCTTCGCAACCGACCTCGGACGTGCAACGCCCGAACTCATCAACCTCTTCGGCTCCGGGCCACGGCCGGTGGACGTGCTGGCGATCGAATCCAACTACTGCCCGCGGCTTCAGGCCGCGTCCGGACGACCGGACTTCCTCATCCACCGTATCACAGGTGGGCACGGACACCTGAGCAACCACCAAGCCGCCGAGGCGATCCGTCAGATCGACCCGCGCGAGCATGTCGTCCTTCTGCATCTGTCCCAGCAGTGCAACCAGGTCTCGCTGGTTGCGGCACTGCACGAAGGAGCGGATTATCACATGACCATCGCGTCGCAGCACACGCCGACGCGATGGATCCCCATCCGCCCGCCATCGACCACGCTCCCCCCGAGCCTTGTTGAAATCCGGTCAAGCCTTCGCGTCGTTGCTGTAAGCCGGTAATCAATCTGCCCCCCGGCACCTCCCGGGCGGGCGGTGTATCACTGGCTATCGACTGAGTACGCCGACTCTTCGGCGGCGAAACACCCCACGAACCGGCCTGGGCGCGTTCACGCGGTTCTGTTACATGTACGGCGGACCCGATCGGCCAACACCCGTATCATCGCACCCGTACATCACCTCACCTCATCCGTCGAACAATCGACGGGCGCGGCTTCCAAACAAGTTCCAGCAGTCGGCTTTTTCCTTCGGCCTTCTTTCGCCAATGGTTTCAACCCCACGCCACACCACCATGCCCCCCCCCACTACCCCCACGCCCGCGAGCAAAGCGCTCCGCGTCATCGTTCCCCTCCTGCTGATCATCGGCGGCGTTTTCGTCGCGTGGGCGGTGTACGTCAACTCGACCAATCAGTCGCCCGCATCCGGGTCTTCAAAGCAGGCTTCCTCTGCGGCGTCTGGAACCAACGTGCCACCGGCTACACCCCCCCGGGCTACACCCCCGGGGGGCGACGGCACCGCCGCCGCCGAACCCGCGACGAGTCAACCAAGCACGCCCGCGGCCACCCCCGCGGCTGTCCCCTCGACGGCCAAACTCGCCGCGGTCTATAACGTGCCCGCCGCCGCGCCAATCCCATTGGTCCCGATCGGGTCGATCGATCCCGCCGCACCGTACCGAATGGAAGTCCGGTTCTCGCCGCTCGGGGCGGGGATCGCCTCGATCGACCTGGCCGGGGTGTACAAAACCATCGAACGGACGACGCCCGAACGCCTCCAGTCTTATGTCCCGCACCCCAGCGTCCCCAACTTCGGCGTCGTGCCCTTCGCCCTGGACGGCATCGAAATCAACGGCTCCTTCGTCCCGCTCTTTGGTAAGTCCGACCCGGCGTCCGCCGGTGGATCCTTCTGGACCCAGACCGTCGTCAAAGCCGACTCGACCACCTTCCAGGCAACCATCACCGACGATGCGGTTCCGCCCGTTGGCATCGCACGCATAACGCGCACGTACACGCTCGAACCGAATAGTTACGACCTGATACTCGAACAGCGCGTCGAGAATCTGACCGGGCTGCCGATGTCGGTCGTGTGGCGGACATGGGGGCCGGCAGATCTAGACAAGGGCTTCGTGCGCACCGGGGGCGACTACCGGCGTGTACGCTTCGGGTATCTCTCCGACCCAGCCGTCGAACCTTCACAGCAGATCGTGCTGGCCGAGAAGTTCGTCGATAGCCGCGACCACTGGCTTGGCGAGCCGGCCCGGCGCGATCCGGCATCGGGGCTGCGTCTCTGGGATCCCATTACCCTGTGGCCCAACGCAACATCTGATAAGCGCGCCTTCACTCCGGTTTGGCTCGCCACGACCAATCGCTACTTCGCCGTTGCTATCCACACCCGGCTCGACCCGGACATCCCTACCGGCACCGCGCAGGACAAGCGTCTGAAACTGGCCGGCGTCGTCGAACGCTACGTCATGGACCACGGCGGCACGGACGGGGAAACCCTCGTGACGTACCTTCGGAGCCTCCCTGTCACGATCGCCCCCGGCACCGCGGGAAACTTCGACGCCGCCGTATACGCCGGCCCGCTCGCGCCGTCGCTGATGAATGAAACAACCGAGCCACGCGCCGCGGCGGTCTCGATGGCGGATGTGGTCGTGTACACCATGGGCGGACCGTGCTGGTGGTGTACGTTCCAATGGCTCACGCATCCGCTCCAGTGGTTCCTCACGTTCCTGCACGACAACATTGTCTTCGATTACGCGCTGGCGATCATCATCCTGGTCGTGTGCGTGCGGACGCTGCTGCACCCGGTGACGAAGTGGTCGCAGGTCAGTATGCTGCGGTTCAGCAAGCAGATGGCCGCCCTCGCGCCGAAACAGAAGAAGATCCAGGAGAAGTACAAAGACGACCCGATGCGGATGCGTCAAGAAATCGCGACGTTGATGCGCGAGGAAAACATCAGTTACAAGGGCCTTCTTGGGTGCCTCCCGGCGTTCATGCAGTCGCCGATCTGGATCGCGCTCTACGCCATGCTCTATTTCATGTATGGGCTGCGGCATGAGCCTGCCTTCTTCGGGGTCTTTCAGATGGCCGCGCCGGGGTGGAAGTTCCTCGCCGACCTCTCCGAACCGGACCATTTCATCCCCCTCGGCTCCGGCGTCCACATACCGGTCATGGGCCTGGTCGATTCGATCAACCTCCTGCCCATCCTTCTGGGCGTGGTCTTCTATGTGCAGCAAAAGTACATGACCCCGCCGCCGACGACGCAGTTGACCCCCGAGCAGGAACAGCAGCAGAAGATCGTGAAAGTGATGATGGTCGTGCTGTTCCCATTGATGATGTACAACACGCCCAGCGCGCTGGTGCTGTACTTCATCGTCAACTCAACGCTGGGGACGCTCGAATCCCGCTACATCCGGAATCATGTGACGGCCAAAGACCTCGAAGCCGCGAGCAAGCCCGAGGTCATCGACCGGTACAACAAGCCGGGTTTCGGCAACAGCAAATCCCCCGCCAAGCCCGGTTTCTTCGCGCGGCTGCAGCAACTCGCCGAAGAACGCGCCAAGCAGATGGAAGAGGCGAAGCGACGCCAAGGCCGCAAGTAACCGGCACGGCTCATCGATCATCCGACTGGCACTCTGAACCGGAACGATCTCTCGCTGAGTGGCGGACGCCGCTCGCGAGCCTCCAGAGTCCAGCCGTGCAATACGATCCAGAATGAACGCGGCCTCACTCATCGATCGACTCGGGCGAATCGGCTCGGCACTGCCCGCCTTGGTCGCGGGTTTGCCTTCGGAAGACGCCCGCTGGAAACCCGCTTCGGGCGCGTGGTCCGTGCTCGAGATCATGCGGCACATGCTCGACGAAGAAACATTCGATTTCCGCGTCCGGCTTCGTCTCACGCTTGAAGCCCCCAGCCAGCCATGGCCCCCGACCAACCCGGAACGATGGGCGATCGATCGAGCGTACAACGACGATCCGCGCGGTCTGAACAGCGTGGCGCAGGCGTTCGCCGACGCCCGCCGCGAATCCGTCGCGTGGCTGCGCTCGCTCCGCAACCCGGACTGGAACTCGGCGCATCATCACGCGAAGCACGGGCCGCTGCACGCCGGGATGCTCCTCGCGTCGTGGGCCGCGCACGATGCGCTGCACGTTCGCCAGATCGCCAAGCGGATGTTTGAACTCGCATCACGCGATGCGCCGGAATATTCGACGCGCTACGCCGGTGAATGGACCACATAAACCCGGTTTCGCCACCACCATACGACCCCGACTCCGCAAACGAACACCTCCGGCGATCGTCTACTTCAACTCCGCTCCCAACATCTCGTGTAACTTCTTGAGTTGCTCGGCCTTCTCCCGCGGCATGATCAGCGTCGCGTCTCGCGTCTTGACGACCACTATCCCCTCGACCCCCAGGAGCGCGACCGTGTGCCCGCCGCACCCCTCGTCGCCCACGACCAAGTTGTTCTTCGATTCGCACAACAGGGTCCGCACCTCGCCCCCGACGCGGTTCCCCGCGGCATCCGCCTTCAGTGTCTCGGCGTAACTCGGCCAACTCCCCACGTCCAGCCACTGCACGTCCGTCAGCACCGTACACACCTGCACCGGCGAAGCCCCCGGCTTGCTGGACGCCAGCAGCGACGCCGGCTCCATCACCGCGTAGTCCACGCTGATCTTCGGCAGCGTCGGGTACACCGCGTGCAGCACTTCCTGCTGCTGCGCCGTTCCCCACGCCGATTGGATCTTCTTGAGCCCGTCGAACGACGCCGGCTTGAACCGCTCCAGGCACGACATGAACGTCCCGGCATGGAACACGAACATACCGCTGTTCCACGCAAAGTGCCCGCTCTCAAAATACGCCTGTGCCCGCGACAGGTCCGGTTTCTCGACAAACCGCTCGACCTTGAACGCGAGCCCGTCGCTCCCCGGCGTCCCGTGGATCGCGCCGCCTCGCTCCACATACCCGTACCCCGTCGCCGCGTACGTCGGCTTGATCGAGAAGGTCATGAGCCGCGTTTTATCCTGCTCGACGAGTCGGAAGGCCAGGTCCGCCCGCTCGCGGAAGACCTCTTCCGGCTCGATCAAGTGATCGGCGGTCAAGACGATGAAAACGGCGTCTTTATCCAGTTTTTCAAACACCGCCGCCGCGAACCCCACGGCGTTCACGGTGTCCCGCCCCACCGGTTCACCAAGGATCTGATCGTCACCGAACTCGGGCAGCGACGCCCGCACCGCGGCCCGGTACCCCTCGCCGGTGCAGATGAAACGTCGTTCCTGCGGGACCAGCCCATCCAGCCGGGCCGCCGCGATCTCAAGCAACGACGCCGACTGCGATTCGCCCCCCTCGCCCGTCGGGCGCGCAATAAACGGCAACAACTGCTTCGGCCGCTGCGTCCGGCTCATCGGCCACAGCCGCGTCCCCGTCCCGCCCGCCATGATCATCGCGTAGCGCATGGGCACAATATACCCAAACGAACCACCGCTCGCTTGGCAATCAAGCGGAGCGTGCCCACTCGATCAGCACGTCCGCGACCTCCGGCCGGGTGAACTCCGCGGGCGGACGCTCTCCCTTGGCCAGCATGTCCCGCACCGCCGTCCCCGACAGGTTGATCAAGTCCCCTTCGATCTTGGGGTATGTCTTGGGGCTGACCATCCCGCCGTAGGACTTGGAGTAGCCGGTGTGCTCGAACTTCATAATGGCGATACCCAGCCCGCTGGGATCAATCTCGTCGAAGATCTTCTGCGCGTCGTACGTGCCGTAGTAGGTGCCCACGCCCGCATGATCACGCCCGACGATGAAGTGCGTACACCCGTAGTTGCGACGCATGATCGCGTGATGGATCGCCTCGCGTGGGCCTGCGTATCGCATCGCCGCGGGGAGCACGCTGACCATCGTGGAGCCTGCGCTGAAATACTTGCGGACCAGCGCGTCGATCGCCTTCATGCGCACATCCGCCGGGATGTCGCCCTTCTTGGTCTCGCCGACCAGCGGATGAATGAGCAGCCCGTCGCAGATTTCCTGGGCGCATTTGCAGACGTATTCGTGGGCGCGGTGGATCGGGTTGCGAGTCTGAAAGGCGACGATGGTCTTCCATCCGCGGGCCGCGAACGCCTCTCGCGTCTGCGCGGGCGTGAGCCGCTGCTCGGGGAACGCCTCGGCCCCGTCGGGGTCCATGCACAAGTCCACGACCTCGACCGGCCCGGCGATGCACGTATCACCCTCGGCCATGACCTGCGCTACGCCGGGATGGGCCGCGTCTTCGGTGCGGAACACACTGGGGATCTCCAGTGCCTTGTCGTGCGGGAAAACTTCCTCAACGGTCATCACCGCTTGCAACCGCCCGCCATCGGCAGCACCAGTGGACCGGGCGTCTCGCCCGGCGACCGGCGCATACAACGCCACCCGCGCCCCGACGCGCGGCGCACGCTCTTTGGGCACACTCAGGAGCACCGGGATCGACCAGACGTTCTTCCCGCCGGTCCCGGCCGTCGCCCCCCCGGCCGTTGCCGCGGTGAGTTTCATCTCCTTGCACACCCCGCGGAAGTCCGCCTCGCCCATAAACCCCTTCAGCGGCGAATACCCCCCGTTGCCGATCAGTTCCAGATCGCACGACTGCTTGGCGCTGAGCGTGATCCGCGGCAGGTCCGCCGCCTCGCGGATCACCGCGTCCCGGCGAGGTCCGGTGACAAGCCGAGCAGTAAGCGAAGTCGTTGCGGCGGACGCAAGAGAGGATGCGACAGGTGCTGACATGTGCATTGGTTCCGTATGACGAGCGGGCGGTGTGATGTGTGTGTGAACTCGTGAAACCATCAGGTGTGGAGCCGCGGCGGGCTAGGACGACGAACCGATCCGCCGGTCGATACAACCTCGCGTTACGAATCGATCCAGACGAGGCGTCACTGTAGCCGCGCAGCGATCACTTCAAACCGAACCCGCGCCTCGATCCGCTAAAAGCACTCCTCTCCCGGGATCTTCGCCGCCTGCTTGATCCAACTCACCAGGCGTTCCTCGTCGAGCGTGCCGCCCCAATCCCCTTCGTGGATATGCAGGTACCGCACGTTAGGAACCTTGGACTCGACCGGCGGCACGGGCTGCAGCGACGTGCCGCGGAAGAACGACACCTTCACATACTTGGTGATGCAGTGGAACGCGATGAACCACCCTTGGCCCTCGATCCCATAAAACGGCGTGTTCCATCGCACGGCCTTGCGCACGCCGGGCACCGTCCGCACGATCAGCGTATCGAGGCGTCGCCCAACATCGCTCTTCCACCCCGGCATCGCCGCGATATACGTCTGCACGGGCGCGTCGCCGTCGGCCTTGCCGATCTGCGGATTGCCGCCGGAGAGGAGTTTCACTGTGCCGGGCTTGGATTCTTTCATGCCCCGTTTCGGCGCACTCGGTGCCGTCGCGGGCTTCGCGCTGGCCGATTTGCGTGCGGGCTTTGGAGTTGCATTTGCTATTCTCTTTGCCATGTTGGTTGCTCCATTGATCGAACCATAGGGATTCCGCCCGCCCGCGTGCGTGGCCCGACGGTCCCCGTCGGTCTTCGAGAAGCTACCGAACTCCAGCCAGTTCCGAACTCGGAGTTGGGTGCGGGTGGCCCGATTTGGCGTGCCACGACGGTCGGGCCACCCGCCGTAGCGGTTGCAACTGCCGAGCACTGTTCGCATGACCCAGTGTCTGGTTCTTCGAAGATTGTTAACTACGGTGCGTAGGGAGGTTGCTACCAAAGAAGACTTCATCCTCATGGAAGAAGAATAATGCCCAGTTGAACGAACCGTCGATCACCGTCAGATCGTCTGAAGACGGGTAATAAAAAGCGGACCAGTACTTAATCAGTATTTTCCACGTTGTTTCGATCCCGCACTGGCCATCGTACGACAGCCACACTCGCTGTTGAAACGGGATGCCGCGCTGATACAACCATTTCCGAACCCGTCGTTCCTCGGCAGCCCACTCGCCAGAATCGCTCATGCTGGTGCTGACTACACTGCGAAAATACCCCTCGGTAAAAGGGATTGCCTTGTGCAAGTTGGCTTCATTGATTCGATTACGAAGATGCCGCGCGTCTGCCGGTGCGAGTGGTTTGACCTGCGCCAAGTGAATCGGCGGCAGTACATCGTACTTGGAATCATTGAAACGCCACTTGAGCTTAAACTGATCCATTGGAATCGTGGCGAACGACATCAAGTCCACTGGTGGCATCCTTGATCTCCGTAACTGAACGATCCGACCCCATCAGTCGTTGCAGACGCCGAGGCCTGTGGGCCGTCGTCGTTTGGCATTGTATTCATTGATGTGCGACGGCGAGAGTTGGCACGAGATGGTGGCATGATGTTTATCGCGCCCGAGTGTGTTGTCGACGCCCGCGGTGAACGCCGCGCGCTGCGCCCCAGCGGTGTATCGTTCCCCATGAGCACCCCGCTTGCCGCGACTTCATCCGATGCCGCCGCGTTCGCATCCGCGTGGGACTACGCGCCGGCACCCGAAACGACGAAGGTCGTCATCGCCCCGCGATACGACCTATTCATCAATGGGCGGTTCGCCCAGCCTTCCGCTCCGGCGAGCGGTTCGACTACGCGCGGCACACGCTCACGCAACGCACCGGCGGCGAATGGCCGAATCGCCGGTGCCGCCCTCGTCCCCCCGTCGTACTTCGCCACGAAGATC
>JBGSIF010000076.1:0-15030 GCA_041742635.1 Phycisphaerales bacterium
CCGCACGCCGCGCTTCACGTTCACCGATGGCTCGAAGATCGCTCACCCCCTCGTTGAGCGCGGCTTCGACCACTAGCGTCGCGGCTTCCAGGTCGATGGTGTGCGCATCCAGCAGTGCCCGCTGGATCATCCGTCGTACCGCGGTGATGTTGAGTTCAACCTTCGCCGCTTCCAGCGACGCTTCGGCTCGGCGTAGCCTTTCATGTAGTTGCTCGATACTGATCGATTCGTCTGCCGGCTCGGTGCCCGCACCGGGTGAATCGGCTCGGCCCGGCTCTGGCTCGGGGAGATTCGGATCCACGATTGGCTCGTTCGTTTCGTCGGGGGCCGGTGCGCTGAAAGTGTCGTTGCCGTGGTCTGTATCGGTGTGGTCCGTGCTGTTGGTCTGCATGGAAAAACCCTTGCGAAGTAGGTGTTGGATGGCTGAATGCGGGGCGATACGTGCTGTGAGCCGGGATGCGTGCAACTCAGTTGAGTCATTCGATCCCGGGATCCGCCGGCGAGTAGCCCAGTTCACTGAGCACCCTCTCACGCGGGACGCCGAGTTCGAGTTTGGTACGCGCCGCGTCGAGGAGTTCCTTTTCGTCGCGTGGGAGCGGGTCGGGCCATTCGATGCGCACGCCTCGGTCCGCCGGCGAGGTCCGCAGGATGCCCGCGTCGTTCAGTGCATCCAGAATCAGCGTGCAGACCTGCGCGATCCCGCGCCCGTATGTCACTCGTTTGCGAGCGGTTTTGGACAGCAGCCCGAGCAGCGTGACGCGCAGCGCGTTCTCGCTCGTGAGGTTGCCGATCTTGGCACGGACAACTCCCGATGCCAGCGGCGGCACGCTGCTCGCCTTGTCCATTGCTTCACGCACCTGTTCGATGTGCTCGGCTTCACCCGGCGCGTCGGCATCGCCACCGAACGACTCGACCTTGGCGTCCACGTTGTCCGTCGACCAGACCTGTCCGGGGGACACCGGCGTTTTGTCGAACCCGTCAATGCCTTTGGCCAGGAACATTCGGAAGGACTGCATCGTGACGCGGCTGGCGCGGTCGCACAGCCGCGTGTTAAGTTCATCCTGCAGCGGGATCAGCGGTTCTACTTCGCTCAGGCCTGTATAAGCAAACGGCTGAGAGATATTCTGAGTGTGAACCACGGGGATCGTGCCGATGGACACTCGATTCGGCTGATCCTCCACCAGCCGCGGGCCGGATTCCCCGCGTCGTCCAGCGCGAAGTATTCCACCATCCGTCCGTTCGATCGTTTCTTCGTACACCTGCCGGCGCGACGCGCTAAATACCTCCGTGACGGTGACAACGCTGGAAGCCCCGGCAGGACCGGAATCACCGTTTCGGCCGAGCACGCGCGCTAGTGCGCTCGTCGTACCGTTTCGTGCGTGTGACTGGTTCGTTCCAGTGTTCGGATGATCGGTGTTGCTTCGATCGGTCCGTTGGTATCGGAGGACATATGCCGAGAGCGTTCGAAAATCTTGCTGTGAAAGCAGAGGCACTCCGCGTGTTGGCTCGATGATCTCGATGCAAACGGCGTTGGCCGCTTCCTGTGCGGGATCAGCACCCGTTTCGGACAGATCGTCGGCCGATTCGTCCTGTCGCCGCACGAGCACATCGACGTGTCCATAGACGTGCCCGAGCAGCCCCATGTCTTGCAGCAGACCGATTCCCCCGGAGGCTTCCCACACCGCGTCGAGCACCCGCTCGATCGTTCGGCGCATCGATTCGTCGGCGGCGTTGGATGCGATCGTGATCCGCTTCCCGAACATAAAATCCACCATGGTGTGGACCCGCCAGCCGATGTCGTTCTCGATCACGATCTCGCGTCGTCCATCGGCGCGGTCGTCGATCGAACGATCGGCTTTGCCCACAAGCCGGGCGGGCAACCCACGTTCCTGCCCCAGACGGTACATACGGGTGTGCGCGGCGTTTCCACGAAGCACCCGCCCGCTCGCGCTCCCCGCCGCGCTTGATAGCGAGACGATCGGATTGCGGTAGTACGTCCAGAGCAGCCGCATGGAGGGAACCACCGTCGATTCGTGCCGCTCCATCATCGAGGCGAGCAACGTTTCGTTCAGCCCGGTATCGGCGAAGGGTTCGAGTTGGTACGGCATGGTGAGCGTCCTCGTGGAATGCAGAAGTGGTCGGAGGGGGTCGTCGGCGGGCCGCTGCAGACCAGTCGTGATAGCCGCGGCCCGATGTAGATAGCCGCGGCACACGCTCGGCGCGCGCGGCGTCCGCGCCGACGATCACGATGGCACACGGAACCATCAAAAAAGCGGCATCTATCAACTCAAATAGTTTCAGAGAACAATCGCGTGGCACGACCGATCACGCGCGCATCCACGGTCAATCTGCCTCGCTCTCATCCTGAAACACCACCGGCAAGGGGTCCATCGGTTCGGTCTTCCGTGGCGGCAGGCTCACCGGCTGCGCCTCGCCGTTCAGGATCGCCGGCACGAGCAGCGCCTGCCCGCCCGGCGGGGACGTGCCAAACTCCACGACCACATCACGCACTGGCCCGCCCTTGGCAAAGTCAAACTGCCGGTACCCCATCCCGGGGCGCGATGTCGCGAGCGGCACGCCCGCTCCCTTCAAAAACTCCGTCACGATCCGAAGCATCGCATCATCCACGATGCCCCCTTGGTTTGGCCCACGGCTTGCCACTTTGTCCGTTTGGTCGGGCGCGCTTTGTTTCGGGTGCAGCCACGCCGCCGGGCACGACTCGAAGAGCATCACCCCCGGCGCGGGGACGTACAAATCGCCGCTGAATCCGGCGGCGAGCAGTTCTTCCACCACGTCTGCGGGGTGCTCGGCGATGAGTGCTTCGTCCACGACGCTCCACTCGTATCCGAAGTCCAACGCGGCTTCGTATGCCGCGTTCGCGTCCGCGATGATCTCGGCGAGTTCCGCGTGCAGCGGCTGATGCCCCCACAACTCGCGCAGTGCGTGCGAGTCGCGTCGGATCAGGATCTCGGCTTTATCCAATGCCACGGCCCGCTCGCCCCCGCCCCCCCCGTTGTCCCTGCTGTGCCCACCGGTCTTTCGCGGCCGTATCGTGGACGGTTCGTCGATGGCGTCGAGTTCACCCAGCGCGTGTGTCACGGCCTGCAAGGACACAATCGCCGGCACCGCCGCGCGCCATCGATCACCGCTCGCGTCCTTCGGGAGAGAGAGTGAAGCTTTCGCAAGCGCGGTGAAATGGGCAAGCAACGTGGTCCACGTGATCGATTCGTGCCGGGGCATGACGGATGTTATACGGATTCTGCGTAAGTTACGCGCTCGGATTGTTCTGGCCGAACGAGAAAGCGAGACGATTCGCTCCGAGGAATCCACTCATCGTCGGCGTGTGATTGCAGAAGTTAGGCCAAACCCGTATGAGTGGGCGGGTGCGTGCATAACTTGGGGCCTCGAGTTTCTCGTTTTTCGGCTCTCGTGGCTTTCTTCTATCATCCTGCATCCGCAACCGAAAGCGTGACGATAAACTACAACTACACACTCATCGGCGGTCGCCGGTGTGTTGGTCCCGACGACGGAGCAAGAATATGCGATGGCCAATCGTGGGAAAACTCAGGTACGCTCCGTCCAGAGCGTTCACTCTCATCGAACTGCTTGTGGTCATCGCCATCATCGGCATCCTTGTCAGCATCACCCTCCCGGCCATCGGCAAGGTCCGTGAAGGCGCGAAACGGCTCAAATGCCTCACAAACCTAAAAGGCTTCGGGATTGCGTTCGAGAACTATCGAAACACGAACAAAGACCTACTCCCGTATGTTCTCCCGTTCCACAACGAGCAGTTCCCACAGAACCCGAACGATCCCCAGTTGCTCCAAGTGCTGGAGGGCTACATGGATGTCGAGCCGCCGCGATATGACGAGAACAACGTGCTGATCGTCACCGAGCCGTTCCTGTGCCCATCGGATAACGACGGCGTCGGCCTACAGACCGGATTTAGTTACGAATATTGGCCGGGGGCACTGATGGTCGCCCGCGAGATTTTTCGTGCCGATCGTTTCCCCGCCGCGACCGTCACGAAGTTCTATGAGTTCAACCCCGACTTTCCAGTCCTCGCCGACGCCAACCCCTGGCACCCGGGCCGTCCGAAGAAATACCGGCTCGATGCCGACGGCAACCTCGAAGCGGGTGCCTATGACCAGAATGGTCTGTACTTCGGAGATTGGCGAGCCGACTGGCTCGAGATCGATCCGTCCAACTTCATCGAGGGGCCGTAACCCGTTTCTGATATTAGTTCGATGTAAACGAATGATTGAACGCGGGCAGTGTGCCCTTGGATCCAACTTATTGATCGAGCACCGCCATGAGCGACACCCCAACTCAAAGCCCGCCGAAGATGGAATCGCTCCTTATGCCGGACACCGCCGTGCTTCGCGTGCCGGTCCCGCCGGCCCGTGCCGCGCAGCGGCTTCAAGACGCGATTGTGCGTCACTGGCAGTTCTTCCGTTGCGAGCCGCACATGCTCTGGCCGCGGCGTGTCGCGGCGACCGCGGGCGTCCTTTCGTTCTTGCTGCTCTGCATGTGGATCAGTGTGCGGCTGTTCCCACAGCCCCAGCCTGATTTTTCCAACGACGATCTCGGCGATGTGCTTGAGTTCGCTCTACTGACCGACGGGTTCAACAAACTCCCGCTCGAAGAACGCCTCCGGCTGATCAAAGAACTCGTCGCGCGCATGAAGTCAATGTCCGAGGAAGACGCCCCGATCATGGCCGCCTTCGCCGCGACGATCAAAAACGAAATGCGCAAGCAGATCGAGCAGAACATCAAGAAACTCGCCGCCGACATGGTCGATGACTTTGCCAAGCGCTACACCGACGTTCCCCCCAGCGACGCCCCGGCGTTCCTCGATGATTCCATCATCGAGTTCACCCAACTCATCGAAGACATCGCCGGGGAGCAAAGCCCTCTCCCGACGAAAACCGACGAGCGCCTCGCCGTTATCAAAGACCAGGCCAAAAAGGACGAGCAGCGTCTGCGCGAAGACAACACGAGGTTGTCCCCGGAGCGGGCCGCACGCTTCTTCGATTTCGTCCATGATCCCGAAGGGGGCAGCGTCGATCCGGTGCAGCGGGGGCGCTCCGTCAAGTTCATGCGCGACATGACCCGGCACCTCCGCGGGCAAGACACTTCGACCGGCAAGCCCGCGAAGGGGCCGGGTTGACGCCGCGGCACTCGACTTGACATCTCATTGCCACGCCCGCGGTATACAGCAGCACCGGCGCACCCGCACGCGGATTCGGTGTGGTATGGTGCCGCGACGCCGGCGACGGATGCACCGCGATCAGCGTCAATCGCTGTCAGGTTCCCCGTGTTTCGGCGGTATCTGGCCAAAGGAACCTCACATGAACAACCGCTGCCGCCATGCCGTCGCACTCGCCTCGTTCGGCACGATACTCGCCACTCTACCAGGCTGTATCATCGTTTCTTCCAAAAAATCCGCCTACGAGGACATCGAGATGAAACGGGCGCAAGCGCAGTTGCTGTCTGCACGCGCCGAACTCGAGCGCATCAATCTCGAACGTGAGAGGGCCGGGCTTCCACGGATCAGTGTTTCAGAGTTCGATGGCGAGGTCCACATCCAACCGCCCACCGACGCACCTCAATAGGCTGAGGCTGGAACCAGACAGATTGCACCTGACCATGCGGGCCGTGTGTCTCCCCCGGCTGCCGATGTTCAACCATCTGCGATTCTGCATGTGATCGTGTACGGGATAGGCGTGCAATCGAACAGAACCCAATCCGCCAAGTCATGGCTCGCTCCGGTGCTATCTATAATCCTGATCCGATTCGTCCATATCGGCACCTCGGCGTTCGGTCGTGATCTCTTGCCAGCGCCGGCTTTGCACCTCCATGCACGATGATCCAACCAACTTGCGCTCCGACGACGACGCGCCAGTCACTCAGGCCAATGCGGCCTCTATCCCGGTGCGCCGTTTGCGTTTCAACCCGCGTCTGCTCGGCAAGGCGTGGCGACGCCGCACACGCTGGTTATGGCGCGTCCTCCTGGGCGGTCCGCTGCTTCTGCTCATCCTGGCGCTCCTGCTTATCCGCTCTCCCGTCGTCGCATACCTCGCACGCGGCGCGATTGAACCGCTCCTGGGTTGCTCCATGCACGCCGGCTCCGTTGCGATCTCGCTCGACGGTCGGCTCATCATGGAAGAACTTTCTCTCCGAGTCCCGGGAATGGATACCCCGGGCGCTGAGTTCCTGTACGTCCGTCGGGCCGAGGCCGACCTGGATTGGTCAGGGCTGCTCCGCGGCGAGGTGAACCCCACCGGCCTCCGCCTCGTCGAGCCGGTCTTTCGCGTTAGTCAATCCACTGTTTCGGGCCAGATCTCCATCGCTAGTCTCCGACCCGTCGCCCAGACCAAGCAGCGCCTCACCCAGCCCCCAAAGATCAACGTTCTGGACGGTGTCGTCGAAGTCGGCGAACATACCCCCGCGCATCCTTCCACGCACCTGCCCTCCAACTACCGCGTCCTTACTCGCCTGAGCGTCTCAGGGAACGTCGAACCTTCCGACCCGCTCCGCCCGATTTACTCCGTTCGGCTTCAAGAAAAAATAAAACTGCCCGCGGCGTCGTCGCCGGGCACGCCATCGAATCCCGACCCCGCCTTGCCCGAGCAGTTCACCGTCGGCATGATCGTCGATGGAACAATCGACCTCGACCACTCGACCGCACGCATCCGTGTCGTGAACATCGGTGTCAATCCTTGGCCCGAAGGCTCTGTCCCGACGTACATGCGCACGATCTGGGAACGCCTGAATATCAACGGGCGCATCTCCGAAACTCTCCTCACCTATGACCCCACGAACGGCCCGGAAGCCTCCATTACGGTCGATCGTGCCTCCATGAACGCGCTTGTGCCAGCCGCCGAACACAGCGGCAAAATCGACGACATGCTCTCACTCGATTCCGTCGTCGGCACCGTCAAGGTCTCCACCAATCGCGTCACCGCCGAACTCGATGCCACCCTGGAAGGCCAGACGGCCCCGGCCCACATCTCGCTCGACTATGCGGGCATCGCCGAAGACGCGCCGTTCACCTGCACCATCACCACCAAGGATTTTCGAGTGGATCGCAACCCGGGGTGGCTCGCTTTTACCCCGGTGCAGGTGAAAGAGAACCTCGCCGCGTTTTCTGGGCCGACCGCGCTTGTCAGCGGCACCGTGGTGCTCGAACGCGCCGCGCCGATCGCCCCCACCGTTTCAGCCGGTCCTTCCACGGCCGCACCCTTGCGTGTCGGCGGCTGGCTGGATCTGTCCGAAGGTACCGCCGCGTTCCATCGCGTCCCCTATCCCTTCAAGCACGTCTCGGGGCGGATCGATTTCGATCAGGATGGCATCTCCCTCACCCGCATCGACGGTCGTGCCGATTCTGGTGCCACCGTCCATGCCACCGGCACCATCGCGCCCCCCAACGACGCCGCCGAGGTCTCGCTCCACATCGTCGTTGAGAACATCCCGCTCGACCATGTCTTCGCCGACTCGCTCCCCCCCAGCCGGCGCGGCGCGATGTCGTTCCTGTTCAGTCAGCAGCACTATGCCTCGCTGCGAAAGCAAGGTTTGGTTTCCAACCAGACTACTCGCGTCACGGCTTCGCGCGACCGGGATGATTACGACCGCGAACGCCGACGCCTGATCGCGGCACTTCCCGACGACATCGAGAACCTCGAACACTGGCTTGATGATTCCGACGCCGTCCTCGACGACATCGACGCACGCATCCGCGAGTGCGACCGCTTCCTGACCGCCCCGGACTTCGACCTCGGCGGTGTCGCCAGCCTCGATATCCGCGTCCACACCCCCGCTGGCAAAGACGCCCCTTGGACCTACACCGTCATGGTCACAATCCCGCGTGCAGGGTTTCTTCTCGCGGGGTTCCCGCTCCCGGTCCTCGGCACCGGCGTGCTCATGCAGATCACCCAGGATACCGCCACGGTCCTCGAAGGCACCTTCGCCGGCCTCGGCGGTGGCCATCTCGACATCGACGCCAAGGTCATCCTCGATGAAGGGGGCCACGCCGTTGTTAAGCCCGATGTACGAGTTCGCGCCAACGGCCTCACCATCGACGACCTGCTCCTGTTTGCAGTCCGCCGCGCCGCTGATTCTTCACCCGTAGCCACAGCCGACTCCGCTTCAGCCGCCGACTTGACGCCCGACGCCAGTGCCCTCGAAGAAGTGCTTCATTCACTCGACCGCAGCGGCACACTCTCTTGCGATGTATCGGTGTGGCCCATCGACGCCGATTCGCTCGATGCCCGCGCCGAGATTTCCATCGCCGGCGCACAACTGGGGCCATTCGTCCTCGCCGACGGCTCCCGCCTCTTTGCTTCCAATCTCGACGCCATCGTCCGTGTTGATTCCAACCACGTCCATCTCCCAATGCTGCGCGGCGACCTCCGCTCCCATTCCCTCACCGGCTCGATCAACCGTCCCGTCTACCTCACTTCCGACGCCGGCTCGTTCACGCTGCTCGCCGATGCCACCCTCCGCTCCACACTCGGTTCGATGCTTGGTTCCTCACTCGCGGCGACCTCTTCAGACCCCGACGCCGCGCCTATCCCATCACACACACCCGCGCCCTTCACCATCGCTGCGGATCCCGCTCTCCCGATCGTGTACGCCGACGCGACGCTCTTGCTTTCCAACGCAGACGCCTCGCTGGATATCGCGTCACTCATCCAACGTTTCGCTCCTTCCGCCGCGGCGTCTATCGGTGACTTCACCGCGGCCTATCGACCCCAAGGCCGCTTCGACGCCGAACTCGCCGCCGCCATTCAACCCGGCACCCCCGCACGCCTGGATGTCCGTCTTCATCGCGCCGCGGCGCTCTCGCTCGATTACGAAGGCGACCGCGTCGATTTCGATATGAACGGCGGCTCGCTCGCCGTGCGTATCGAGTTGCCCGCCGACCCAGTGCCCTCTTCCGCCGCACCCTCGTCCCCATCGCCGCCCCGGCTCATCGTTTTCGACGAGGCCCGCTTCACTCTGCACTCCGCCACCAGCCCGCCGGTCCACATCCACGCAGACGGCCTCTTCTCGCTCGCACTTCCCGGCGTTCAGGCTGGCGTCATCCCCGATGCGGCCCTCCGGCTTCGTGTTGAGAACTTGACCTTCGAGTCCTGCCTTGTCCGTGGGATCCTCGGCTCCCGCCTCGACCCTGGATCCGTCGCTCAAGTCGATGCGTTCGATCCCCACGGCGGCTTCGACGCCGACCTTCTTGTTCAATCCGCCGCGATCCCCGCGCTCCATTCCGCGTCCGATCCGCGCGATTCCGCTCTTCAAGTTTCCGGCACCCTGCGCCCGAGCAGTCTCTCACTCGTCGTCGATTCCACACGCCTGGACATCCCGCGCATCTTGGGAGAGATCGCCTTCGACTCCGAACGCGTTTGGACCGATGCCCTCGCCCTGACCGGCGACGATTGGTCCGTGGTACTGCACGCCGAGCGTGCGACCCACGCCTTACACGACGCCGCCGAGTCAGCACCACGGCTGCGCCTCGCCGCCATCGCGCACGCCGATTCACTCACCCCCGCGCTCCGTGCGATCATCCCCGCCGCCGTGCTGGCCCGCCTGGATGAATCCAAGACCACGATCGCCGGGCCGATCTCACTTTCGCCCTTCCTCTACACCAGCGTCCCTGATCCCGCCTCCACGCTCGCATCCGTTCGGCTCGAGGGCGTCTTCGAGTTTGCCGGCCTCTCCATGGCCGACGCGCTCTCTGTTCAGAACGCCACCGGCCGCTGCGATTTCACCCTCCTTCGACCCGCCGGCCAAGACCACTGGTCCTTCGATACCCACCTCCGCGCGCCGCGGCTCACCCTCGCAGGACTCGAGATCCGCACCCTCCAGGCCCACGCTCGCTCCGGCTCCGCCCCCGGCGTCATCCTCTTCCCCGCCGTCTCCGCCGAGTGCTACTCCGGACGCATCACGGGCAGCGGCTCCATCCAGCCCTCCTCAAATCCTGCCCCCCCCGACGCCCCCGATGCCCCCCACGCTCCCGACGCCTCTTCTCCGCGCGAGTACCGCGCCGAACTCTCCCTCGCTGGCGTCCGCTTCGCCCCTGTCCTCGAGGCGCTCTCTCTTCCCGACCCCGCCGCCGCACAAACCTCCCCCTCGACTCTCCAGCCCTCATCCACCAGCCGCGGCTCCGTTGACGCCTCCGTCTCCATCTCCGGCATCATCGATCAACCTTCGTCCCGCGCCGGCCTCGGACGCCTCCGCATCGCCGGCGGCGACGTCATCCGTATGCCCGTTGTCATGTCCCTGATGCAACTCAGCAACTTCCAACTCCCCGCCAAGGATTCCTTCGATTACCTCCAGGCTTCCTTCCAACTCTCCGGCCACACCGTCACCTTCGATCAGGTCGCCCTCATCTCCCGCACCCTCGCCATCACCGGCTTCGGCACCATGACCTGGCCCGACCAGCGACTGGACCTGCGTTTCAACTCCCGCTCCGCCGGCCGGCTCCCCTTCGTCTCCGACGTCGTCGAAGCGCTCCGCAACGAAGTGGTGACCACCCGCATCACCGGCACGCTCATGCAGCCCTCGATCGACCCCGAACCTCTCATGGGGACACGCCAACTCATCGGCAGCGCGCTGGGCCAACCCACCGGCCCCAAGCGCTCCGTCAGCGAACAAGACGCCGACGCCGCCGCCCGCGCCGAACGCGACCGCCTCAAAGGCACCTCCAGCGTCCCCACCGAGCCGTGATACGCAGCATGGTGGAACGGACCTCCGGGCCGCTCTTGCGTACCCCACGAACTCCGAGCACATTCGCGGGCAATATCATTCCCCACCATGAACCCGCGAACGCGGAACATAAGAAAAAGAATCCGCAAAACCATCAAGTGGGGCGGGGCGGCGGCGACGGTGTTGCTCTTGGTGGTGTGGGTGGTGAGTATTCGATGGGTAGTGTGGAGGCGTGACGCCGCGGGGAACCACCTTTACATCGAGCATGGACGTGTTTGCTACTCATTCTCGCGGAACGAGCATGACGGCTATTTGAGCAGCCGCGATCGCCTCGCGGAGTGCCGCGAATACGAGGCGATCCTCCGATCCAAAGGCGAGGCCGAGCGTGAATGGGTCCGGTTCGCTGAGTGGTACACGCAGAACGCCGAACACACCGTCGCCACGGCGTACGACGGCGACTGGAAAAAATATGTCAGCCAGAACCCCGGGTGCTGGTTCTGGTTCGATTGGAACATGGATTCTTCGGGATGGAGCATCAAGGCTCCGATGTGGATGCCACTCGTGCTGATGGCGTGCTTGCTACCCATCATCTGGCGGCACGACCGGCGCGTGAGTCGCCGCGAGCAAGGACGCTGCGAACACTGTGGCTACTCCCGCCACGGGCTCTCCGCCACCGCCGTCTGCCCCGAGTGCGGCGCACCACCAACGACTCCGAATGTGACCGCCCCCGCGTCCGTGTAGGATTCCACCACGCAGCCGCGAGCCTGTACGTTCGTTCGGACCATCCCTCTATGAAACAACGTATCTACCTTGATACCTCGGTCATCAGTTTGCTCGACGACGACCGTTCGCCGGAGCGCCGCGATATGACCCGCGAGTTCTGGTCGCGCCTCGACGAGTTCGAGGCGTCAACCTCCGACGCCGCACGGCGCGAAATCCTCGACACCCCCGACGGCGAGCGCCGTCGCGTCATGCTCGCGTCCCTCGAACGTCTGGCGATGCTCCCCGTCACGCCCGAGGCGGAACAACTCGCCGCTCGCTACCTTGCGGCCGGGATATTCCCCTCCGCCGTCGCCGACGACGCGCTCCATGTCGCCGTCGCGGTCGTGTCGCGTCAGGACGTGATCGTCTCCTGGAACTTCAAGCACCTGGTGAACCAGCGGCGTCGCGCCATGGTCGATGCGCTGAACCTTTCGCACGGCCTGCCGACCCTTCGTATACTTCCTCCGCCCGAACTCTGACGTTGCGTCCGACCCTTCACGAATCGTCACCGGACTGTTCTCATGCCCCCGTCACACCCGATCACCCAAACACCGACCCCGCCCGTGTACTTTGATTACACGCGTGCCGCGCACACGGCGGGGCTGACGCCGCAGTCGCTGCGGTCGCTCGTCGAGATGTTCGAGCGGGACTACCCGTACGACGTGATGCTGCGCGAACTGCATGTGCTTCGGGCGTGCAACGCGATCATCCGCGGCGCGGTGAGCATCGACGCCGTCTTCTCAGGGCGCGGTGAACAAGCGGCGTGAACGGCAGGGTAGGAGGGTGGTTAGGAGGATTCGTGAGCACTTCACCATGATGCCGCGAACGGGGAACACAAGAAAGACGATCCGTAAGACCCTCAAGTGGGGCGGGGCGGGGCGGCGGCGACGGTGTTGCTGGTGGTGGTGTGGGTGGGGAGTGCGTGGTGGCAACTTGGTTACGTCCACTCAAACGGCGATTGGATGTCGTTGCGCCGTGGCCGCATAGAAATTTATGTATTGCCAAATCCGACCAGCAAACGTGAATCCAAGTGGACTTTCGCGCCCGTCGCGTTGCGTGGAACCATCGAGTTGGGATGGGAATGGGGCACGAATAACGTCGGCAGCCGTATGTGTTACGTTCCGCTCTGGTTGGTGGCGACCATACCGGCGAGCATCTCTGCCGCCGCTTAGCGACAAGATGCGCAAGTCAAACGTACGACTCGGGCGGGTTGCTGCCCTACCTGCAACTACCCCCGCCACGGCCTCCCCGCCACCGCCGTCTGCCCGGAGTGCGGCACCTCCCCAGCCTCGCCGTCGGCACCGGCTCAGGCGTCGCCATTCTCCTCCGCGTCGGCTTCGCCCACCGCCGCGTCTTGCGCTTCCTCTTCAACGGGGGGTGGAGGGGGGGCGTCTTCGCCGCTCCCTCCATCAGCGACTTCATAATGGCAGGCGAGCGACGACCGCCGCTTTGTCCCGATTTCAGAACCGCCATTTCCGGAAGACGAAGCAGCGATCACCCGCCGCCCGGCCGATCCTCTGGCGGCGCGGGTTCGGCCGAGCCGTGCTGAGCGAAGCGTCCCCAGTAACTGTCGATGGGTTCCTGCCACCAACCCACGACTTCGTTGTTCGCTTCCTGGCAATCAGACTTTGACAACTCATCGTTCGCCATCATGTACTGGAGATAGTGCAGCACACATCGCCGTTGCTCGTCGTTCAGGCGCGACCATTTTTCGAGTGTGTGATTATGTAACTCATCACCGGGCGACGGGAGCGTCAGGAAATAGAGTGCGTCGTTACGTGTCTTCGTCCGGATCGAGCGCACCAGCGCAACCGGCAAATAGTATCGAAAACCAATGGCGTCAAGAAAACAAAGGCCACCGACGCCCCGGTCCGGTTTCCACGTCGGGTCATCAACGAGTTCGGTCCAGGCACGATCGAGGTCGGCGGCGCGGGCCACGAGGCACTCGGCTTCCTCACCGAAACCGTCGCGCACGGCCGATTCGCTCCAGGAGACACCCCCTTCACGGCCCACGCCCGCGAAGGCCGCGTACACCTCGGCGATCATCTCCGCCTGCGTCATGCACGAGCCGTCCATGGCGGGATTGTAATCGGGCAGAGCCGGAAAGTCGTTGCATGTGACTCGGCCGCCGAATACCGTGTGATCGAGATGAAGCATCGCACGCACTCGACTCGGGCCGTTCGATTCTAGTGTTTGGGGCAGGTGGCTCGACGGTGTGCCATGACCTTGACGGAGTCTTGGGGGGGGAGTGAAGGTAGTGCTTTAGCGGTGACGTCAGACGAACGAAGATACGACCTTTGTTCCGCCTCCCGAGACTCCACGAAGGTCGTGGCACGACTTCTGGGACACCTGTCGTAGATCAGGGTAGAATATAGACTGGTGACCCTATGAGCGTGAACCTGCGCAAAACGATCATGGCACATCGTTGGACCACCTGCCTCTTTCTCTGGAAGTCTATGTTCACGCTCAGACTTCGAATAGTAGCAGTATTGGCTTGCGTGTCCGCCTGCTACGCTGTTGCGTATTTACTATGGCCGCATAGCAATCAGTTGTCCAACTCGCAACAGGCCGGCGTAGCAGACACGAAAGAAGGTGCAGATAAACTCACGCTATCTTCCATGGAGGCAATTACTAAGTATCATCTTGACGGCATTAACGACTGTAACTACTCGCCACCAAAGATGCGTCCAAATATGACTATATCTTACAAGTCTATTGACAATGCTTTATCAGATGAGTACTTGAAGTGTATATTCCAAGCAGCGATCTTGTTGCCGGCATCAGTTTATGAAAGGGACATTCAGAGCATACGGATTGTTGAATCGCTCCGACTTGGCACAATCCCGGCTGGAGGTACGCACACTGAATGCGCAGTCGTGATCGCGGTTGGAAATGCGCCCTGCGAGTATACACAAGGGTCATTCTTGCACGAAGCGTGTTCTGTATTTGTGAATAAATATAAATCAAAAATGCCTTATGACGAGTGGGTTCAGTTGCGTGCCGCATCACCGCCGACATCTCGCAACAGCGTCGCAGCGGCAATATTGCTAAGGGAAGTAGGCAGAACGGACGAGTGTGTACGAGCTGGGTACGCCACTCTGTACGCAGGCACATCCATCGATAACGATATTTCTGAAACATTTGAGTTGCTTGTGCTTCGAGACCGTCAGTTCTTGTCCGACCTAGCGATGAGCGACGTTCTTCGTAAGAAAGCAGAGTTGATTGTTAGTTTTATGTCTGAAGTTTTTGGGCCGAAGTATGCCAGTTCCTACAAACAGTTGTTGCCGAGGTAGTGTTCCCTGCGTTCAAGCCCAACGTGTTCCAACCGTCTGGCGAGTGAAGACGAGATGATCTGGAAGGGGGAAAGGTGGTACGACCATGCGTGCTACGACCATTGTGGAGTCTACGGCAGAGGGGGTGGACATGGCCGGCCCCCAAGTTCTGTGCCAGGTGCTATGAGGGTCGGTTGATGGTATCGGTCCCGCGGCTGGGCGGGGGGGTGTTTGGTTCCTGCGCCATTGAGGGCATGCGGCCCAGTGCTCGGCGGGCCCTCGGGGGTGGGGT
>JBGSIF010000077.1:0-9260 GCA_041742635.1 Phycisphaerales bacterium
CGCGGGGCGGATCATGCTGCTGCGCGACGGCGGGAAGTTGATCTGGCTCACGCTGCGGGACCACACGGGCGATGTGCAGGTGGCGGTGAGCCACAAGGACTGCATGCAAGGCGGCGGGTTCGAGTTCGCCAAGACGCTGGACCTGGGGGACATCGTGGTGGCGGGCGGGCCGGTGATGAAGACCAAGACGGGTGAGGTCACGGTGTGGGCGAGCGGGCTGTATCCGGGGGCGAAGAGCCTGACGCCCCCGCCGGAGAAGCACGCGGGGCTAGCGGACGTGGAGATCCGGTACCGGCGGCGGTACGTGGACTTGTGGGCGAACCCCGAGGCGATGCGGGTCATGGAACTCCGCAGCCGGATCGTGTCGCGGGTGCGCCGGTTCATGGAGGGGCGTGGGTATATGGAGGTCGAGACGCCGATGCTCCAGCAACTCGCGGGCGGTGCGGCGGCGCGGCCGTTCGTAACGCATATGAATGCGCTGGACATGCCACTATTCATGCGGATCGCGCCGGAGTTGTACTTGAAGCGGCTCTTGGTGGGGGGGATGCCGCGGGTCTTCGAGGTGAACCGCAACTTCCGCAACGAAGGGCTTGATAAGCAGCACAACCCGGAGTTCACGATGCTCGAGGCGTACCATGCCTTCGGGGACATGGACACGGTGATGGAGTTGACGGAGAGTTTGATCCGCGACGCGGCGGGGTTCGTGCGGGACTCGATGTCGCGCGAGGTGGAGGAAGAGCAGACGACGGCAACGGAGTCCGCGGCCGGTGAAGCGGACGTGGTGCTGCCGTTCGGGGAGTGGTCGATCAACTTCAGTCGGCCCTTCGCTCGCGTGACGTACGCGAGCCTGTTCGAGCAGGCGTATGGATTCCCGATGACGGACACGGCACGGGCGCGGGCGGAGTTCAAGCGCCGCCACCCGAAGATCCCGCCGACGCAGGTGGACCAGATGGACGAGTGGCTCGTGGTGAACGAGTTGTTCGAAGATAAGCAACACGGCGGGGAGGCCCGGCTGGACCCGGCGGTGCCGACGTTCATCACGCACTACCCGGCGGCGATCTCGCCGCTGGTGCGGCCGAACCGCGCGAACCCGGCGATCGCCGACCGAGCGGACCTGTTCATCGCGGGGATTGAGATCGCCCCGCACTACACGGAACTGAACGATCCGGACGTGCAGGAAGCCAAGTTCCGCGAGCAACTGCGCGGCCTGGACGCGGAGAAGTCCGCGGAAGAGGCGACGTACCGCACGTTCGACCAGGACTTCATTGATGCGCTCAAGGTCGGGATGCCCCCGGCGGGGGGCATGGGGCTGGGGATCGACCGGCTGGTGATGATTTTGACGAACCAGCGGACGATCCGGGATGTGCTGCTGTTTCCGTTGATGAAGCCGGTGTGAGTGACGACTACGCATCGGGCAAGTCATACCGAACGGAGTCACCGTGCGCCACATGATTCGATCAACTCTCGTCCTCGCCGTGTCGCTGGTGGCGTTGCACCTTGGGGCACCCGCGGCGGTTGCCCAGCACCAAGCCTTCTTCGAATGGGTCGGTGATCTGCCGGGCGGACAGATCAGTAGCTCACCGAGTGCCATCTCCGCCGACGGGCGCGTGGTCGTCGGCAGCAGCGATGCGCACCCCGAAGGCGTCGCTACGCCCCGGGCCAGGCCCTTTGCGTGGGACCGCGGCACCGGCATTACGGCGCTGCCCACGCCAGTGGATTGGGGTCCGTGTTATGCAAGCGGAGTGTCGGCGGACGGGTCCGTCATCCTCGGATTCGGCGCCGATGAGCAAGGCCGCTCGCTGCTCGTCCGTTGGTTCGATCGTGCCGGCCCCTTCCGACTTGAACTCCCGGATCCACAGTCATCAGTTGACACCGTCCGTTTGTCTGATGATGGCGAAACCATCCTGCTCCATCTGGATGATCGTCCCTATCTCTGGTCTTTGGAATCCGGATTTGTGGCACTGCCCTCGATCCCCGATCGATCGGGCATCTTCCAGTCGCGTGCGCTTTCGGGGGACGGCTTGACCGTTGTCGGCGCGCTTAGCGACCAGCAAGGTGTGTATGCCTACTCATGGACATCCACGGGCGGCTACGTTGAACTCGGCCAACTCCCCGGCGGGCCGCTCTACACGCTTGCCTATGCAGTCAACACCGACGGCTCCGTCATCACCGGGTTTAGCCGGACGAACTCGTTTCAGTTCCCCTTCGGCGAGGCGTTTCGCTGGGAATCGGGCGGGCTCGCCGCACTCGGCTTTACCGGAGAAGGCCGTGCCGTTTCAAGCGACGGCTTGACCATCGTCGGAAACCGCCCGGGCCTCCCCGGGTTCTCGGGGGCGTTCATCTGGCGTGAGGGCCGCGGCGCACGCACGATTCTCAGCCTGCTTGCGAATGCCTACGACCTCCCGATGAACGACTGGGAACTGCGGCGAGCCTACGGCGTTTCGTTGGACGGGCGGACGTTTATAGGCGAAGGTCGCAATCAAAACGGCGTGTTTCAAGGTTGGGTCGCTTCGCTCGGGTGCTGCTGTCCGCCTGACTGGAACCGCTCGGGCATGGCCGATTCACAGGATTTCTTTGAGTTCATCAGCGATTTCTTCGAGGGCACCGGCGATTACAACCGTGACGGCGTGAGCACCAGTTCTGATGTGATGATTTTTCTGAGCGACCTGCTGAGTGACGTGTGCTGAAGGCTCCTGCCGATTCGGCTTCGCTTCGGCACAGGATCTCCTCTGCGCGATGTTCCCTCGGGACCGTGAAACAGAAGCGCGTCGGCTGGACGACCGCGAGGCCGCGATGTCATTGGCCTCCCAGCCGCGCAGCGCCAAGAGGGCGACGCGGTAGCGATCGCGCAGCTTCGCGTCGCGCTGGGCGTCCACCAGCGCTTCCAACCTGAGCAGATCCCCTGATTCACGTTCGGTGATGTCCATGGTTCGGCCTCCGGTGCCGGACCCGAGTATGCCACGCCGATCGGATCGCGCCAGGAAAACGACACCGGGAACGTGCCCGATGGGCTCCCGCACGCCACAGGCCAACATCGCCCTTATCACGCGCCGAACCGCGCGCAGGAGTTACGTTAAATCCGTATGACTGTGCCACACATCCGCGTTCGCGCCAGGGTGCGCCCGAAATAATTATGCGTTTGGTATGAGCAGTCCTTGCGTCTGTTCCCCCCAAGAAGTCATGCCTCGTTATGGTTATGGCGAACGTAACGTCGGGCATCGTTAGGCTCGGCGTGGTCGCGTTCGCCCCATACTTGTTCGAAGCGCTGTGGCTGACGGGCGCGATCCTGATCCTCACGATGATGACCGAAGCGCCCATCGTTCGTCTGCTCCTTGAACAGATGCACATTCAGCCGCCACGGCTACTCAGGGGTGTGTTTCTGGTGAACGCCTTGTCGTTGGTACTCACGTGGGCTTTGTTTCCACCGAGGTAGCAATACTCCGACTCGGATTACATCCTCACCACCCCGCCCACGATCAGCCCGATCAAACTCACCCCGAGCACGATCCGGTACCACCCAAACGGCGTCAGCCCGTGATGATTCAGGAACCCCACCAGCCACTTCACCGCTACGGCCGCCGAGATCGCCGCGACCACGATCCCGACCAGCACCGAAGTCGTCCCCAGCACTTCAAACAAGTTGCCGTGGACCGCACTATCCCCAACTCCGGCAACGTCGGCGGCGGCGGGGTCGAGCTCAGACGCATCACCCTCGGCATATTTCATATTCTTATACAGGCTGTACACCGTCGCCGCGCCAAGCGTCGGCAAGCCGAGCAAGAACGAGAACTCCGCCGCCGCCGCCGGCCGAAGACCCGCGATCACGCCCCCCGTGATCGTCATCATCGATCGGCTGGTCCCCGGGATCATCGCCACGCACTGCATCAGCCCGATGAACAGCGCCTTCGGGATGGTGACATCATCGACCCCCATTCCCTGCCCCTCCGGGCCCCTACGCCGCACGCGCCCGAACCGCCCGACGCGCCACTGCTCCACGAGCATCATATAAATCCCGCCGACGATCAGCGCCGCCGTCACCGGCCCGGGATGGAACAACTTCTCTTCGATCCAGTCGTGCAGCAACTTGCCCAGGATCGCCGCCGGGATGAACGCCACCACGAGGTTCACGAACAACCACCGCCCCGCGGCGTCCCGCCCCAGCACCCCGCGGATCATCTGAACCACCCTAGGCCAGTACAGCCCCAGCACTGCCAGGATCGCCCCGCCCTGCACCACGATGTTGAACGCGTCGATCGCCGCCTTCTGCTCTGGCCGCGCGGGGTCGTCCAGCCCCAGCAGCGACGACGCGATGATCAGGTGCCCCGTCGAACTCACCGGCAGATACTCGGTGATCCCTTCCACAAGCCCCAGTACAACCGCGTGCCACCATTCCACGAGTGCGCTCCTTGCACGACGCCGTCCTTCGGTGCTTCGTCATCGATTGACCTTCCCCGCCAACAGCGTCCAGTGTAGTGCCCCCCGGCCACGGCGGATGCCGACACCGTGCCACTACCCGGCTTTGTGGGTCAGTGGCTTCATCTGGATGTGGGGTGTGGGGGGTGGGGTGTGGGGTGTGGGGGGGTTAGACGTTCTTGCCGACGATCAACAGTGCCCCCATCAGCGCCTGCGCGATCGAGAAGGCTGCTTGGGTGCCGAGCAAAGCGGCGATGGCCCCCCACGATCCGAGGCGGCGACGAACCCACAGGTTGGGCACGATCGCCGCCGCGAACCACACGAGCATGATCAGCACGATGAGCACCTCCTCGCGCACGGAGCCGAAGAGCGCGAGGATCATCATGGGGAACATGGTGATGCCGCCGAAGAGCAGGAACGCCTCGGACGCCTTGTCGAACGACGAGCGCGTGACGAGAATGCCCAGCAGCGGCCACGGGGTCATGACGGCGATCGACGTGATGCAGAGTGCCAGCCCTCGCCGAGCAGTCCCGACCTTCGACGGTTGGCGCCGGCGACGGGGATCGTCGCGCGGCGGCTGAGCCGCCGGTGTGCCCGGTGGGGACGGATGGATCGGGGGTGTCGGGGCGAATGGGGGGGGCTGGTCTGGCGTGCTCATTGGCCACCTCGTTGATTGGTCGGATCGGCGTCCCCGGGTCTTGCTCGGCGTACACGAACGAGAAGACCGAGGCGAGCGTGGTGCCGTCCGGCAAGGGTAGGTGGTTACTCGCCGAAGCAAGGCGAGACGCGCCGCCTGCCAAACCGTGACACGGGGACGCAAGCCGTGCCCCTGTCACGATTCGGGTCATCTTTTCATGTGCCGCAGGTGCCGCACGCCGAACACGACCACAAGCACCAGCCAGATGACGGCGAGTCCGACCTGAGCGTCCCACGCCCGCATCCCCCCGGCGTAGACCAACGACAATCGCTGACCCGATGGAGAGAACGCGGCAAGGATCCGGTGTTGACCGATCAGGCTCACGATCACCATAACGATCGACGCCGTGCCGACCAGGAACGCGATGACCGACCAGAGTACCGGACGGCCGGGAGTGATGATCATCGGATCCCTCTGGCGATATGCCAGTGCGTACATCCCGGCGATCAACGTGAAACCCCACACCACGCCAGTACCGATCCCAACCAGTCGCACGAGGTCGTGCCCGGCGACCTGCCCGGCCCGGTCCACTGCGGCGAGCGGCGCGTTTCGCTTCAGGCTGTCAAGAGCGATGAACGCCACGCCGTCGAGCAGCACCGCCGCCAGCGCCAGCAGCCAGAGCACGTATCGAGCCACAGTGGCAGGCTTCGCCCCCTCGGCGAACAACGCTTCGACCGCTCGCGTGTATCCCCTTTCGCTCTCACCGGTGGACAGCATAGACCAAGATTGTATGAAGGGCAGGTGGCCCGGAAGTCTTGAAGACACCGAACTCGGGCCTCAACTGGCGGTGGCGTGGGGCTGGCGGGGCGGGGGGGGCAGGCCCGACTTCGGTGGCGAGATAAGACCTACGGTCCACCCGCCACGCACGCTCAAAGTTTGCCGATCTTGATGACCGCGAAGATAAAGATGGGAATACATACACCGATGATGATGAAGATCATCGGCGTCCGACTGCGCTCTTTGATCAGATAGGCCTTGTCCGGGTGATTTGGACTCACAAACGCGCTCACGCTCGCACCGACCGGAAAGGAAACCAGGTCGGCGGCGGCGGCCTCGTAAGAATTGTACCCATACACGCTCAAGACTGGACGAAGCAGCGTGCTCTCGTGGCGCACGCCGCCGAACTCATACTGGAACTTCACCGTCGGCAGGTAGGAGAGCGACGAGCCGGAAGTGCCGTCGGTCGAGGCATCCCTGGATACCTGAACGCCCGACTCGGTGATCGTCACCTGCACCGGCTGCGCGCCCGCGAGGAGCCGGCGCTGCATGAAGTACTCGTAGATCCCAACGCCGAGCAGCACAAGGCTGATCACGCCAAACACGATTGTGAGGGTCGCCTTCATGCTGCGTGTCCAGTGGCGGGCCAAGACCTCCCGGCCGCGATTCCCCATTTGATGCTACGCCCATGATCGGCCGGTGGCAGCGGGCCGCGCCCACCTTTGGAGGCGAATGGCGGGTGGCCCGACTATTGTGCCACGGTCTTCACGAAGTCTTAGGGGGGGGCGGAGTGAAGGTCGTGTCTTGGTGATCGAACGTCGATCGAAGACACAACCTTGCTCCGAAGACTCCGCAAGGTCTTCGCACGGAAGTCTGGCCACCCGCCCACGGTTTCAGGACCACCTGCCGGCTCGCACCAGCGGATGTCTACCTCGGTGTCGCGCGGCTGTAGTAAACCGCGGCGGAGTCGTTGAAGTCGTTGTCGCCGCTATCTTCGAACTCCGCGATCCGCAGCCCTGCCGCGTTGAGCCCGCGCGATTGCATCGGGCTCTGGTGCCACGGCTCGCTCCCGTTCGGCGGCGTGTTTTTATGCCACCCCGAGATGATCAGGTTCAAGGGACGGCTACGCGCGTTGCGGAACGTGAACGGAGACGAGCCGCGTCGGTAGTTGCCTCGCTCGGCGAGTTTCTCGAGCGTGCCAGCCCGGTAGATTATGATCGCGTTCTCGTTCTGGGCGTTGAACGAGAACGTGATGTACGCACGGACACCGCGCGCCAGCGTGATCTGATCGCAGCGTCGAAGATTGAGCGGGAGGCTGTTGTCCGGGCCGGGCATGAGAAGACCTTTCGCAAGTTTCCAATCGAAGGGTTCCGCCGACGCCGGCGGCTCCATCACGAGACAGCATCGCCGAAATCGCCTCGGCTGTCAACCTAAGACTGAGACCGAGGAGAGTGGGTCGGGCCACCTGCCACGCCTATCCGGTGCCACCTGCCGTGAAACAGCAGCGAACGACGCGGGAGGCGAGCGATGAGAGCCCGGCGGGTGGCACGGCTTGGCTGCTGGGGGGGAGGGGGGGGTGAGCCAAGCCGTGCCTTGGAGCCGCGGGATCGTCAAGCAACTCACGAATACACGGCTTGTCCAAGACGCCAAGCCGTGGCACGTCATCTCAAGCCGTGCCACCTGCCGATTCGAACGCCCAACCACTGACCCGCAACGCCGGGTCAGTGCCACGAGTCAATGCCAGCCGCCGCTGTCTTCAAATGCACGAAGACTATTTGTCAATGCCGCGACTATCAAACGCGATCCACCCGACCCTGGCTTCTGAAAAACTTAATGCCTTGGCAGAGTAGACCTGAATCTCACAACCAGTCGTGGTAATGTTCGTCACCCTAATATCCACAGCCGTGTAGCTTTCACCCTTAGCAGCCCGTTGAAGAACCCGCGCAACCGCCGGGCCGCCATGATGGTACAACATGGCGGCGGGCAGAGGCGGCGGGGGCGGTGGCGGAGATCGTGCGATGGCGTTGGGCAAGCGGGATGGCGAGCGTCAGGATGACATCTGGATCGCCACGGGCAAGCTGGTGCAGGGGCCGGGGCATCCGTTCTATGCCAAGCTCAACAGCGTGCTGGCGGCGGCCGGGTTCGACCGCTTCGTCGAGGAACGCTGCAAGAAGTTCTACGCCGACGGCGTCGGCCGGCCGGGCATCGCGCCCGGGGTGTACTTCCGCATGCTGTTCATCGGGTACTTCGAGGGGCTGGATTCCGAACGCGGCATCGCGTGGCGCTGCGCCGACTCGCTGGGGCTGCGCGAGTTCCTGGGCTACGACCTTGCCCGCGCCACGCCGAATCACTCCACGCTCAGCGTCATCCGCAACCGCATCGACCTGGAGACGCACCAGGAGGTCTTTGACTTCGCGCTGGGGCTCCTCAAGCAGAAGGGGCTGGTGAAGGGCCAGACCGTGGGCGTCGATGCGACGACGCTGGAGGCGAACGCCGCGATGCGCAGCATCGTGCGTCGCGACACCGGCGAGAAGTACCGCGAGTTCCTGGAGCGTCTGGCGAAGGAATCCGGGATCGCCACGCCGACACGCGAGGACCTGGCGCGTCTGGACCGTGAACGCAAGGGCAAGGGCAACAACGACGACTGGAACAACCCCAGCGACCCGGACGCCAAGATCACCAAGATGAAGGACGGCCGGACGCACCTGGCGCACAAGGCCGAGCACGGCGTGGACATGGATACCGGCGCCACGCTGGCGGTGACGGTGCAGCCGGCGGACCGCGGTGACACGACGAGCATCGGCCAGACGCTGCGCGAGGTGATGGAGAACCTCGCGGAGTTGAGCGAGGATGGCGCGGGGAGCAAGGGCAGCGCCGAGCCGCTGGGCGTGCGCGAGGTGGTGACGGACAAGGGGTACCACAGCAACGACGTGCTGACGGCGCTGCGGGAGATGGGGATCCGAGCGTATGTGTCCGAGCCGCAGCGCGGGCGACGCAACTGGAAGGGCAAAGAGCGAGAGCAGAAGGCGGTGTACGCGAACCGCCGCCGCGTCAAGGGCGAACGCGGCAAGCGGCTGCTCCGCAGACGCGGCGAGCTGCTGGAGCGTCCGTTCGCGCACCACTACGACACCGGGGGCATGCGGCGCACGCACCTCCGCACGCACGCAAAGATCCTTAAGCGTCTGCTGGTGCACTCGGCGGGTTGCAACCTGGGGCTCCTGATGCGCACGCTCTTCGGCGTGGGCAAGCCGCGAACGCTCCAGGGCGGCGCCGCGGCCCTGGCGGCCGCGTTGACGCTCCTGCTGCGCCATCCGGCGGCCCTCCGGCTCGAACCGCGGCCGATCGGTGTATCGATCGCGATTCTCCGCTCGCAAATGCTACGGTTGGCTCGAAATCACGCTCTGGCTGGAAACTCGGCTTCTTCAACGGGCTG
>JBGSIF010000078.1:0-1634 GCA_041742635.1 Phycisphaerales bacterium
GGGTGCATGACCTGCACGAGGCGGAGGTGCTCGCCGAGCGGCTGCTGGGGCAGGTGGGGTTTGATGCGGGGGTGGGGGGAGCCGCGGGTGAAGGGAACGGGAACGGGCCGGGGATGGATGCGGTGGCGGCGAACTTGTCAGGTGGATGGCGGAAACGGCTCTCGATCGCGCGGGCGCTGGCGCAGTGTGCGGGAGAGCCGGACTTGCTGTTGCTGGACGAGCCGACGAACCACTTAGATTTGGAAGGGATCGCGTGGCTGGAGGGGCTGCTGAAGAATGGCGGAGGTGGTGGGGGTGGGGGGGGGTTTGCGTCGGTGTTCGTGACGCACGACCGGGCGTTTCTGGATGGGCTGGCGACGCGGATCGTGGAACTGAGCGAGGCGTATCCGCAAGGGACGCTGGAAGCGAGCGGGAACTACGGGGAGTTCATCCGGCGGCGGGGGGAGTTCCTCGCGGCGCAGGCCAAGACTCAGCAGGCACTGGCGGGGCAGGTGAAGCGGGATATCGCGTGGCTGTCGCGCGGGCCGGAGGGGAGACGCACCAAAGGGAAAGGGCAGATCAAAGCGAGTTACAACCGGATGGACGAACTCGCGGAACTCAAATCGCGGAACTCGGCGGCGGGGGTCGGCGGGGCGCGGGTGGACTTCACGGAGAACGGGCGTCAGACGCGCAAGATGATCGTGGCGAAGGGGATCAGCAAGTCGTTCACGACCGCGGGGGACGAGGGCCGGCCGGCGGTGACACGGGTGCTGTTCAAGGATGTGGACCTGGTGCTGGGGGCGGGGGACTGCGTGGGATTGCTGGGGCCGAACGGGAGCGGGAAGACGACGCTGATCCGGGTGTTGACCGGAGAGGTGAAGCCGGACACGGGAACGGTGGAGCGGTGCGAGCCGCCGCCGCGGGTGGCGGTGTTCAGTCAGCACCGCACGGAGTTCGACCCGTCGATGTTGCTGGGTGAGGCGCTGTGTCCTGTTGGGGACCAAGTGCGGTTCGGTGGGCAGACGATGCACATCGTGACGTGGGCGCGGCGATTTTTGTTTCGGGAGGAGCAACTCTCGCAGCCGGTGCGGCTGCTGAGCGGCGGCGAGGTGGCGCGGGTGCATATCGCGCGGATCATGCTGGTGCCGGCGGATGTGTTGGTGCTGGACGAGCCGACGAACGACCTGGATATCCCGACGCTTGAAGTGCTGGAGGATGCGCTCGAAGAGTTCGCGGGGGCGATCGTGCTGGTGACACACGACCGCGCGATGCTGGACCGGTTGGCGACGAGTGTGCTCTCGCTGGATGGGCTGGGCAAAGGTGGTGCGGGGGTGTACGCGAGCGTGTCGCAGGGACTGGCGGCGCGGGCGATCGCGGTGCGGGCGATGCAGGCATCGCGCGTCGTTGGTCAGGCGAAATCCGGGCGGGACGCCCGAACCGCTGATGCGGGCGTCGCTGGAGGAGATGGTGGTGGGAAGAGGATGAAGAAGTCTGGGCGGCTGGGCTACTTGGAACAGCGGGAGTACGACGGGCTGGAGGCGGCGATCACACAAGCCGAGGCGGAGGCGGCGGTGATCGAGGGGACGCTGAACGACCCGGTGCTGATGGCGGATCACGAGAAAATGGCCGCGGCGTGCCGGGCGGCCGGGGCGGCG
>JBGSIF010000079.1:0-11624 GCA_041742635.1 Phycisphaerales bacterium
CCGTGATCAACAGCGGCAACCCCGACCCCACCCGCATCACATGCGCCACCCCCGCAAACATCGCCAGCGGGGTGTGCGCCAGCGGCGCGCCGATGATCGCGCCGCCGCCGCCGTCCATCGCCAGGCTCGAGCCAAACTGCTGCTGCGTCACCGGCATGTCCGACGACACCGTGATCGCCTGCTGCACCCACGAACTCCCACTCGTATGGACAAACGAGTACACCTTCCCCCGCGTGGACTCGCCCGCGAACGGTGCCCCGACCAGCGCCAGCCCCCCTTCGATCGCCGTGGCCGATCCGAAGTAGTTCGTCGTCGCGCCGTCCGACGCGGTGAGTTTCACTTGCTGCCCCCACGTCGCCCCGATCCGCGCAAACGCATATGCCGACCCGGCAAACGCACCCCCGGCGTTCGCGTCATTGGGCGCGCCGACCACCGCCCGATCCCCCGACAGCGACACCGACGCTCCGAACGAATCGCTCATCCCCGCGTCGGTCGCAACCAGTTTGGCCTGCTGCGACCAAGTCGAACCTCCCACCACCCGTGTAAACACATACGCCGACCCGGCGTTCGTCAGCCCGCTGGACGATTCGTCAAACGGCGAACCCACCAGCACCGTGTTCCCGCTGATCGCCACCGCCGACCCGAACTCGTCATCGTTCGCGCCGTCCGGTGCCGACAGTTGCGCCTGCTGCGACCACACCCCGCCCGAGCGGACATACACAAACGCCGCGCCTACCCGGCTCCCACCCGCCGGCGCAAACCGCGGCGCGCCCACCACAATCGTGTCCCCATCGATCGCCACCGACGCTCCCAAAAAACTCCCCGCCGGGATCCCAGACGTACTCCCCGACTGCGGCGTCCATGTCGTTCCAGTACGAACAAAGACAAAAAACAAGCCCCGATCCGTCCCGCCGGCGTTGTTCCCCGGCGTCCCCACCACGATCGTGTTTCCTGAGATCCCCACCGACGCCCCGAACAAGTCATCTGCCTGCCGCATATCTGGATCCAGCAACTTCGCTTGCGGTGCCCACCCTGTGCCCGTGTTTACATACACATACACCCCGCCGGCGTTGGGCACACTGCCGTCGTCGTCCTGCGGTGCTCCGACCACGACGGTCGATCCATCAATATCGACCGCCGCTCCGAATCGGTCCAGCGGCGCCCCATCACTTGCCCCCGGCTTACCTTCCTCCACCGGGCGGCACTGCGCGTGTGCAGCACTCATCATCCCAAACCACCCGACCAAACAACCCGCCGTCACCCCCGCCCACCGACCGCGCCCGACAAACCCACAGCGCGCGATACGGCGCATCGTCGCTCTTCGGGGCAACTCCCAACCGAAACGCCGCGTCGAAGTCGTCATTCCAAACATGGGCGATCCTTTCTTTCAATCATGACGCACATCAATATGGAGACTACCAGACGTTCTCTGATATCACAAGCATTTCCGCCGGTTTCGTGCCCGAACCGCGGATTATCGCCCATCACCCCCATGGTCTAACCACTCGCAGTCCTGGTAGAAGCCGAACCTGGCCATCCCTCAAACGCAACTTCTCGCTTCTGACTCACGCGCACGCACTCTATCCACTTCCCTACACTTGCCCGCATGTCCTCTTTCTACCAAATCGATTTCGAGAAGCCCGTTGTTGAGATCGAACGCCGCATCGAATCTCTCGCCGCCCGGCTCGACCGACTCAGTTCCGGGAGTATCGCCGTCGCCGACACACCCCCCGGCGTGCTTGATACTCCCGCCTCTTCAGCCGATGAAACGGCGTTCCCCGCCGGTGACGTCGCCACCGACCCCGCACTCATCGCCCAACAGATCGACACCCTGCGTGAAACGCACAAAGCGACGCTTTCGCGCGTCTATTCCAACCTCTCCGCATGGGAGACCGTCCGCGTCGCTCGCCACCCCAAGCGCCCTCAGACGCGCGACTACATCGAGATGATCGGCAAGGACTTCTGCGAACTCCACGGCGACCGCCGCTTCGGCGACGACCCCGCTATGGTCGTCGGGTTCGTCCGCTTCGGGTCCATCAAGTGCCTTGTCGTCGGGCACCACAAGGGACGTTCAACCGCCGAGAAAATCTCCTGCCACTTCGGCTGCGCCCACCCCGAGGGGTACCGCAAAGCCCTCCTCAAAATGCAACTCGCCGAGAAACTCGGCCTCCCCATCGTCACGTTCGTTGACACCCCGGGTGCCTACCCCGGCATCGGTGCCGAGCAGCGCGGGCAAGCGGAAGCCATCGCCGTCAACATGCGCGAAATGAGCCGCCTCAAAACTCCCATCATCAGCCTCGTCATCGGCGAAGGCGGCTCCGGGGGCGCGCTCGGGATCGCCGTCGCAGACCACGTCGCTATGCTCGAATATTCCTGGTACTCCGTCATCAGCCCGGAAGGGTGCGCCGCCATCCTCTGGAAACAGGCCAACGAACAAACCAATACCGCCGCCGCCGCTTCGCTCAAACTCACTTCAAAGGACAACCTTGAACTGGGGATCGTCGATTCGGTCCTTCCCGAACCCCTCGGCGGGGCTCACCGCGACCCTCGTGCGGTCGCTTCCACCGTCGAACGATGGATTGTGGATCAAATTCAAGAACTCAAATCCCACAATCCGGCGATCTTGCCCCAAAAGCGTTACGAACGCTTCAGGAAGATGGGTTCATTGTTCGAAAGCACCTAAAGTATTTCAAAAACTAGACTTGTGACCTGTTTCGTGAGATCTTCTACCCTCTCGAAACAACCGGATTTTACCCTATTCTGGCGGATTGTGCCGATTAAACATCAAATGTTTGTGTGGTGTTCGCGGGTCGTCCCTTTGACGCGAATATCGCTCACTGATAAACTACGCGACTCTTCGTTGCGTGCGGGCCGGTCGTTAGGCTCATTCGCGGTGGCGCGGCTGGGATCCCCCTTTCTGGATCCTCCCTACGTCGATGTCCGAAGATCACTCCGTTTGCGGAACGTCCGCGAGCGAACGTTACCAGTACGGGGGAAGTGAACCGCGTCATGCCGAGCAAGACTACCAACAAGCCGGCGAAGAAGCACTCATCGGTGGGTCGGGCCGCGCCCGCGAAGACGCCCGCCCCGGGCAAATCTTCCCGTTCGGGCAAGCCGTTCACGACGAAGCCGTCACCCTCTAAGTCGCCCGGTGCCAAACGGCAAGTTTCTCGTACGCCCGCACTTAAGGCCCCCACGGCTCCGAAAGCCCCGGCGAGCAAGAGTGCGTTGCCGAGCAAGAAAACACCCCTGCCCACACCCAAGCAACCAGCAACCCCCAAGAAAAGCGGGCAGGTTGTCGTCACAAAGTCGCTCACGACAACCAAGGCCGTCCCCAAGGTATCGGAACAAACCGGATCCACCAAAAAAACCGGTACCGCTACCACGGTTGCGAAGCCTACACCCAAGCCAACGACCAAAGCCCCGGCAAAGACCCCGGCTGCCAAACACGCCGCGCCGACAATCCCGGCTGCCAGCCCCAAAGGTACCCCATCCAAGGGTGCACCATCCAAAAATGCCCCCCTTAAGGGCGCGCCCGCGAAACCCACCCCACCCACCCCGCCCGCTCCCGTCGAAGCCGCCGATACTTCTCCGAGCACGCAGGCGCGCGGCGGGGCCAAAAAGCCCAAGCCCAAGTCGAAGATCCAAATGCCCGTCGACCCGCTCTTCAAGCCGGGTGCCAAGTGGAAACCACTGATCCCCTCCGGGCCAAAAGCCACACCCACAGGCATGGCCGGCCACCATTCCGGCGGACACGACAACGGCCGCCCGGTCTTCAAAACCACCCTCGGCAAACGCGAACTCGACGGCTACCGCAAGATCCTTCTCCTCAAACGCGCCGAACTCGTCGGCGACATCCGCCACATGGAAGACGAAGCCCTCCGCCAATCCGGCAGCGGCTCGCTCTCACAGACGCCCCAGCACATGGCCGACCAGGGCAGTGATACCTTTGAGCAGTCCCTGTCGCTCGACCTCGCCGCGGTCGATCGCAACCTGATCCGCGAGATCGACGACGCGCTCAAGCGAATCGACGAAGGCACCTACGGGATGTGCGAGCGGACGGGTGTGCCGATCAACCAGATGCGCCTCTCTGAACTCCCGTGGGCACGGTATTCGATCGAAGCCGCACGCGAACTGGAGCGGCGGCCGTACCAAGAATGATCGCCCCCGCTTTCCCACAGTGACCAACGACCCCACTCACAGCCCGGATGCTCCGATGTCGGTCGCGCCAACGCCACTGGAGCGGATCGATCGCGCCCCACGAGTAGCCATCGGTGCGTGGACGAGCAAGAAGTCATGGTTCACATTGGTGCTTGTCACTGCCGGTTCGCTTGGGATCGACCTGCTGACAAAGTGGATCGCGTTCAGGTCCATCGCCGGACAGCCCGTTGCCATCACACGTCAGGAAGTGCTCGCTCGCGCGGCGATTGATCCACGCTCCGTCGGGCTGCTCGTGCCCCCGCACGAACCACTCACCATCATCCCCGGGGTCCTGGACCTCACGCTCGTCCTGAACCCCGGCGCGGTCTTCGGCGTGGGGCCGGGCAAGCGCTGGTTCTTCATCGCGTTCACCGCCGTCGCCCTCACTTTCGGCATGTGGATGTTCGCCAAGTGGACCCGTTCGCGCGACACCCTCGCGCACGCCTCCATCGGCCTGCTTCTGGGCGGCGGACTCGGCAACCTCTACGACCGCCTCCTCTACGGCTGCGTCCGTGACTTCCTCCACCCCTTCCCCGGCGTCAAATGGCCCGGCGGGTGGAAACCCTTCGGCGGCGACGGGCAAGTCTGGCCCTATGTCTCAAACGTCGCCGACCTCCTCCTGCTCATCGGCATCGGGCTTCTGCTCGTCTTCCTCTGGCGTCGCCCTGAAGACCACATCCGATCCGAACCCGCGCCCACCAAAAACAACGAGAGTCAGCCAGCGGCTGACTCCCGTTGAACATCCATCCATGCCGAGCATCGGCTTCTCTTATTTCGACATAAAGAACAACTGCAGGTACTCCATCAAGTCGATCTGATTGATCATCCCGTCGGCGTCGATATCCGCCGCGGGGTGTTCGCTCAGCATGGCATCGAGATATGCATACATATCCTTCGGCGTCACGGCCTGATCACCGTCGAAGTCCCCCGCCATTGCCAGCCCGCTCGCTGGCAGTGTCAGGTCCAAGAACACCGGCAAGTGCCCGCCCGTCGCGCTCCCCCCGACCGAGTCTTTGATCGCCTGGGCGATGGTCGGGCCGACCATGGTGTTGCCCGCGACCGTAATCCCGGCACCGTAACTCGTCCCGTCGTTGCCCCATACCCGGTACGAATGGTTCGGATCGTTCCAAGTCGTCGTGCTGTACGCGATGGCCGAGTTACCGATGTAGTCGATTCCAGCGCCATTGATCAGGCTCGCGGACACAAGGATGAAGTCAAGCCGATCGTCCATGTCGGCGTTGGGGTTCTGCGTATGCACGAACCGGTACGCCGAACTGTTGTTCCACGAACCCGGCGTGTTGATCGGATCGAAAAATCGTCCCGTGTTGTTGGCCTGCGAACCGACGAGTTCCTGGTACGCCGACTGCGATGACGTCTGGATATTGAAGTCTCCCACCACGGCGAAGTTGTACCCCGCGGGCAAGCCGTCGGCGACGCCGTCCGATGGGTTGGTATCAAGCCCCTGCGCATTGTCGCGGATGCGCTGTGCCTCGACGAGTCGGCGTGCCTGATCGCTGGCGGTGCTGCCCGCCTTCATATGCGAGTTGTACACCGCGATCGTGTTGCTCGCACCGACCAGCCCCACCGGGCGAAAATCGTGCCGGTATGTGTGCCGCGGCTGATTCGTCGCCACCGACGATCCCAGGGCGATCGTCTGCGTCCCTATGTACGTTACTTTGCTCGTGCGATAAAAGAACGCGTTGTCAAGGTCCGGCCCGTTGATGAATGTGGCCGACCCCCAGTCGCCCGGCGACCCGCTCGCCGTATTGAGCATCGTGCGAAACGCATCGACCGATGCCTGGCTGGAAAACTCCTGCGCCGCGATCACGTCGGGCGCGAGCGAGCGGGAGCTGAACACCCCATACACGGCGGTTTTGAATGCGTTGTCGCGCGTCGCGTTTGCGCCAGAATACCCCGTGACGTTCCATGTACACACACGCAGGGTCGTCCCGCCGCCCCCTCCCCCGCACGGCGTGGCCGCCGCCCCGGAGTTCTGCGGCGACGGCGCGAGCGCGGCAAAGTCAGCCGCGTTGTTGTTCGTATCGTCACACCCGCCTGAATCTCGTGTGGCGGACGTCGTGTTGCTGAGGGAGGGTGCGGGTGCGCTCGCTTCGGCGCAGTTCGCCGAGCCGTAGCCCACGAAGTCGATGACGCCCCCCGGGCACGAACCCGATAGTGCCGTCGTGGTTGAAACCAGCGCGACCTTGCCTGTGGTGCCGGACATATTGATGGTGCCCGTGCGATCCGCGGCCGGCAGCAACGCCCCGGCCGCCCCACCGGATGCCTGCGCGATCAAGTACCGCTGTCCCGGTTGCAACGTCACCCCCGCCGGGATCGTCGTGACTTGCCACGTCGTCCCCGACGAAGAGGCGTATTGAACCGACCACCCACCGATCGCCTGCGCGCCCGAACCCCTGTTGAAGAGTTCGATAAAGTCGTTTCGATGCGACGCGCCGGCATTCCCACCGCCGCCGTACACCTCCGAGATCACCACCTGCGCCCCGACGTGCCCCGTACACGCCAACAGCACCGACACACAGCACACACGGCCAAGGGTTGATCGAAATCGCATCGAAGCACCTCCACGAGATAGGTTGGTTTGGACACAACAGAATGCCCAAATTACCACATAATCCGCGCGAAGTGAGCGACACCGTGTTCAGAATTCAACAAAATAAAGTACCCACCAACACGGTGGGTACTTTATATAGCGTTTTGGATTTTCTGATCCCCGCTTTGGGGTGTTATTTCTGTGCCGGCGGGCCGACAGGACCGGACGGTGCAACGGCAGGTGCCGAAGGCGGCGCCGCAGCCGGCTGAGGCACCGCGGCCTCACCAGCGGGCGGCGGCGGCTGCATCACGTCTTGACCCGACGCCTCGGGCATCGCTTTGATGTTGGTCGTCGCGCCCGGCTCGGCGTAGAAATACACCGTCGAGCCGAACGCGATGTCACATTCCGCGGTGTGCAAGACCTCCATATCGAACTTGAACGACTTCGTGAACGGGATCACGTCCAGCGACCGCGAGCGGGTCAGAGCGCTGTACCCCCAGTTGTTCCCGAGGTCTTTACCATCGCTGCGTACCAAGACGTGGAACGGATGCTCGAACGGCGAGTTGCTCCGCGGCCCAAGCCCGTAGTATGCATCCGTGCCGGTTCCGAAGTGTGACGGGAACGACTCTCCATCGACGTAGATCTTCTCGTCCCCTTCCCCCCACCATTCACCAACGGGGTTCATCACGCAGAGGTTGTCCGCAAGGAAGACGCCCTTGCCCGTAATCTCCACAACGTTGTAATCCTTAGTGCCCACCCCGGCCTTGGTCTTGATCGGGTGCTCGTGCTTCCACGCCGCGTGGAAGTACATCGTGCCTTCCTCCCACTTGGACAGGGGCTTGGTCACGATGTTCATCACGCAGGTCTGCGACACCTTCCCGGTGTTGATCAACGTCAATTTGCCCAACGACTTGTACGGCATCACGAACCGGGAGTGCAGAAAACTGCCCGGGTGCATCGTGCGGTACCAGTCGTCGTACTTGGTGTGCCCCACCCCGCCGCCGAAGAACGCCGCGAGCGGTGCCCACACGGTCTTGTTACCGTCGAACTCCGCTTGGATCACAATGTTCTGATACGCGAGCGCACGCTTGCTGGGCGACCCATCGGGGATCGTGATACCCATGGCAATATACCGCACCGCACCGGGGCCTGGAGGGAGTTCCAACGTCCGCGACGCGCCGCCGGCGAGTTCAAACTTCTCTTTCGTCACGGGGTCCGTCGGGTTCATAAACGGCGCGCGCGGATCGATCAGCGATGCCTGCACCTCGTCGATGATCGATTTGGCTCCGTCCACATCGCTCGCCGAGAACGACTTCACCTCCGTGCCCGCCGCATACGTCCGGTAGTTTACTTGGTACGCATACCCGTCTTTGTCGCACGTCACCTTGATCTGCTTGGCATACGGCAGCGGGACATACGAGTTGAAACCGCCCGACTTCGCGGACGACAGCGGCTCAACCACCTTCCATCGCCCGTTTGTGTAATCCTGGAACGGAACCTCGAGCGACGGCGTCGCCGCCCCATCGACATACACCCGCAGCACGCTCCCCGCCGGCGGGTTCGACGACCACAGCCGCACCACCGCCCCCGGCCCGGCGACGTCGAGCAAGACATATTCCTTCCCACCCGCGACCGCCGGATTCTCGTCGATCCGCACAAAGTGGTTCTGATCGTCGTTGGCGAACCAGGTCGCCGGATCCGACGCCGAGGCGGACTTGGGATCACGGCTCGACATCAGTTTGGCTGAGTACGCCGGTGCTGGGTACTTCAGGACCGTGTCACGAGCAACGATCTCGCGGAGCAGCGATTCAAACGAAACCATCTGCGCCGACGCCGATACGGCGCTCCCGAGCAACACGCCCAAACCGGCGGCAAACAGACCCAACACTCGCTTCATCATCGATCTCCGATTGAAAGGGCTGACAGCGGGCACTCGAAAGCACCGCACAACCAAGGGTAGTCGAACTTTCCTCGTCCGGTTCGATCGGATTCGGTACCGACCCCGACGTTACAGTCTTGTGACGCAAACAAGGACCAATAAAGATCGGACTTTGGTACCTTCGGGCTGGATCATCCACACGCCGCCGCTCGAATGGAGGGCGTGGTGACACAGCGCGAACGATTACTGGCGGTTCTTTGCGCTCTGGCAACACTCGCTCCGCTGGTTATCGGAGCATCCCTCACGCCCGACCCTGCCGGGCACGGCACGCATCAACAACTGGGGCTTCCGCCGTGCGGATTTTATTTGGCTACCGGCACCGCCTGCCCCACGTGCGGCATGACAACCGCGTTTTCGCATATGGCCAATCGCGAACCGCTCCGAGGCGTTGTCACCCAACCCTTCGGCGCGGCTCTCGCACTGGTCGCTTCCGTCGCATTCTGGGGCAGCCTGCACGTCGCCGTATTCGCGTCGCGTCTGGGTCGTGTGGCCGGTAGACTTCTAGGCGGTCGAATACTTTGGTACGGCGCGGGGGCGTGGCTGGCGTCTTGGGTCTATACGATGGCAACGTGGCGGGGCTGACCCCATGCCCCGCACAGAGCCACATCGATCACGAAGCCAGATCATGGGTATCGATCGTGACCGGGCGGCAAAGGAACCTCAATGATGACTCTGAGACATTCTTTCAGGCGCGCTGGCCGGCTCTCTCTCGCCGCCGGAGTTCTCGCGGCACTGGTGTGCATCCCGAGCGGGTGCATCCTCTCCCCCATGCTCCGCGCGTCGGAACTCAAAGGCTCGCACGACGTCAAGGCCAAGTATTCCGGTCTCACCGGCAAGACCTTCGCCGTCGTCGTGAGCGCGGACCGGATGATCCAGGGCGAGTACCCGCAACTCGTCGGACAGGTGACCACGACGGTCGCCACCTACCTCTCGGAGCAATGCGACGCCAGCGGATGGGTCACGCCGCAGGACGTGCTGGCGTTCCAATACAAGAACCCCCGATGGTCTGTCATGCGTCTGGACGACCTGGCCAAGGAACTCGGTGTCGAGCGCCTCGTCGTCGTTGAGATCATGGAGTTTCGGCTGCACGAGCCGGGGAATCAATACCTGTGGCGTGCCGCCGCGACCGCCAAAGTCGGCGTGATCGAATCCGACGGTCCGGTCACCGACAACTTCATCTTTCAAGAACAGATCCGAACCATATTCCCGCTCGCGGAGAAAGCGCTCGGGCCCGCGCAGATTTCCGGGGAAGTGGTTCAGGTCCAACTCGCCAAGAAACTCGTCAACCGCGTCGCCTGGCTCTTCTTCGATCACGAAGAAACCAACGTCGAAACCGACGCACAGTGATCTTTCTCCGCCCCCCGTCCGTTCACCCACCGCTACCTGCACGACGCCCCCAAGGAGTCCTTGTGCCCACACCCATCCGCACGATTTTCCGCCGGCCCGGCCCCCTGCTTGCATGTGGTGCGGCCGCCGCGCTCCTCGCCGGCCTCATGCCCGCCTGCAATATCGTGGGCGGCGCGTTCTACGCGGTTCACGGGCCGGAAAAGATCCCCGCGATGTACGAACTCGATCGGGCCAAGAAAACCGTCGTCCTGATCGACGACCGCGGCCCGGTGGTGAACTCGCGGGTAAACCGCGTACGGATCGGCACGACCGCCGAGCGAGCCTTGCTGGACGCCGGCAAAATGGAACAAGTCATTTCATCGCAAGACTTGCTGGCGATCGCCGAACGGGAAAAGGGGAGCAAGCCTATGGGGCTGGTCGAACTCGGCGAAGCCGTCGGCGCGGAGGTCGTGATCAGCGCCATGATGATCTCTTTCTCGCTCACGCCCGACGGGCAGTCCTACCAGCCCTCCGCCCAGGTTTCGGTGAAAGTCATGGACGTCACCGGCAAGAAGCGGCTCTGGCCGAAGGATCCGCAGGAGTCGTACTTGCTGGTGATCAATGTCCCGCAGAAGCAGGGCACGCCGCCCAAATCGCTCCCCGAAGTCGAGGCGGCGTACGGTGCCCTTGCCGAGCGCGTCGGGCTTTCACTCGCCAATCTGTTTATCAAGCACGAGGCGCGAACCCCGGATGGCCGGATTGACCAATGAGCACCCGAGCACGCCGATCCGGCCAATCTGCCACCTCGTATCCCCGCGCGCCGCGGGGGAGGCATCCCTTCGTTCCTTAGGCTCACTTCTCCAGCACGCCGAAGCTCACTCCGTCGAGCACGCCGAGCATCCCGCCCCAGTCGTGCTCATCGGCGATGCAGACGATGCCTCTCGCGCCGCCCAACTGGGCGTCCATGTCGCCGCCCGCATCGCGCCCCCCACTCTGCGCCGGCACGGTCGCTCCGGCTGGATCAACGACCTCGCCGCCGTCATCCCTTCAGACGCACTCGTCTGCGCGTGGGGGGCCGAGACCGCCCTCGGCTGGAATCGCGCCGGCGCGTCACGCCGCCATGCGATCGAGGTCATCGTCGATACCGGTCTGCCCGCGAACAACCGAGTACCGATCGACATGGGCAACGCCACGCTCATCGCGTGCGGCGATTCCGCGGCCCGCGCCTGGCGCGCGGCCGGTGCGTTCGATGTCCGCACCGCACCAATGAACTTCGCACTCGTGCCCCACGCCGTCAACCCCGCACTCCGCCTCCACGCACGCCGGTACCTGGGCATCGGCGACAACGCAAGCACCATCGGTCTTCTCGCCGATCCATCTTCTCGCGCCGATGCACGCTGGTTCGCGTTCGTCCTGGGACTGTTGTTTGCCGCGGGGCTGGACGTCGGCGGGCTTGTACCAACGGGCACCCAATCCGCACGGCGCGGTGCACGCTTCGTCCGCGAACACGCACGCCGTTGGGCGATGCGGGAGTGGGACGAATCCCTGCTGAGCATGTGCCGGGCCTGTGATGTCGTCGTGGCACCGCCGCGCGTCGACACCGAACGC
>JBGSIF010000080.1:0-5251 GCA_041742635.1 Phycisphaerales bacterium
CCTCCGCGATAGCCCCCCCGCCACGCCCCACCCCGCGCCGCGCGCCGACATCGCCGCTCAACTCATGCACATCCGTCAACTCCGCCCCGCCGCCGTGCCCCTCTTTCAGTTCGGCCTCGACTGCACCCAACTCCGCACAACCCTCGCCAACGCCCGTTCCTTCATCCTCCACGCCGGCGTCATACCCCCGCCCGATGTCCGCACTTCCCTCGCCATCAGCGACCTCGCCGCGTTCCCTGCCTCCCCGACCCCGATCGCACAAACTTACTTCGGCCCGCCCCTCGTCGTTATCGACGCCACCTGGTCCGCCCGCAGCCTCCCCCCAACCTCCATCGGCCACGCCCCCATCTCCGAACCCTACTGGCCCGCCGACCAACTACCCTTCCCACCACCCCGCCCTCTCTTCGACGTTCCCGCGCAGCCGCCAACCACAAATCCCCTCTCCCCCCGCGCCGCCTTCGTAGCCGTTTTCCGGATCAACCCCACGCGAGCCTCCCTCGCGCTCGATTCACTCGCTGGCTTCTACTCAGGCTTGCTCGACCGCCGCCGAGGCCTCGCTTTCGAGCGCGACTTCGACGCCTGGGCTCGCTCCTCTCGATCGACACGCGACCGTCTCCTCCACCGCCTCGGCCCCTACGCCATCCTCCTCGGCCCCCCCACCCCCGCTACCTCGCATTCCTTCCCCCTCAACGGCGTCTCCCTCGTTGTCCCGCTCGACCCCGCCACCAACCCCGACGCCTTCGACCGCGACCTGTCCTCCCTCCTCACACCCCTCAAGTCCCACATCCGCCGACACCACAACTCCCCGATCCGCACCCTCACCGCCCCACACCTCGGCGTCATCGACCTCGCCGCTTGGGCCACGCTCCCACATTCCCTCGCTCTGCCTAATGATCCTCCTCCCGCTGCACGACGCTTCCCACCACGCCCGTGGTGCCTCGCCTCGGCCGCCGTCGGACTCACCGATTCCAGCCTTCATGATCGCATCCAAGCACTCACTCGCTGGGTCCAATCGACGACTCGCTGAACGCATTCATCTCTTCACAACGCCATCGCAGTGGACCGGGCGTCCCGCCCGATGGATGCACGCAAAATGTGCCCTTGCACACCGACCTTCAGCAAATTAATAGAGCGTTGAATAGGTACGTGGCCGACGCTCCGTCGAGATTCCTACACAACCCGATGAGCGAACGACACCCTTCAGCCACGTCCGCGTTCAACCCCCCAAAAATCAGACCGCGGCGGGTCTAACCCGCCGCGGCCCCGGAGAACCACATTTCGTCTTCTCGGCTACACCCCCACCACCGCCGAACCCCGCCGCCTTATGCCAGCAAATCCAGATGCCGCGCCAACCGATCCGCCGCGGCTTCGATCTTCGCCGGCGAGTCATACTCTCCCGCCGCGATCTGCGCCCGCACCCTCGCTACCAGGTCCTGCCGTACCTCGCTTCCCACCGACCTCCCAGCGGGATCACGCGAGAGTTCGACCCTATCGCTGATTCGCCGCGTTCGGTGGATCACTGCTGAACTCCCTGATTCGCCTTCCGATCCTGAAATCGAGTCCGCCAAGGCTCGATCCCGCTCGTTGGCTTGCCGCGCGCCCTCGGCTCTGACCGCCGATCTCGTGCGCACTTCTCGCTCTTCTCCGCCGCATGATTCGCACGGCCTGCTCTGGATGGGAAGCATGGTTCGGTCTCCCGCCGACGAATATCCATGTGATACCGTCGGGCGTCGCTGGTATACGACGCGATCCATCGCATTTGGGCCGCCGCAATCCTTCGCAGTGGCAAACAGTCTTACTTGCTTCGTCGGCCTCGTCCCTCTCTATTCGGACGACCCGGCCAACCGTTCACACCTTCTGTATCGACGACTCCCACGCCGTCGCTTGAGTGTTTGCGTGTTTTTTCGTTTTTGCGTTAAGTCCATACACGCAAACGAGTTATCGCCGATAACCACAACCCGACCCCGCCGCCCATCATCGATTATTTCTTCAACCTGATCCAGATTTCTCGCCCACCGGTCAATATTGCGCGTCCCACTTCTTGTCTGGTTTGGAAAAGTTTTGTTCGGGTGGTTTCCGGAGGTCTTTTCAGACAAATTCCCACGCCCTGCTCCCTCGTACCTTTCCCACACGAATAGTGCATCATGCCGCGTACTCACCACGCTTCGGTTGAGTTTCCGCGTCGGCCCGCCAGAATACTGCCTCCCATGCCCAGCCGCCCATTTTCATCTCTGCCTCGCACTCCCCGATTCCTTCTCCGGGCATCGTTCTGCATCTCCTTCGTATCCCTTGTACAGGGGTGTGCGAGTACCACCGGCTACCAACCCGCCGCGTCCGGCGTCACCGCCACGGACGCCTCCTATTTACGCGAACAGGCCAAGCAGATCTTCGGCACCGACCTCATCCGCGTCGAGCCGCTCCGCGAGGCAACCCTCACCCCCGACGAGTACTCCAAAGCCCGTCGTCAACTCGACCTCCGCGCCATCGCATCGAGCGCACCCAAGCCGGGGCCGGTACTCGCCCGCCGGCAACTTACTGCACGCGACTGGGATTCCGACCGCCCAGCCCCCACCACCACTCGAACCATTCCAAACACGCCCGCCGCCCCACTCCTCGGCGGCAGCCAACCCCTCCCACCGAGTGCCGGTCCCAACCCCCTCCTCACCCCAGACTCGCCCACCCGCGCACGCTCAACCACCCCCGACGCACGCGGCACCGGTTCACCTTGGGACTTGGAAACCGGGCGCGAACGTCGTGCACTCGCCCGAGCCGGCTTGCTCGATACCGCCGCCGCCCCCGCAGACCGAACCGGGCCATTGATCGGCGAACCTGCCGACTCTTCACTCGCTTCACCAGTTCGGTCCCCCGCCGCCAACCGTATCGAGATCGACCCGGCCTTCCAAGACCTCGTCGCGTCCTCCGACTCTCTCTTCGGCGGCCAACCCACTTGGGCAAACGCCGACCACCAACCTTCCAGCCCCTCTACCGACGCCGACCCAGTCGTTCCGCCTACCGATTCTCCATCCCCCGGCGGCTGGACGATCATCCTCGCCCTCTTCAAAGGCGATGGCGCCGCCGCCGCCGCACGTCAAACCCTAACCCAGGTTCAAACCGAAGGCCGCCTCCCCGAGGCGTACATCCAAGAACGCGGGCCGGCCTACGTCATCTGCCACGGCTCGTTCGCCAGCGAAGACGACCCCGCTACGCAAACCGAACTCCGACGCCTCAAATCACTCCAGATCGCGGGCGGAACCCCATACGCCTCCGTCTACCTCGCCCCACCTCTCGACGCCGGGAACCGCGTCAAGGGTGAGTTCGACCTCCGCACCGCCAAGCGCGTCTTCGGCAACGACGCGCTCTATACCCTTCAAGTCGGCTTCTATGGCCGCGAAGACGTCCGCCACCTCTCCGCCGAGGAAAAATCAACCATCCAGGCCGCCGCCGAGCAGGCCGCCGCCGACCTCCGCCGTCAGGGCGAACTCGCCTTCTACTACCACGGCACCCACCGCAGCATGGTCACCGTCGGCGTCTTCGGCCCCGACGATTTCAACCCCCTCAGCCCCACCAACGAATCCCGACGCCTCAGCGACGTCCGCCGCCGACACCCGCTCAACCTCTACAACGGCGCGGGCTACACCGGCAAAACCCCAGGCATGCGCGAAGCCAAGTTAGTCCCCAGCGCGCTCGTCGCCGTGCCCGAGAAATAGCCCATGCCTGCCCACATGTACTCCGTCGTGCTGGGATACTGCTAACGACCCGCCAGAATCGTGGTACTTCATCCAAATCTGTGGTAAACTGCGTAAGTACCCTCTCTCAGGCTCTCTATTCTCTCGCTCGGAGCATCCCATGCTATGTGTGCCTCGCCGCCTGCCGGCGGTCGTGTCGTTCTCGGCTCGCTTCCTTGCCGGGCTGTTCGTGTGTGTAACTGGCACCGCCGCCCCCGCCCTCGCCCAACCTCTCCCCCCCGACCACGGCTTTGAGTTCCGCACCATCGGTGCCCCCGGCAACCGCTCGGCGACGCAGGAGGAGGCGCCCCTCTTCTTCCCGCCGTTCAGCACGCCCGCGTTCGTCGTCGGCGCGGTCAACTACGAGTACCGCCTCGCGCGCACCGAGGTCGATGTCACGCAGTGGTTCGAGTTCGTGCAGGCCTACGCCCCCTACTGGGGAGGCTCGCGCCTGGACCCCGCCTTCACCAGCCAATGGATCGTCCCGAACACGCTGGATCCGAACCAACCCGCGTCGTACCGGATCCTAAGTGGTGCGGAGCACCTGCCGGCGGATATTAGTTGGCGCATGGCGGCGCGGTACTGCAACTGGCTTGAAAATAACAAACGCCTCGACCGACCGGCGTTCGAGAACGGCGTCTACGACACTTCCACATTCATAACAAACCCCGACGGAACTATTAACGACCAAGCCACACATAACCCGAGTGCAAGGTATTGGATCCCCACCGCCGATGAGTGGATCAAGGGGATGTATTATGATCCCGATCGGTACGGCGACGGCCAGGAAGGGTACTGGCTCTACCCCGACGGCGGGAACGAACCGCTCATCATCGGCTACCCCGAAAACGGCGGCGAAACCAGTGCCGGACTGCGTTTCGGCGACCCCGGCGCACGCTTCCTCGATGTCGGTTCGTATCCGAATGTGCAAAGCCCCTGGGGCCTGCTTGATGCGTCGGGGGGAGAGGATGAGTGGCTGGAAGATTTGTCGTCGAGCCGTCGGGATCGTCTAGCGAAAGGAAGTCAGCAGTTCGGGTCGGACCCAGATTTTACAGATCGGCTCGACAGGATTGGAATCAGTGGGCCTCACTTCGGCGGCTCCGGTTTTCGTATTGCGTCTACCATACCAAGTCCAATGTCAGCACTCCCGCTGTTGGGAGTGATCGTTCACTCGCTGTTCAGGAGATCCAGACAATGAAGACAATCGTGATTCTGATTTCCGTGGTTGTGGCGATGCTGTGTCAACACGCACACGCTGACTTGACTGTCAGGGCAGGTGGCCCGGAAGTCTGAACGTGATAGTTGGTCGGAGGACTGAACGTGGCGGGTGGCCCGGAAGTCTGAACGTGATAGTTGGCCGGAGGACTGAACGTGGCACCGAAGTCGGCCTGAAACTATGGAGTGTGCCTCCTGGGGAACGATGACGGGATCGTTGTTGGAACGTCCCACGGACCCACAGGAGGCAACACATGCTCACGGTAGGACTTGACGTGCATAGTCGGCGGAGCGAGATCTGCGTGCTGGAC
>JBGSIF010000081.1:0-3011 GCA_041742635.1 Phycisphaerales bacterium
CGCCGCTCGCCGGGGTGCTGACAGGCCCATTGCCGGTTGTCTTCGTCGCCGTCATGCGTCGGACTCCTTGCGCCTCCCCGAACATGCCCACTCCCCCGCCCCCCACCTCCCGCGGGTATTGTCGCGCCCTCAGCCAAGAGAACAAGATCGACACAACAACTTTCTTTCTCGCTCGCCGGGTGCCTGTTCGGAAATGCAAGCGGTACCACCCGCACCGTCGTCCGTTGGGTGGGTGCCGAAGGTGGCATTGCTACGCACTACGCGCCCGCACGGATCGCGCCAAATCGCTCGATCACACGATCAATGCACGCGGGTCCGCGGCCCGAACCGATAACCTCACCGTTCCCGTCGGTTCATCCCAGTTTGGCATGAAAATCGAACCAACTGTGCCCCGACAGCACCTCGCCGCCCGGCGTGTGGATCTGCGTCAGGTACTGGTGCATCACCTGTTCGAGCGTGCCCCACGCACCCGGGGATTCTTCCCCGAACGGTCCGCTGGTGTGCCCGTTGAACGACGCCTCGACGAACGTGCCTTCCAGCGGCGGGTTCGGGCACTTGACCGTGGTCAACTTGCTCTGGTCCACGAGTTTGAACGTGCGATACCCCATTGCGTACAGGTACGCCGCGTACCCGATCTCGTGCGCCTCGACCGAGATGTACGGCGGTTTCTCCCCCCCCCCGCGCCCACCCAGCCAAGCAGCGAACGCAGGACGTGCGCGTCGTGCCGCTCGATATCGATCTTGAGGTAATACGGCACGCCGTGCTCGCGGAGGACGGTGTCGAACGTCGTGCAGCGGACTTTGATGACCTTGTGCTCGGTGTTCTTGCGGGCGCCCACCCAACTGACGAATGAACTCCAGTCGTCCTTTTCGAGGTTGACGTAGAAATCGAACTCCCCTTCTTCGGAGTGCATCCCGATGTTGAGGATCGTGAGCCTCCCGGCGTCGATCCACGAGCGCAGCCGCTCGGTGCATTGATGCACCAGTTCCGGGTTCGCCTCGACCGCGACGACGCGGAAGCCTTTTTTGAGGTAGAACTCGGTGTCGAGGGCGCGGTGCATTCCGATGTCGATGATGAGGTCGCGGTGCATGGGATTCCTCGGCCGGGTTTGGGTAGGCGGGGATTATCGTACCACCAGGCCCGCCACCTTCGCGGCGCGCGGCCCCCTTACCTGTTCGCCGGCCCATGTCCGGCTTGATGGAGCCTTCCGTCGAACAGGTTATCAAATACTCTGTATTTGCATTCCGCATCCCGTCCGGTACTCGTTCGCGCCGGTCCCGCGTGGCCTCTACGAACACCGAAACATACCTTGGACGAAGATGGAGAAGACTGTTATGATGACCTGTTCGACGGCGGGGCCTTGAAGGCCGGGCACGGGAATGCGAACAGGTAAGGAGGGTGGGGGCGGGGGGGGGCGGAGGCGAACCTCGGCGGGCCGGTGTCCTCGGTGAAAACTTGCTCGCCGCGAGTTGGGCAGCCCGCGCGGCACTCGCCACGGCGCAAGAATCGTCTCCTCCCGTTTGAACAGCCACGCATCGGCCACACGAACCCATATCCACGGCCCAAGAACTGATTTCCGAGGCCCAAGAAATGATTTCTTGGCCTCGGTAAACCACTCTTGCGCCGCTCGCCGCCGGTTCCGCGTTCGCTCGCCGCGCACCGCGTGCGCTCCGTTCGGGGTATGGAGGTGCCGTAGCGACGTGCCGTCGCGCCCATACTCGCCGTTCCCGCGCGGCGATCGTCATACCGGGCATGATCGGCCCCGGCGTCGTGCCCCCGCCGCGCGGATATCCTCTGGTCCTCGTGCCCACCGGGGAAGGGGGGGGGCGGAGGAACCTATGGCCGCGCTCGACGAACTGGCTCGTTTTCCTGACAATATATCGCCGTTTGATCTGCTCTCCCCCCCCCCAACTCGCGCGCACGCCGTCGTGGCAAGACTTGGGCCGGTATGAACTCGCCGAGCCGCTCGAGGCGTACGTCGCGCGGGATCGGTACCCGGTCCCCTCGACCGCCGACCGCGAGGGGTACTGCGGGGAGCGTCACTTTGATTACTGGTTGATTGGGCTGAAGGACTACCTGCGCATCACGAGCGCCCTCGCCGGGTTCGGGATCACACTCGGGAGCGGCGACGAGGTCCTCGACTTCGGGTGTGCGTCCGGGCGCACGCTCCGCCACTTCTCGGCGCACGTTCCCGGCGCGGCGTTGTGGGCGACCGATGTCAACCGGCGGCACATCGCGTTCGTGCAGGACCATCTGGACCCACGGATCCGGGCTATTCAGGGCACGTACCTACCGCGCTTCCCGATCGCTGATGGAACCCTCTCGCTCGTGTACGCCTTCTCCGTATTCACGCACATCGATGCGTTCGAGGCCGCCTGGCTCGCGGAGATCCGCCGCGTGCTTCGTCCAGGCGGCGTCGCGTTTCTGACGATCCACTCGGACGCGAACTGGGCGCGACTGAACACCCGCGCGCCGGTCTATCACAGCCTGGTGAAGGCCCACGCCGAAGACCCCTCGCTCGGCGCGCCCGCGTCGCACTTTGCCGAGCCGATGCCGGGCGAGCGGATTGTGTTCCCGATGACGAAGCAGCCGCACCCGCCGTGCAACGTGTTTCACAGCGGGGCGTACATTCGCCGGGTGTGGTCGCGGTATCTGGAAGTACGTGAGATCGTTCACTATGAGGATGAACCACAGGACGCGGTGGTGATGCAGCGCGAGTGAAGCGAGCGACGGCGGGATCGTCCGTATCAGGGTGGGGGGGCCAGGTCTTCGCTCCGCCGGATCACGGCGTAGCCGGTTTCGTTGCCCGCGGCACCCCCGTGGGCTTCGCCGATCGCCTGCATGATCCCGGTCGGGTCGTCGTCGATGAACTGGATGGTCTTGATGGTGACGCGCCGGCGGCCCGTCGCGGGGTCCGGCGGGTTCAGGCGGTCGAGTTCGGCGAGGATCTCGGGCTTGGCGAGTTGCCACACGCCCCCGCCGGTGCGCTCGATGCTGCGAGAGAGCAGGAA
>JBGSIF010000082.1:0-5712 GCA_041742635.1 Phycisphaerales bacterium
TCAACCGAATCATCGGCACGCTCCGCTGAGCAGCCAGCGGACCCAGCCACGCCGCGCCTTGGTCGTTCACCGCGATCGCCCCGTCCCATGTATCGTAATGCTCGGCCAACAGGCGGTCGTGCTCGTTCCCGTCCGCCGCCAGCGCGATGACCCCCACGCAGCGCCCTTCGATGGTCGCCGCGTCGCGCGCACGCGTGGCCGCGGCGTAGCAAAAGTCTCTGTCGGCGGCGATCACGACCGTTGGACGCATCGCCCCGAGCATCCTCGACACTCGCCGCTGCTTCGAGACCGCGTCTTCAAACGGATCCAGCACGCACACCTCAACAAACTCGTCCCGCGGCAGGCCCCGATCGGCAGCACGCCACGGATCGAGCGCCGACGCGACCGCGAGCACGCGCGCGTCAAACCCGCTGCGGGCCCATGTGAGCGATTGGGCATAGGCTCGCGCCACGCGAAGAGATCGCCCCACCTCCACGTCATCACACTTGACCATGAACACCACGCGAGGCGTGCTCGCGCCCGATGGCACCACCGTTTGCGTTTCCGTTAACGCGGCGATCTCTTCTCCGTTCACCAACCGCACCGGCGCTTCGATCTGTTGACGAATCAGGTCGCACAGCCGGTCGTGTACGTCGCCTGCCGGTACGTGCAGCACGCTCAGCATGTCGCGCTGGCGCGCGAGTTCATCGGCGGAAGGCTCCAACAGACGATCCAGCACCTCACGCGCTTTGTTGTAAAATGTGGACTGCAACGCGACCGACTCCGCCTGTCCACGCAGCGCTTCGCACGCCGACTTCGGCAACCCGGTCGCACCCTCCCAATCCATCGCGCCGTTCGCAGGTGCCCCCGAGTACCCCGGTGCAAACACCCACGCAGCCGGTTGCCACAGCGGCACAGCGTGCGGATGAATCAAACCTGTCGGCACGCCCGCCAGCATCGCCTCGACCATCAATGTAGACGGCGTCGTAAGCACGGCGTCGCAATCGGCCAGCACTTGATTCAAGGGCCGGGTGTCGCACATCACCCCAAGATCCGCTTCCAAGCCCCCTCCGACCCGCCACGTAGGTTGGATGCCCAACCCCGCCGCGGCATCTCGGAGCATGGCGAGCGATTCCAGCAAGAATTCTCGCTCGCCGGGGGTGAACGCCGGTGATCGGGCCGTGGCGATCAGAATCGAGCGCCGGACGGAGGGTTGCGCCCGCTGGCACACTTCGCTCGTGAACAGGTCGCTGAACCGCGCGAGCCGGGGCAGGCCGGTCGCTCGCGCGTGGTTCCCCATCGCTCGCAATATGAACTCATCGCTCGCCCCCGCGCACGCGACGAGATCCACCGGTGCCGGCCGCAAAAACCCAGCACCGCTCCGGGGATTGATAAAGGTGTTGCGCCACTCGACGATCCCGTCCATCAACAACACGCTGCTCGCCCCGGTCCGCCGGGCTTCGCGCAGCAGATACCGGCACAGGCTCGATTCGGTATTGGGAACCACAACGACGCTTGTCACGCCGGCGAGTCTGGGCACGGGTTGGCCGGGGTAGATCCGGTCGGACGATAGACCCCGACGGGCAAGTGCCGCCTCCAGCCCCGCGAAATGATCCACGCCTTGGGCATCGCGTCCCGTCACATGCGGCATGATGACCTGAGCCGTGGCTCGCTTGGTGCGCATCGCTTGTGGGTATCGACGCGACAGCACCAAACCCGAAAGTTTTAGACACCAATACCGACACGCGCAGTTCTTGCGCCGCTGCGAACTACCGCTCGGACGCAACACCCCTGCGCGACGTCGCCGAGCATCGGTGTCGCAAAAGTTGTGTTCCGTACGGGTACACCGCACCACGATCCGACCTACGATCGGGCTATTGTTGAGCAATCGAACTGACATTGACTCCCCGAGCGGTGATGATTGGGTCGGGGGGGCGGTGGATCGGGGGCGGGCACGATACTTGGAATCACGAATGACACGCGACGAGATTTTCACCAAAGTGCGCGACATCCTGATGGACGAACTTGCGGTCGATGAGGACGAAGTCTCCTCCGACTCTTCCCTTGTCAAAGACCTTGGGGCCGAGTCGATCGATTTCTTGGCGATCGTCTTCAAACTCGAGCAGGCGTTCGGTTTCAAGATCGCCCAAGGCGAACTCTTCCCCGAAAACGTGATGCAGGATCCCAAGTTCGTCCGCGATGGGAAAGTCACCGCCGAGGGGCTGACCGCGCTCAAAGCACGTCTGCCACACGTCAACTTCACCAAGTTCGAGGCCGACCCGCAGATCGCCAAGGTAGCCCAGGTCTTCACCGTCGATACCCTGGTCAGTTTCGTCGCCAAAAAACTCGGCGTGTGAGCATTCTCTCTGCAACGTCCGTCGTGCTCGTTTCTCGACCATGCACGAATCCCACTTTGTACCACACGATCAAGAACATGTTCGTCAACGCGGGATTGCAAAGACATCCCTAATACGTCTGATCGGGCATCATTCTTCTTGCATCCTATCTCAATATCAGTAGACTACATCCATTGACGCCCTGAGCGTCTCGGAGGTACGTCATGCTGATTCGTTCCATCCTCGCGTCGGTGTCGGCGGCACTTCTGGGGATATCGTGCCCGCACGCCACCCTCCTCGCACAACCAACCACCAACTTCGGCGGGCTTGGCGGCGGCGGACCCATCACTTCACACGTCGGCGATTGCATCGCCCCCCACGCACGCCACATGATCGAGCATCGCATCGAACGCAACACCCGTTCGCTCACATTCGACCCCGCAGGTAGCCGAGGCACCGGCCCATTCATGTTCTGGCCCCAGGCCGGCACCCTCTTCGCCGAGATCGGCTGCAACACCTTCGTGGACCTCGACCCCGGCCCGGCGTTCTCGGACTACCTCTGCTCCCCACTCACCTACGATGGACACCGCGGGATCGACGCCGACCTTCGCAGTTTCGGCGAGCAGGTCATCGGCGTCCCGGTCTATTCGGTCCTCCCCGGCATCGTCATCGACCGCGCCGACGGGCACTTCGACATGCACACCTTCTGGACCGGCGAAGCCGGGAACTACGTCATCCTCCAGCACGCCGGCGGGATCGAAACCTGGTACTTCCATCTTAAAAACGGCAGCGTCCTCCCCCAACTCGGGCAGGTCGTTCGCGCCGGCGAGCAACTCGGGCAAACCGCCTCCTCCGGCAACAGCGGCGGCCCGCACCTGCACTTTGAAACCAGGATCAACGGCCAAACCTACGAACCCTTCGCCGGCGCGTGCCGACCGGGCGCGAGCGGGTTTGCCATCCAGCCCACGCGCCCCTCCGATACCTACCTCTCCGATATGGGCTTCACGTTCACCGACCTGGCGACCGTGCCCGGCTGGCCGTTCGCCTCCCCGCGCACCGGGCAACTCGCCCTCAGCGACGATCGGCACTGGATCTGGACCAACATCAACTACCTCCCCGCGATGAGCACCTTCCGCTTCCGCTGGATCAGGCCCGACGGCGCTCTCTCCTGGGAATCCCCCATCTATCCCTTCAACAACCCCGACTTCTACGGCCGGGCGTGGTACTGGTTCAACTGGTGGATCGACGAGATGCACACCATCACCGGCACCTGGCGCGTGCAGATGGAAATCAACGGGCGCCAACTCTTCGACGCGCCGATCGAAGTCCGCCCGGCACGCACCCCGGAGTTCAACCGCCCGCCCGCACCCGTTCAAGTCATCTTCGATCCGCCCGCACCCACGCCGGACGGCGTCGTCTTCTGCCGCGTGCAAACTTCACTGCTCTACGACGACCCCGACTACGACATCGTGCGCTACCGCTACGTGTGGCGCGTGAACGGGGCCGCCGTGCGCATCATCACGTCGGCGGGGCTGGGCGATGCCATCCCGACCGGCACGTTCGCCGCCGGCGACCTGCTCTCGTGCGAAGTCACCCCGAACGATGGCCTTGTCGATGGGCCTCTCGCTTCGATCTCGTTCGACGTGCCGGGCGACTGCGACGCCGACTTCAACCACGACGGCTCGGCGAACTCCCAGGACTTCTTCGACTTCCTCGGCGCGTTCTTCGGGCAGTTGCCCGAGGCGGATTTCAATCACGACGGTGCGACCAACTCACAAGATTTCTTCGACTTCCTCGCGGCTTTCTTCGCCGGTTGCTAATTTTGCAGCGCCATTTCATCGGTGGAGCAGGTTTCCAACCTGCTCGAACTCGGTGATTTGAGCAGGTTGGAAACCTGCTCCACCACTATCTGGCATTGTCGTACTCACTTCCCGCGGGATCATCTGGTGGAACCGCTCTCCACAGCAGTTCGGCACTACGGGTTGGGTTCAAGCCCGCACGCCGCACGCACCATCGCAAGGTCATGCGCCCAGTCGTACGCCCGCGCCAACGACCGCCAATCGAACTCCCACGATCGGCGCTCGACCTCATTCCGCAGCCCGATCCGCTGCCGCCGTTCCAACTTGCAAAAATCTAGCAGCAACGACGCGAGTTCCCCCGCCGCGTCGTGGTACGAACGCCCGCGCCGGCGCAGCACCCGCAGCCCCCATGAGTCGTGGTCCGGCATCGTCTCGGCCACGTACCGCCCGAACCCCGCCAGGTCGCTCGATATCGCCGGCACACCCATCGCCACGCACTCCAGCGGCGTGTACCCCCACGGCTCGTACGCGCTCGGGAAAATCCCCATGTGGCACCCCCGCACGAACTGCTCGTACTCGATCCCCCACAAGGGATTCACCGGCGAAATAAACTCCGGGTGGTACACGATCTTCACCGGATCGTCCGGGCGATTGAACAGCCATGTATTGCGGATCTGGTTCAGCACCGGATCCTCGGCTTCGTTCTCCACCAGGTGCGTCACCACCATCGGCAGTTGGTCCGTCCGCATCGCGTGCTGCGTGCGCCGATACCGCAGCCGCCAGTATTCTTCGACAAGTTGATCGAGGTTCACCTTCTCGCCCGCGGCCGCTTTGCGGAACAGTTTCTCACCCAGTTCATCCGTGATGTTCTGGCACACCTGCCGCAGTTCGCCCAGCACCCCCCGGCTTTGCAGCGCCCGTGGGTGCAGCGACCGCGTCGCACGCTGCGACACGATGAAGAACACCACCGTCACCCCGAGGTTCGCGGCTTTCAGGTGCGCGTTCAGCCGCGCGAGCGCCTCGATGCACAGGTCGAACCCTTTGTTCCGCGGCTCGTACCGCCCGCTCGTGAAAAAATAGAACGTCTTATCCAGATCGAAACTGTAACTCGGGAAAAAATGCCCCATCACGAACTCGTGGATCCGCTCCTTGTACTTCGCGTGCAGCGTCTGGAACTCGTGCCCCACGTTGTACCGCTCGATGTTCAGCCCGTTGGGCAACACCAGGTCCGGCGAGCGCCCCAGCAGGTGCGTGCATTCCTCACCAGTGATCTGCGAAACAGTGGTGAACACATCGGCCCCGTGCGCACAGGCCCGCTCGATCCCGTGCTGCGTGCGGACGTTGTACTTCGTCGCCTCGGCGTTGTGGTCGATGAACGGCAGGTGGTCGTAGAACCACTCGTCGTTCGACGCGGTGTATCGCCCGAGTAGCGTGGCGTGTGTCGTGAACACCGCCGCGAGGGGCAGTCGATCACGCCGGATCATCGGGATCGCCAGCCCGCCCATCCACTCGTGAAAATGGGCCAGCACCCGCCGCTCGGGCTTGCCCCCCCCCGACCCCCCCCCCCCCGGTGCCTTGGCACGCGCCGCGGGCGAAAC
>JBGSIF010000083.1:0-12508 GCA_041742635.1 Phycisphaerales bacterium
GGGGCGCGGCGGCGGGTCAGCCAGCGGCGCCTGGTCAGCCCGAAGTGGGCGGCGAGCAAGCGGAAGTGTTGTATAAGCAAGAAGCGGTGTCTCACGATGCGATATTGCTGGAGGTAGCGGCGACGCCGGTGTTGTACGACATTGCGTCGGGCAAGCCGAAACTGGAGAACCATGTGTTCTTGCAGGACAGCGATGGGAAGATAGCGGTGCGGTCGCCGGACGTGGATCGAGTGAGCGGGTCGTTCCGGCGGTTGGATTCGTCGGCGAAGCGTGGGGACGAAGCGTTGCGACCGAAGGTGGTGATACCAGATGTGCCGCCGGATGGAGGGGCGGGTGGAAGAGGAGGTCGGCCACCGGATGATGTACCGCCTCCGCCGCCGCCGGGGACGGGCGGGGGTGGCTGAGCGAGTGTGAATGTGAAGCAAGAAAGAATGGGTTTGAGAAAGCCGGGCGCACGCCCGGCTTTTTTTCTTGAGCGGTCATGTGTGCCGGTGACGAGGTGTGAACACCAAGGTTTGTGGTGTCAGTATGAAAGAGTAGTGGTGGATGCCTATGCTGGGCGCGGATGACGGAAGGAGCGGATGACAAGGTGGTGCGAGCGAACGAGGTGGCTCGGCAGGTGGGTCATGGGCCGATGAGTGGAGCAAACGGAGTGTTGTTCACGGCGTTCGAGCCGAGCGGGGATGATCATGCGTCGGCGGTGATCGCGGAGTTGCGATCGAGGCGGCCGGAGATCCCGATCTATGCGTGGGGCGGGCCGAAGATGGCGGCGGCGGGAGCGGTCGTGATCGAGCGGACGGGGGACGACGCGGTAATGGGTGTGCCGGGGATCGGGAAGATCGTGGAGCATCAACGGATTAACGCGCGAGTAGCGCGGTGGTTGGACACGACCGGGAAGCCGGGGACGAGCGGTAGCGGTGGGGGGGGGGGGGTGGGAAGCAGCGGGGGCAAGGGGTTGATTGGACTGCATGTGCCGGTGGACTCGCCGGCGGCGAACTTCCCGATCTGTAAGATCACGAAGAGGCGCGGGATACGGGTGATGCACCTGGTTGCGCCGCAGATGTGGGCGTGGGGGTCGTGGCGGGTGAAGAAGTTGCGGCGTCTGTCGGACAGGGTGCTGTGCGTGCTGCCGTTCGAGGAAGATTGGTTCATGTCGCGCGGGGTCTCGGCGCGGTTCGTCGGGCATCCACTGTTCGATCATCCTGTAGACACGGCTGGGCTTGATCTACGGGCGGCGCAGATCGACGCGGGGTTTGCGTCCATCGCGCGCGGTACACAGGGGAAAACCAACGGAGCGATGCACGCACCGACGGGCACGGCGGCGGCGGTGGTGAAGGTGGCGCTCATGCCCGGTTCGCGTCCGAGCGAGTTGTCGCTGTGCTTCCCGATCTTGCTGGACGCGTTTAATCGGTTGCGGCGTGATTTTCCGAACACGCGCGGGGTGGTGGCGGCGACGAAGCCGGCCGTCGCGGTGTCGCTACGAGAACGAGCGGCACAACTGGGGGGGTGGCCGGCGGGGCTGGAAGTGGTGTCGGGGGACACGGATGGAGTGGTGCGGTGGTGCGATTGTGCCCTGGTGGTGAGCGGGACGGTGACGCTCCAGATCGCCAAACAGCACAAGCCGATGGTGGCGGTGTATAGGCCGAAATGGTTGTTCTACCAGTTGCTGGGGCGGTGGCTGGTATCGACGCGGTACTTCACGCTGCCGAACTTGATCGCGGGGAAGAAGATATTGCAGGAGTTCATCCCACACTTCGGGGATGGGGAAGACTTGGCAGTGGAGGTGATCCGCTTGCTGCGACAGCCGGGGTACGCGGAGGACCAGCGGCGGGAACTTGCCAAGGTGTGCGAACGATTCAAGGAACACGTCGCGGCACGCGAGGCGGTGGACGAGATCGAGAAGATGATCGGATGAGACGAAGTTTGAGTTGCTGTTGCGGTGAATGGCAAGGGTGGGTTCAAGAAGCGCGACGAACCGCTTCGCGGACTGCGATCATCGTCGGCGTGCAAAGAGTGGTGAGAGGGAGAGTTTAGTTCAGCATGGCCGAGATGCTGCTGACCATGGTGGTGCCTTGCTGATCGAGGGAGGCGGCGAAGTTGAAGAGTTCGATGGTGTCGGGGTCGGCGATGAGGAGGGTGGCGACGATATTTCCGATGGAACACCAGCGGGTGGGGTTCTGCTGCCAAGCCATGGAGGCGACGAGTTCGGCGGGCTTGTTCTGGAGGATGAGGTTGACCATTTCCTGGTCGTGCATGAGGACTTTGTTGCGAGCGGCGGTGGCGGGTTCATCATCGCCGGCGAGGGTTTGTTCGTCACCGAAAGCAGGGCCGGCGTGGCTGAGGTCGGCGGAACTGATGATGAGGGATTTACCGGGGAGGCGAGCAAGAGTTTGCTTGAGGGCATCGACGAAGGGTTGGAGGCCGATGCCGTTGCCGTCGTAGGACTCGCCGTTGTTGACGGTGGGGTCGTGGATGAGCGCGCCGAAGACCTTGGGGAAGCGGCCGGCGTCGTCCTTGCCGAAGATGTGCTGGATCCAGGGGACTTGGAGTTCGATGGAATGCTCGTGTTCGTGGTCGAAACGGGTGGCGAAGAGGGACTCGCCGAGGGAAGAACGGAGGGCGGCGAGGACATCGGGATCGACATCGCAGACGCCGAGGGGAGTTTCGTAGCCTTTGTTGCACGCGCAGACGCCGGTGCTGACGCCGAAGTGGTTGGTGCCGAGGATGATGACGCGGTCGGGGCGTTCGCAGACGCGGAGGCGGCCGTAAGCGCCGGCGTAGTTGATCCAGCCGCGTGGGTAATCGAGGTGAGGGACGATAATGGCCTTGGGGAGGGCATCGACGCTGGGGCTGGGGACTTCTTCGAGTGCTTTGGCCATCCAGGCGTCGAAGATCTCGGCGACGCGTTTGGGGCCTTGTTCGAGGACTTCGTCGTCGGTGGGTTGGCGTTGGAGGAACTGTCCGACGGCGGATTGAGTGAATGCCCACGAACTGGCCGGGGGAAGGACATCGAGGCTGTCGAAGTCTTTTTTGACCTTGGCGTGGAGGGCGTCGAAGGTTGGGCCGTCGAGCAGGCAGGCGTCGTCGAGTTGAGCGACGATGGACTCGAGGGCTTCGCGGGTGAGGCCGCGGCCGACCTGAGCGACGATGTCGTCCAGCCCGCGCGAGCCGTCCATGAGCGGGAGGAGGACTTGAGCGGCGGGCGCGAAGAAGACAGCCTTCTCGGAAATTTGTCGGAGGTCGGCAAGGCCCAGGACGGTCTGGGGTGAGCCGTCGGGGCCTTGGGCCTGCATGGGGAAGGCGCGAACGGGTCGGAGGCGAGGGCGGAGCATGTGCCCGGCGGCGGGGTCAAACTTGGGCGTGCTTTGGGGGGGCTGGGAAGAAGGCGGCTGGGCGGATGGATCGTTCGGGTTGGACATAGGGGGCATCCTAGCGGCGTGATGAAGGAAGGGACGAGGATGGGGGCCGTGGGGTGTGGTCCAAAGTAATGGTGGCCGGGTGTCATCTCCCGCCGGTGCTGAGCGAGGCGCGGGATGGGGGGCGGTGGCTAGGACCGAACCGGGTGTTTCGTGCCCCGGTGCGCCAAGCAGAGGCTGCGTGGGTTGTGGCGCCATGTCTTGAAGTGTTGGGCCAAGTTGCCCGGCTTCGCCACACGGCACACGCGGACCTTGCGAACACAAGATATTGCATGAAGACTCGACATGCGCACGGTGCCGTGGCAGGTTAGAGGTATGGCCCATGGCCGCGGATGGCGTGGGCGTCGGGCTGATTTTCGGACCTGAGTTGAGAATGAGCGTGAGGCGTGTCGAGCGATCGGCTCGGACGCCGCACGCCGGATCGGTGAGCGAACCCATGGCACCCGATTGGCCAAAGAGATTGACGGACATCGTTCGAGGCGCGGCGGCGCTGTCGGGGAGTTTGCGGGCACGGTATCTCGAAGAGGAGTGCGAGGGGGATGCCGAACTGCGTCGGCGAGCCGAAGGAATACTGAACGCGCAGGAGTCGGCAACGCTCGGCGGCGCGGGGGGGCTGGAACGAACGAATGTGCAGCGGATCGATGATGAATCAGGGGCGGCGCGGGGGCGAGGCGCGGAGAACGGTCGCGGAGGATCGTGGCGGAACGGGGGATTGCCGAGCCGGATCGCAAACTATCGGATCACGGGTTTGCTGGGTGAGGGCGGGATGGGGATGGTGTATCTTGCAGAGCAAGAGCGGCCGCGCCGGACGGTGGCATTGAAGGTCGTGCGGAGCGGGTTTCTGTCGCCGACACTGCTGCGGCGGTTCGAGCACGAGTCGGAGATCTTGGCGCGGCTGCAGCACCCCGGGATAGCGCAGATACATGAGGCGGGCACGGCGAGCACGGACGGGGGTTCGCAGCCGTTCTTTGCGATGGAATATGTGCAGGGCGAGGCGTTGACGGTCTATTGCGAGCGTCGGCACTTGGACGTGCGGTCGCGGTTGGAACTGTTCAACAAGGTTTGTGACGCGGTGCAGCACGCACACACGAAGGGGGTGATCCATCGAGACCTCAAGCCGGCGAACATCTTGGTGACGGAATCGGGAGAGGCGAAGGTGTTGGACTTCGGGATCGCGCGAGCGACGGACGCGGACGTGGCGTCGGCGACGATGCAGACCGGTGCGGGGCAACTGATCGGGACGCTGGCCTACATGAGTCCGGAGCAACTCGCGGGGAATCCGCACGATCTGGATACGCGGAGCGATGTGTACACATTGGGGGTCGTGCTGTACGAGTTGCTATCGGGGCGGCTGCCGCACGAGGTGGAGGGGAAGACGATCGCGGATGCGGTACGGACGATCGAGCACAACGAGCCGATGCCGCTGGGGACGGTGGATCGGCTATACCGCGGGGATTTGCAGACGATCGTCGGGAAAGCGATGGAGCGGGACAAGGAACGGCGGTACCAATCGGCTGCGGAACTGGCGGGGGACATCGGACGATTTTTGCGGGACGAGCCGATCATGGCGCGGCCGCCGAGCACGACGTACAAACTGATCAAGTTTGCGAGGCGGAACACGGGGTTTGTGGTGGGTGTGGGCGCGGCGGTGCTGCTGCTGTTCGCGGGGATAGGCGCGACGAGTTGGCAGGCAGCACGGGCGACGCGTGGATGGGACGCCGCGGTCGAAGCGCGCGACGCGGCGCAGGTGGAACGCGACAACGCCAAAGCGATGAACGAGTATTTGCGGGACATGTTCCTCTCGATCGATCCTGAGAACGCTATGGGGCGCGAGGTGTCGGTGCGAGAGGTGCTGGATGAGGCGTCGAAGAAGGTTGGAACGGCGTTCGTAGGGAAACCGCGGGTGGAAGCGACGATCCGTAACACGCTGGCGACGACGTACCGGTCGATCGGGCAGGTGGGCAAGGCAGAGGAGCATCACGCGGCCGCGTTGGTACTGTTGCGACGGACACTGGGAGAAGAGCACGATGAGACGATCGAGACGATGCGGAACTTGTCGGTGGTGTACGCCGACGGGGCGAAGTTTGAAGACGCGGAGAAACTATCGCGTGAGGCGGTCGCGCTGTGCGAGCGGACGCGAGGGCACGAGCACGCGGATACGGCTCTAGCGATGGGCGAACTGGCGCGGGTGCTGCAAGAGACGGGGCGGTACGAGGAAGCGGACCGGTTGATGAAGGAGTGCATCCGGATCGGGCTGGCAACAGTGGGTGGGCGGCACGCGGCACTGGTATCGATCATGCACAACTACGGGACGTCGCTGAAGGATCACGGCAAACTACCCGACGCCGAGAAGTACCTGCGCGATGTGCTGAAACTGCGGATCGAACTGCATGGGGAAGAACACCCGCAGACGACGTACACGATGAACAACTTGGGCGCGACGCTGCAAAAACTGGGGAAGAACGACGAGGCACTGGCGTTGTTCGAGAAGACACTGACGATCCGTCGGAAGATATTGGGTGAGGAGCATCCTGGGACGGTAACGGCGATGTCGAACTTGGGGGTGACGTACCTTGGGATGGGGCGGAAAGAGGAGGCCGAGCCGTTGCTGCGGGCGGCGTATGACGGGTATGTGAAAACGCTCGGAGCGGAACACTCCAAGACGCTGGTGACGATGAGCAGTATCGCGTATTTGTATGAAGAGCAGGGGAAGGGGGAAGATGCGATAGCGATGTACTCAAAGATCGTGGAAATACGCCGGCGTGCGTCGGGGGGGAAGGATCCCGAGACGTGGTCGCCGATGAATAACCTGGCGATGCTGTACCAAGCGCGCGGGCGGTATGCGGAAGCGAGTACGTTGTACGAGGAGTTGCTGGGGCTGTGCGCGCAGTCGCTGCCGGCGGATCATTACTATGTGGCGATCTTTCGCAACAACTATGGGGACTGTCTGACGGACTTGAAACGGTATGAGGAAGCAGAACGAGAACTGGTTGGGTCGCACGGCGTGCTGGAACGATCGTTCGGAGCGAAACACACGCGGACGCAGAAAGGGATCGTACGGTTGAAGCGGCTGTACGAAGGGTGGGGCAAGCCGGAAGAAGCGGGGCGGTGGGGAGAGCGTTTGCAGCCGATGGAAGTGATTCATCGATGAATGAGCGCGGGGAAGTCGATGGGTGCATATGCTGTGGCCCGAGCGGGCAACCCGCACGGCATCTCTCAAGCAGAGGCACGACGCATCATGAAGATTCACCCCAGTTTTGCCAATATCGGTCTGTCCAAGATCGTGCAGGTCAGCGAACGGGCGCGCGTTGTGGCGCCGGAGTTTGAGAAGCGCACGGGCACGCCGTTTATTTATTTTCAGCGTGGCGAAGTGGGGTACCCGGTGCCCGCGTTCATGGGCGATGCGCTGCGCGAGGCGGTGGAAAAAGGACTCACCAAGTATCCCAAGGCAGGCGGCGAGGGGTTCTTCAAATCGGCGGTGCTGAAGGACCTTGAGCATCGCGGTATCACGGGGCTGGGGCAGGAGAACATCGTGGCGGTGGCCGGGGGGCAGGAGGGGCTGGAACTGGTGTTCGCGTTCATGCGGGGGCGGACGTGCGCGGGGTTCACGCCGTGCTGGAGTTGCATGTTCGACAATATTTTTCCGTACACGGAAACGACGTTCTTGCAGGTGCCGCTGCGGGCGGAACTGGGTTGGTCGATTGATTTTGCCGCGCTGGAGGCGACGCTGCCGCTGGTGGACACGTTCTATTTCAATAGCCCACACAATCCGACGGGGCGGGTGTTCTCGCGGGCGGATATCGAGCGGGTGTGCGGGCTGTGCGCGAAGTACGGCGTGCTGCTGGTGTGCGATGATGCGTACAAGGACTTGGCGTTCATGGGGGAGCATTACACGCCGCTGTCGGACGAGCGGTACCAGAACGTGGTGGTGATCAACACGTTCTCGAAGGGGATGGCGGCGACTGGGTTCCGGATCGGGTACATCGCTAGCAGGCGCACGGATTTGACGGATTACTTCACGCGTGGGGAGTACTCGCAGACGGCAGGCGTACCGACGCCGATCCAGTATGCGTGCGCAAAGGCGCTGGAGCATCCCGGGCTGCCAGAGTGGATGACGGGGTATCGAGCGGAGATGCGTGCGAGGGCGGCTGCGCTGGCGGATAACCTGGATCCGCGGCTTGGGGCGCACGCGCCGGAAGGAGCGTTCTATTGCTTTATCAACCTGGCGCCCCCCGGACTGAGCGAGGCGGCACTGGCGGCGCATGAGTCAAGTACGGTGGAGCGGCTGCTGACGGCGGGGATCGCGGTGGTGCCTGGGTCGGCGTTCGGAAAATCGTTCTCGGGGTATGTGCGTCTGTCGTTCTCGACACTGACACCGGCAGTGATCGCCGAGGGTGCGAAGCGGTTCAATCGGGTCGTGCTGGGGTAGACGGATGGAACTCGATGGCGGCGACGGTGGCGTCGTCGGCGAGGGTGCTGGAGCCGGCGAAGGTGGTGAGAGAATCGAATGCACGGCGGACGACCTCGCGCACGGTTGGGGCACCTTTGACAACATCGCCGAGCCGGCGGGCGGAGAACTCTTCGCCGGCCTCGCTGCGCTGTTCGATCATGCCGTCGCTGTAGAGCAGGAGGCGATCACCCGGGGAGAGTTTGAGGGACTGGGCTTCATACGGGAAGTCGGGGTCGATGCCGATGGGGATACCGGATCCGCGGGGGGGGAGTTCGGTGCGGTCGCCGTCGGCGGAGAGGCGCATCCAGTGTCCGTGCCCGGCATCGACGTAGGTGAGCATGCCGGAGGAGTGGATGACGCCGAGCCAGAGGGAGACGAAGCGTCCGGCACCCGCGCGTTCGGCGACGAAACGGTTGACCTCGCACATGGTGTGAGCGGGAGCGGCGCGGGACTGGATCTGGGAGTGGAGGCAGGCTTGGGTCATGGCCATGAGGAGGGCGGAAGCGACGCCGTGCCCCGCGACATCGCCGAGGAAGATAGCGATGCGGTCGTCGTCGATGGGGACGATATCGAAGAGGTCGCCTGCGACGAAGAGACCGGCGCGCATTTCCATGTCGTAGGTGGCGAAGCGGTTGCCGCCGTGGGGCTTGGGGAGGATGGCTTGTTGTGCTTCGCGTGCGGCGGCGAGTTGTTCGTGGAGGGAAGCCTGTCGGCGTTCGAGGTCAAGGCGCTTGAGGTTGGCGGAAGCAAGCCCGTAGGAGCGAGCGACGGCCTCGCAGAAGCCTGTGGCGTCGGGTCGAACGGACGATTCTTGTCCGCGAGCATCGAGGTAGATGAAGCCCTCGACGGCTTCGCCGAGGAAGATCGGGGCGCAGAGGGCGGAGTGGATGCTGAGTTCGGCGACGCTCTGGCCGTAGTCTCGCGGGGCGGTGTCCTCTGCGGTGAGGATGGCGACGACGCCGGCGGCGGCCTGAGAGACGAGCGAGCCGCTGAAAGTGAACTCGGAGGTGTCGTCTGGGTGCAGGCGCATGGAGGCGACGACTTCGATGTCGCCGGCGACGGAGGTGTTGATGCGTTTGAGGACCGCGCCGCGAGCGTATCCGCTGCCGCTGAGGGCGGATTGCAGGGCGGCGAGTGCGAGGGTGTTGATATCGCGTGCGGCGTCGAGTTTGGCGATGCACTCGGTGAGGAGGCGAAGGCGACGGTCGGCGGTATTGCGCAGGTCGCCCGCGCCGACGCGCTCGACACGGAGATTGCGGCTGGCGGAATCGTCAATGGTGGCGGCGGTGCCTGCACCGGAGTAGGTGGTAGCGTGGGTGCCGGTGTGATGACCGGCGATGACGCGGAAGGTCCATGGGCCGACGCCGAGGAGGTCGCCGGGGGCGAGGTCGGCGGGCTTGGCGGGTTCGAGTTTGACGCCGTTGAGGTAGGTGCCGCGGATGGAACCGTGGTCGAGCACGTACCAGCCGCTGAGACGGCGGACGATGGTGGCGTGTCGGCGGGAGACGCCTTCGTGGAGGAGACAGATGTCGGAACTGGCGGAACGACCGATGGTGGCGGGGTGATCGGGTGCGACGACAAAGGAACCGGCGTACGGGCCGGTCAGGGTTTGAAGGGTGATGGTGTCGGTTTCGGGGTGCATAGGTGAGTCGAAGCGAGAGAGAGTATTCTGGCCCGGCGGGCAGAGAATCCGACGCGTGGAGTCGCGCAGGCTAAGGTTTGTTCATCAACGCGATGTTCTGAACGGACATCACCCGGAGCCACCGATGGAACCGTACAACCGAATCATGCTACCCACGGCGTTCTCGACACTCTCGAAGCGTGCGAGTACGAACACGATCCCGTTGGCGCGAGAGTTTGCCTCGGAGGTTCACCTGGTGCATGTGGTGCCGCATACGCAGTTGGTACTCGATCCCGGAGCGGGATTGATGGGAGAGAGCGCGGCGTTCCCGATCGCCGGCCCATCGGCGGCGGAACTGATCGCACGGAGCGAGCGAGAACTCGCGGCGTTCACCAGCGAAGTGCTGTGTGAGGTGCGCGAGCAGGTCAAAGCGTTCGTGTATGTGGGGGGGATCGTGGAGGCGTTGTTGCGGCACGCACAGTCGCACTCGATCGACCTGATCACAATGGGGACGCACGCCGACGGGATGCTCAAACGGATGATCTTCGGGTCGATCGGGAAGTGTGTGCTGGAACAGTCGCCGTGTCCGGTGCTACTGGTTCCGGTGAAAGACGCGAAGCGGTGAGCGAGGCGATGGCGAGGATCACGCGGCGCGGGCGCGGAGTTGGAGGGTCTGGCATTTTTCGAGGAGGATGTCGGGGTTAATGGGTTTGGCGACATATTCGTCGCAACCGGCGAGGAGGCATTTTTCGCGGTCGCCGGTGAGGGTGTGGGCGGTGACGGCGATAATGGGGGTGAGGAATCCTTGATCTCGCAGGCTTCGCACGGCGGTGTAACCGTCGATCTCGGGCATCTGCATGTCCATGAGAACGAGGGAATATCCGTGGGCACCCTTGAGGCTGTCGAGCGCGACTTTACCGTCCTCGGCGAGGGTGACCTGCGCCCCGGAGCGTTTGAGGTAGTACTCCATGAGGGTGCGATTCTCTTCGACGTCGTCGACGACGAGGATTTTTCCGGTCAGCCGGTATTTGTCAGCCGGGGGCGGCATCGGGCAATCTCCTTGGGTCAGGGCGGTCGTCGTCGCCGCTGGGGTCGATGCGCGGTAAGCGATGACCGCTGATGGTTGTATCGGCACAATGCGGGAGTGTAATGAGTGGTGGACAAGACGGCAGGAAGGCACGGGGCGACTGTTTGTCAGCGGGGGCGCGGAAAGACGCGCAAGAGTGCGTGGGGTTGTGTGGTTCTCGGACGCGGGCACACCGATGGTATCGGTATGCGTTAAAGCAACCCGCGCCCGATATACTCCGACATGCCCGAGCCGAGTCCCAAAGTTGTTCGCACGATTGCGCTGATGAACCAGAAGGGGGGCGTCGGGAAGACGACCACGACGGTGAACCTGGCCGCGGGGATCGCACGGCTGGGGCGCCGGGTGCTGGTGATCGACCTGGACCCGCAGGGGCACGCGACGCTGCACTTGGGTGTGAGTGCGGGCACGGAGAGCGCGCCGGAGCGCACGGTGTATGACCTGTTGCTGGATCCATCGATACCGGCGGAGACGTGCATTGCGAAGGTGCGCGAGAACCTGTGGCTGATGCCGGCGGAGACGGACCTGGCGGCGGCGGAGACGGAACTGGCGGGGGAGCCGGATCGGCTCACGCGGCTGGCCGGCGCGCTGCGGGCGATGAACGCGCGTGGGTTTCCGACGTCGGAAGACGCGGGTGGGGGAGGGAATGGGTTCGATGTGATTTTGCTGGATTGTCCGCCTTCACTAGGGTTGTTGACGCTCAACGGGTTGTGCGCCGCGCGCGAGGTGTTCATACCGATGCAGGCGCACTTCCTCGCGCTGCAAGGCGTGAGTAAGTTGCTCGAGACGGTGTCGCTCGTGGGGCGATCGGCAAACCCGAAACTTGCGGTGACTGGGGTGATTCTGTGCATGCACGATGCAAACACGACGCACACGAAAGAAGTCGTCGCGGATTTGGATGGGTTCTTCGAGGCGGCGCGCGAGGCGCCCGTGCCGCCGGGGCAGGAACCGCCGGCGTGGCGGTCGGCCCGGGTGTACCGACCGGCGATACGGCGGAACATCAAACTCGCCGAGTGCCCGAGTTTCGGGCAGACGATCTTCGATTATGACCCGGCGTGCCCGGGGGCGATGGACTATCTGGAACTCTCGCGGAAAATCGTGGAGGAGTGGGATCGGTTGATGGCCAAGCGGGCGGCGGCGGCGCTCGAAACGGTGGTTCGACCGCTGGCGATTACGTCGGAGCGGGCGGCGCCATGAGGTTGCCGCGATGGGTGCGGATCAGCGGGTTTGTGGTGTACGCCGTGGCGGTGGCGGTTGCGACGCACTGGCCGAAACTTCAGATCGACAGCCCGTATGTCGAGCGACCGGATCTGATCATCCACATCGTGGTCTTCGGCGCGTGGGCGATGGCGCTGCTGATCAGCGGACTGGTCAAGGCGAACAGCCCGAGGCGTGGGGCAGTGATCGTCTGGTTCATTGCGGCGGCGTATGCGGGCATCGATGAACTCACGCAAGAGTTGCCGGGGATCTATCGCACGGCGGGGTGGGACGATTGGGCCGCGAATGTGACGGGGATCACGCTGGCGTGCGTGGTGTGGTTGGTGGGAGTCAGGATTTGGTTGCGGCGGGAGCGTGTTCGCGCGGGATCGAGCTCGTAAGTCCGAAACGGGCAACGAGCATCTCGAAGAACTCGTGGGGCAGGCGTCCCGCCTGCCTCTACAGTCTTTCTTCCCGTCTTGCTAGTTTCTTGTGCGTGAGTAGTTAGTAAGATCCATATGCATCAAAGAAGGCGGCTTGGCCTCCCAGCCGCCCGATGAAGACCGGCACGGAGTGCCGGGCCACCATGAGCGCCGCTCGGCGGTGAACGAAAGGTAATCATGTCCCACGGCATCGGCTCAACTCACGGCTTTCATGGACCGAAGTGCTGGGCACTCACGACGATCGCCGGGATCTTGATCGGGCTGGCGGTCGCGTGGATGGTGCCGCCCGGCGCGGCC
>JBGSIF010000084.1:0-10323 GCA_041742635.1 Phycisphaerales bacterium
GCCGCCGCTACAGCCACGACCACCGCCGCCGCTACCGGCTTCGCGTGGGCCGATGGGCAGACCACCGCCGGCCTCGCGCACGCGGCGGGCGACGGACTTGCGGCTATCACGACGCTGACGTTCCGAGGGCTTCTCGTAGAACTCGCGCCGCTTGATATCCTTCACCAAACCTTCTTTTTCGCAGAGTTTCTTGAACCGACGGAGCATTTGTTCCGTCGATTCGCCGCCGCGAGCCTTGATCCGAATCGCCATTTCGTACCTCGTTATTCGATCGATGTAAAGCAAACGTGTTCGCCGCGAACATCCAACAAAGTCCGAACGGTCAGCGCGACCTTCGGAACAAAGGTGGGGTGCAAGTAAAGCATCGAGATGGGATGGGATCAAGTGCCGCTTGTTCCTTGATTCTACCTACGATCTTCTTGATCCATGCTCCTGATCGACGTCTACAACGTGCTCCACACGACCGGCGTGCTCCCGCCCGACCTGGCCGGGATGGACGTGCCCGAACTCGCCAAACTCTCCCTCGCCGGTCGCTACGCCCGGCTTGAAATCATTCTGGTCTGCGATGGCACCGGGGGCGGTGCGTCCAGCCGTGGGATCGATCAATACCGTCAAACCGGCGGATCAGGGATCATTCGTCCCGCGGGCGATCGGAGTCATCACAGCGGTCGAACCGGACGCCGCGGTACCGTCGCCGTTGTTTATGCCGGCAAAGGGATGGAAGCCGACACCGTGATCGACATCATGATCCGCGGCGGCGGGCGCGGGAATCACTACGGTTCGGTCGGCAGCGGTGCCTATGGAAAACCGATCGTCGTCAGTAGTGATCGTGCCGTCCGCGCCTCCGCACGGCGCGCCCGGGCACGCGCCATCCTGAGCGAAGACTTCCTTCAACACTTGGTCGATGACTGGAAGCGTTCAACCAATACCGGCGGTGGCGGACACCAGCCCCGACCACGCGCCGGAGCCGATGATCGACCGGGTTTCGCGCGCAAAACGCCCTTGGACCGCTATACGGTAGAGGAGTGGCTCGCGGAGTTCGGGTTCGGCGCGACCGGGCCTACTCAGGCAGAATGGGACGCGATGCTCGCGGAGTTGGGGGCGAATGGATCGAACCCATCCGGCGAGGCCGCTCGCGTTCGACCAAACGGGGAGATCACTGAACATGATTCATCACAGCACAAACCCAAGCCCCGCCCATCAGGAGCGACCTCGCCGCCGGCGTCCACGCCAGCACCCAGCAACGATATTCCCGCAGCACCCAGTGCCGGGCCTGGTACGACCACACCGCCGGACCCCATCATGCGAGCGGCGATGAAAGCATGGCCGGGACGCGTCAACCCCGACGACCTGGATATGGAAAAGTGGATCCAGAACGACGAACGATTGACATAATCATTGCATCCGGCACGCACACTCGACCACACCAAACCGATACATGATCAGCGCAGACACTCAAAACGAGGCGATCGGCAAATGGGAACTCAGTGTACGAAAACGCGGGCGCATCATCGGGCGATCTGGACGCCCCACCACATGGCGAGTGCGATCATCGCACTCGCCGTGGTGATCCTCGGTTTCATTGGGGGAGCAATGGCTTCGGCCACGGGCGACTTCGATCGCTGGTACACGCTGGAACTGCAAGGTCGGCCCGCAGGCTGGGTCCATACGACGCAGCAGACACACGACAAGGTCATTACAACACGTTCCACCCAGCACGTCCGGCTCAGGCGAGATCAGGACGTGCTGGAACTCACCACCGACTCCACATGCGTGGAATCCGAGGCCGGCACCCCGATCTCCATGCGCCTCACACAGTCTCTCGGCGCAACTCCCATCACCCTGGAGTGCGTCTTTGCCGCAACCAGCGTGGACGTCACGACCACTCTGGGGCTTGGACGCGAGCCGAAGCGCGAGTCGCTCCCGCTCGTATCGCGCCGCGAAGTACCTTGGTTGACTCCCGCTGCCGCAACGAAATACATCGAACAGCGCCTCGGCGCAGGAGCCACGGACATCACCCTCCGCACGCCGGAGATTGATCGATCACCGCTCCCGGTACTTATGACACTACGAGTACGCGGCGAGGTGCCGATGCACGTCGGCGGAAAACCCTTGAAGTGCTTTGAAGTTGCTGTAACAAAAGCAAGATCGACGCACGCCGCGCCAGTCGAAAGCACCATGCTCGTTGACGAGCGGGGCGTGGTGGTGCGCTCCGATACCACGCTCGGCGGACTCGGGCTTCGGTTGCAACTCTCCGACCACGAAACGGCCCAGGCTCCGTTCGAACCACCGGACGCTTCTGGCGCCATGATCGTTCGACCAGACAAGCCGATTGAATCCGCGCGAGACACCACAAGTGCGAGGTACCTGCTCAGGCCTCGGGCGGGCTCACTCCCGCCGGGAGTCTTCCCCACAACCGGGGCACAGACCACGGAGCGAGCCAATGACGGGACCATCCGAGTTGTGGTTGAAACCGGCAATCCCGCCGCGGCACCGGAAGAAGACATCAACGATCCTCGCTACGCCGAGCCATCGATGCTGATCGATTCCTCGGATCTTGATGTGATGAAGTTGTCCCGCCGAGCGGTCAACGGCGTCGGTCAACGCCCCAACATTGAACAAGCCGAAGCGATGCGCCGCTTCGTTCACGGGTTTATGACCACTCGCACACTCAGCGTCGGTGTGGCGTCGGCAACAGAAGTCGCTCGCTCGAAGGCCGGGGACTGCACCGAGCACGCGGTGCTGCTCGCAGGGATGCTCCGCGCGGGGGGCATACCGTCGCGCGTTGTGGTCGGACTCGTGTACGCGGATCTCTTCGGCTCGCACACCGGCGTCTTCGTCTACCACATGTGGGCGCAAGCATTGATCGAATCGACCGACGAGCGCGGTGGGCACCGATGGATCGACCTTGACGCCACGCTGTCCGAGGCATCGGCGAGTGACGCGACGCATATTGCCCTGCTGCACACCTCACTCGACGATGCCGGTTCGCTCTCGCCGATCGACGACGCATTCGGGCACATCGTCGGTCTCCAGATCGAGGTGATCCAAGCACACTAATGCGTGCGAATGAAAACCGGCTCAGCAACCCGCCGGTGGATTGAAGAGACAGCCGATAAAGTCGAAAAAGTCCTGGCTGTTGGTGATGAAGTCGTTGTTGATATCGGCGTTGCCGGCAAAGAAATCGGTGATGAAATCGAAGAAATCCTGTGAGTCTAGCGTGCCGGTCTGGTTCCAGTCGCACGGGCACGCGGCAGGGTCGCCGATGACCGACAACACATAGTTCTGATCGCACGCCAGCCCATCGAAGATCGCGCCCCCCGCGGTGCCCGGGGCTACGAAGATGTAATACGTCGAGCCGGGCGCAACGCTCGTAAATACGCTGGCGGTATCGCAACTGTTGGCAAACGCCGACGCGAGTACCGTGATCGTATTGCACCTTCCGAAAGGAAGTAGCGAAATATCCAGCAGCAGCAGCGTGGCGGGGAACTCGGAGGTAATCGTCGCGCCGATGCCCCCGTCTGGAGGCGCGGTGCCACGAAACCAATCGGTGTCGCGCAAGCCCGCAGCTGCGAACGAAGTCCCGTGAAGCACAACCCCCACAGCGGGGATTGACGCGAACGCGGCGGGTGCGGGCGGGTCGGTTTCGCATCCCCCGTCCGTGTCGCCGGAACAAATCTCTGTTTCCGGAACGGCTTCGGGAGGAATGAAGATGCCGGGACAGGGCGGCGTGCAATCGATCGAAAGCACATAGTCGTTGTTCACCCCATCGCAGGGGATCCCGTCGAATGTCCCCCCGCCGCCCGTAGAACCCACCGCGGCAAAGATGACATACTCGCCCGGGCCGGTGAGAACTGTGGTGTTCGAGCCGGTTTCGCACGAGTTCTGGTCTGTTACACCACCGAGAAATGTTTGGCCGGCACAGAGAGATAGGTCGGCGTACCGCATGATGAAAGACACGCCGGGGAACTCTGATTGCATCGTGACGGTCACCTGCTGAGTTTGATCGAGCGAAAGCAGGAACCAGTCCGAATCGCGGGTGCCCGCAGATGCCCAAGCGGTCGCGTGAACGGATTGGCCGCACGCTATGGGCGTCATAAACGGGTACGGGGGGATACCCGCTGTGCAGCCGCCGTTGAAGTCGGAGCCGCACGCTTCGGGTTCTTCGATCGCGCCGGGCGGCGCGAACACCTCGCACGGGAGGCACGGCGAAGGCGAACACGGCGTGGCGTCGCTCGTCACCGCGATCTCGTAGACCCCGCTCGCCCCTTCCAGCCCGTGCAGGAGGATGAAATACTCGCGCCCGAACTCGGCACACCACGCAACCGAAGCCGCCGCCGGGTTGGCTGGACAGAAGTCGGCATCATCGTTTCCGGCGATGCACCACAGTTCGGCGCACGAGTCGCCGCAGTACACACTGAGTTTGGTATTGAATGTTGGCGAGGTTGCCGGCAAACAAGTGGAGGCAACAAGGGTCGTGCCATCGCCAATGACGCGGAACCATACCCCAGGCCCTTGGTTTTCGCGTGCATCGCCGCACGGCAGCGCGAAATCGCTTGTAGCGAGTATGGTGCTGCCCACCATCGAAGGTCCATTAATCGCCAGTAGGCTTGCGCCGAGGCAATCGTCGTTGACCGGCGCATCCACGTCGGGCAGGCACGCGCCGGTTCCGGGGTTGGACAGATCGAGCGGGATGTTCATGCAAAATGCACGGTCGCCGGTAAGCGTGGGCGGCAGCGGTACATTCACCAGTTCGGGGAGTGAATACCCGTTCGACGTAGTGTCCTGAAACGCGAAGCCGTCGGTGGCGAAGGCGGCCCGAGACCATGACCAGTTCGTGGTGCCGTCGGTGGTGTTGCGGATCTCGATGAAGTAGCAGGTGTTTGGGTTGAGCGCGACCGGAGAGGTAAGGGCCGCGGTGTATTCCCACGTTGCCAGTGTGCCGCTCGGGTTACAGAGGGATCGACGCGAGGCGATGAGCGACCCCCCGGTTTGCGACCAGGTCGCAACGGGCGTGCTGACGTCGGGCAGGCCGGTACTCGGCCCAGCGGCGACACGGGAGTAGATCGTGATGAAGAACCGGTCGATCGGTGCCGCACCCCCGCACGCGATGCCGGTGTACGTGCCCCACCAGCAGACGGAAGACAGCGTACCACCGGAGGAGTCTGTGCGGAAATGATCGGCGACACGATTGAGATTGGCGTGCCCCGTGCCACAACTGGTCAGGCCCGTGCCGACAATCCGCGGATACTCCACGCTTTGGCAAGACGTCTCGGCACAAAGAACTTCCGGCTCGCCGCGCGGGGTATACGCGGCGACCCTATCGAGGGGCGAAAGCGTGGCCCCCGCGGTGCCTTGCGTGCCGAGCGGTTGTGTTGCGGTGGATCGGCTCGTCTGAGCCGGCGAGTGAGCACAGACGCAGCACACCATACTGGCTGCGATGACCAGGTTCACACATCCGCACTGCATCACGAATACCTCCTGAGTCCGGCACGCGCTTGCGCCAGTGCCAGCGTCGACGAACCAAAGTATCTCGGTTCCATAGCATACACGATCAACCGCACATGTCGATCCGGGCGGTACGTTGGCACCCCATCAACTCTAGAGCATTTTTTCGAGTTGTTCGCGGATCTGGGCCGCGTCCCCTTGGCCCGCGCTGGCTTTCATCGCGGCGCCCACCAGCCTGCCGATCGCTGCGGACTTCCCGGCCCGCACATCCTGGGCCGCCTTGGGCTGCTCGGCAATCGCTTGTTCGCACCATCGTGCCAATGCGGCGGCATCACGCACAAGCAACAGCCCATGCCTCAATGCGAGAGTCCCTGCATCGATACCTCGATTCACAGGTTCGCACAGCAGCCCGAAGAGTTGATCGGCTTGGTTGGAACCGACCTGGCCGTCCTCTTTCAACTTCACGATTTGCGCGATCTGCTGGGCGGAGACGCCGAGATCACTGACCAGTACCACGTCCAAGTCGTCGCTCGCGTCGTTCTGGCCGTCGCGCCGAGCGAGTGTCTGTCCGTTCGCCCGCTTCGCCCCGGATTGCAGGATGAAGTTGGCCGCCTGCTTCCCGGCTCGTTCTGCCGGTACACCCAGTCGCACTGCTTCGTCGACCGCCGCTTCGTACAAGTCGCAGACGGCGCGTTCGTCAACCAGAGCCGCGGCTTCCTTGGGCGTCAGGCCGGCGTGGTGCTGATACCGGCGCACGCGAGCGAGCGGCAACTCGGGGATGCTCGCGCGAACCGACTCGATCCAGGCCTGCTCGACCCGAACGGGGAGCAAGTCGGGGTCGGGAAAATAGCGGTAGTCGTGGGCGTCTTCCTTTTCTCGTTGGAGTACGGTGCGTCCGCCGTGGGGAGAAGCGGAAACTTCTTCCCAACCGCGCGTGGCTTTGGATCCTGGGCCGAACTCGATCCCCGTCTGCAACCAGCGATGAGGCTGCTGGGCGTGCTCGAACTCGATCGCACCACGCAGCGCTTTGAACGAGTTCAAGTTCTTGACTTCCACGATCGGGGTGTAGATCAGCCTTCCGTCATCAAGGGTCAATACCAGGTTGATGTTCGGCTCGAAACGGATGTGCCCGCGCTGCATGACCCCCTGGGTCACGCGCAGGAATCGGCACAGCCCACGCAGGAGGTGGGCGAACATGACCACCTCGTCCGCCGACGAAAAATCGGGCTGCGTAACCACTTCAAGCAGCGCGGTGCCTGCACGGTTGAGGTCGATGAACGACGCATCGGTACGGCCGCCGCCGGGAATTTCGTGCAAGAGTTTTCCCGCGTCTTCTTCGAGGTGGGCGCGGATGATGCCGATTTTTTTGACCGGTCGCTGAACATCGAACTCGGGGTTGCCGTTAGCATCGTGCGCGATACTGGGCAGTTCGACCGAACCATCAAAGCAAAGCGGCAACTGATACTGCGAGATCTGATAGTTCTTGGGCATGTCCGGGTAGAAATAACTCTTGCGGTCCCAGCGTGTGACGGGGGCGATGGAACAGCCCAGCGCAAGCCCGACCTGCATGGACAGTTCGATCGCGCGACCGTTGATCACAGGCAGCGCGCCGGGTAAGCCCAGCACGGTGGGATCGACGAGCGTGTTGGGGGCGGCGTGCTCGAACTCGCGTGCCGCCGGGCTTGGCGCGCGGGAGAACATCTTGCACCGCGTTGCGAGTTGGATGTGGATCTCAAGCCCGACTTTGAGTTGAGTTGCGACGATCGTCGGCATCTTCGATCGTACCGGGCTGCGCCGCCGGGTCGATCCGGCGGAGGTAGTCCCATGTATACAAGCCGGTGCGATGGCCATCGCTGAACTCGATACGAAGGGCGTAGTTCCCGACGAGTTCAGCATCAACCGCGGCAATACCCGAGCCCGCGGCGGCGGCACGCGAAGGCAGCACGGTCAAAGGATTGGTTTCCATCTGCTTTCGGAGTTCACGCTGTTCCGCCGAGGGAGACATGCGGCGCAGGTACGCGATGGAGTAGTACGAGGAGGCACCGTCGCTCCACTCGATTGTAAGCCCGCGGTCTTTCTTGAGGTCGATATTCGTCGGGATATTCATCAAGCGTGCCGGGTCAAAGGTCGGATCGGTATGGGTTGAACGGTGCGCGCGTTTGCTCAACGGAACGTTCGGCGTGCGGGCGGAATCGATCTCGCCGGTCCAATCACGGTTTGGACGCATCGGCGGGAAGCGCGGGCGGGGTGTCTGGTTTCACACACGCGACGACACGCCGGAGCAGGTCGGCGAGCGTGTCCGTCAAGGGCGGGTCGCGCGGCGGCAACGGTAGTGGAACCATGCCGCAGAGCGTTCGATCTCGTTTGATCACAACCACCGCGGCGCGCGCGTCTGGCGCGAAGCGATCGATGCTCGCCGACGGCGATGAACACCACACCGCCGTACTACCCCATTCACGCATCCCACGCTCGATCTTGTGACGGGATTGATCGTCGGGTTGATCAACTACCAACACGACTTGAAGAGCAATCGGCGGCTGCCGCGGCCTTGCATTCTCCCGCTCCTGATTCAGCGTGTTGATCAGTTCGATCGTCTGGCGGGCGTGTGCGTTCTCGAACGCTGGTGGCTCTGCACGCGCGGTAGAGTCCTTGGCAGGATCCAGCACCGAGCCACTGCTCGGCGCGCTGAACGACTCTCGCACGAAGAGCAGCGCGAGTAAGGCCGGCGCGGGGCGATCGGCCGCTGGTGGCTCGGTTGAAAACGCTTCCGCCGTCACCCACACTCGCCCCTTGGCGTCCTGCATAACGATATCCGGAAAAGACACCGCCGCAGTGGCATCGCCCTTGCGCGGGCCGAGTTGTGCGAGCGACGGCACTTCGCGCCGCCCGACCGTCGCTATGCCCCACTCGGCACGGTCAAGGTGCTTTTCGGTTCGGACTCGGAGTTCCAACTCGATGGCACCGCCGTCGATTTCGAGGAACAGGCGTTTGAGCCGCCCGCTTTCTTCGTCGATGGTCATTGACGCTTTCCCGACTCCGATTGCAGGCTCGCCCGGCGCGGGGGACGAGTGCGGATCACATATCCCACTGATGACGATATCACCCGGCGCACGGCGTGGTTCCTTCGCGGCGTCCGTCCAAGTCACGCTGGGTGAATACGGGGTCAGCCACCGCATGGTCCTCCCGGCGTTCGCGCCGGCTTCGTCGCCGAGCGCGATCGCCAACTGAGGCGCCGGGACCGGGAGCAGAGCCTCGGCGAGTTTCATCACTCCCAGCATCCCGTCAACGGGCTTGGCGTAGAACAGTTCGGCGTCCCGCTCGTGAACGGCGAGCAATCGACCAACCGCCAGCGGGATCGAACTATCGGGCGCCTGCCCTCGTGCCCAATATACGGCGAGTTGGTCGAGTTCGACCCTGCACGCGGGCGGACGCTTGCTCCCGCTGCCGGGATCGATCCGGATAGTGAAGGATTCTCGCCACGATGACAGACCACGCCGTACGGTGACTTCGATGGTTTCTTGCGTCTGTCCCGATGTATACGCGTCATGTAGCGCGAGCAGGGCGACATCGAGGTCCACCGGGTCCAAAGCCGCCCGCCCAGGGGACGAAAGCATCCCGACGACCAGCAGCACAAGCCCAAATAGGTTGCGACGGAACCGGCTTGGATCGGGCGACACGAAGCACAGACAGAAGTTGTTCATGAGTTCCCCCTCGTCGGAGTGCCTAAGCCGTCGCGGAGTTCTCGCACGGTTCGACCTCGTCCCGGCACAATCATCTCGGGGGCGATCTGTGCGAGCGGAATGAGTACGAAGGCCCGGAGGTGCAACCTCGGATGGGGCAGGGTCAGATCAGGGGATTTCATCTCGGTGGAACCGTGCAGCAAGAGGTCCAGGTCGATGGTGCGCGGGCCTGCGCGGTGCCCCGGCTCGCGCACGCGGCCAAGCGTGCGCTCGATCTGGAGCAACGTCTCCAACATGGCACGAGGGTCGAGCGTCGTTTTGAGCAGCGCGACCGCGTTCAAGTACGGCCCGCCCAACGACGCGGTGGTCATCGCCCCTGCCGGCGCGGAAACCGCGGCTGGTTCGATCGGCATCGGCGCCGTTTCGATCATGCTTGAACGAACCACGAAACGCGACTTGGGGACTCCCGCAAGCGCGACCAGTGCCCGCGCAATGTGCGCATGGCGATCCCCCATGTTGCTCCCCAGCGCGACCGCGGCGACGATGCCCCGAGTAATCTCCACACTTAAAGGTATGTGGCAACGGACCGCGCCGTGGGCCGTTGTGACATGTCGAATGTACCACCCAAAGAATGTCCCAGAGAATGTGCGACGATTCTCAGAGTTGGCGGTTGTTTGGCTCAACTCTCCCGGCACTTCGACCGTACAGTTATGTATGAGCCGACTTCGCTTACTCGCGAGCCGTGCGCGGCGACGTATTTTGATCGGTGCGATGATCACCCGTGCCGGGTACGGCGTAGGTGTAGGGGCTATCGGTGCGTGCGCACTGGTGTTGCTCGATCGTGTGATCGGGGTTGGGTTGGGTTGGCCCGTGCTTGTGTCCGCCCCGATCGCATTGGGAGCCGCCGCCGGCATTTTGATCGCCCTGCGCTCTCAGCGATCGCAACTGTCGGCGGTCGTTGGGCTTGACCATGCTTTGAAACTCAACGACCGGCTCGGTTCGGGCGTCTGGCTCGACGGCTCGGGTCGTTCATCGAAGGCGCCGAGGCTGCCGAGCGGGCCGGATGTCGAGCCGGATATCGACCCGTTTGGTTTGGTCGTGCTAGAAGATGCCGAGGCGGCCGCGTCGCGTGTGGATCTTCGCCGTGCCATCCCCGTGCGTGCCGGGCGAGCGTGGTGGCTCGCGGCGGGAGCGT
>JBGSIF010000085.1:0-18309 GCA_041742635.1 Phycisphaerales bacterium
CCCGGCGTCACCCACGACCGAGATCGTCGCCGCCCCACAGCCCGAGGCACAGCCCGCCGCGACCCCCGCGCCATCGAACCCAGCCCCCGCCGCTCAGCCCGAGCCGGTCCCCTCAACCCAGCCTTCCCAGCCCCCCCAACCCGCGCAGGACGACTTGATCCAGACCGCGATGAAGGCCCAGGCCGGCGCGTTCATCGCCGAGGCGGACAAGTTGATGGCCGAAGGGCGCTACAACCTCGCGCTTGATAAGTACCGGCTCGCCGCCGGCTCGTACCGCCAGTACCTCAGTGGTGAACAGGCGTCGTATGTGGACGGCAAAGTGACCGAAGCGCAGTCGCGGATGAATCAGCAGCCGCTGGGGAGCCAGACCACGACGGATATCAGCATCCTGATCCAGCGGGTGCTAGCGGAGTTTGAGAACAACATGGGTCAGGCCAAGTCGGCGCTGGAAGCGGGCGAAACCCGGCGCGCCACCGACCTGATGGCGCAGACCCGCTTGACGGTCGCGCAGGCCCGCCCGTACTTCAGCGTGCAGCAGTTCACGGACCTGAACACGCAGATCGACGACATGAACCGGGATATCGACAAGCGCCGCGGCGAGATCGACGCGGCGGAGCGCGACGCCCGCACGAAAGACCAGGCGCAGGCCGCCGCCAGCGCGGAAGAACGCCGCCGGACCGAAAAGGACCGCAAGGTCTACGAGAGCATCGACCGCGCTCGCGCCCTGCAAATGGAAATGAAGTACGGCGAGGCTTTGCAGGTCATCGACCAAGTCCTGTTCCTCGATCCGCTCAACCCGTCGGGCCGCCTGCTGCGTGACACGCTGGAAGCCAACCGGCTCTTCCAGCGGTTCCACGAAGTCCAGCGCCAGAAGGGGCTGCGCAACGGCGAACTCCGCATGGATATCGCCGAGAACATGCTCCCGCCCAAGGGGATCATGGAATACCCGCTGGAATGGCCTAAGAAGAGTTTCGAGCGGGGCGAATCCACCGCCTTCTTCGATACCCGCGAGAACCGAGAAACACTCGCTCGGGTTGATTCGACCCGGATGCCGGCGTCGTTCGACGACTCGCGGCTCGCCGACGTCCTCACGTTTGTGCAGCAACTGACGAGCATCGATATCGACCCCGATTGGGCGAGCCTTCAGGAAATCGGTATCACGGAAGACACCCCGGTGACGCTCAAACTCCGCGAAACCTCGGCCAAGGTCGTACTCGACCGCATTATCCAAAAAATCACGACCGACGAATACTCCAAGGCCGGGTGGGCCGTCGAGGACGGGATCCTCCGCGTCGCGTCACAACAGGCGTTGAACCAGAACACCACGCTGGTGCCGTACGACATCTCCGACCTGCTCTTCGAGCCGGGCACCTACGACGAAGTCCCGCAGATCGACCTGCAATCCCTGCTGCAGCAAAGCCAGGGCGGCGGCGGCGGTGGCCAAAGCCCATTCGACGACGATCAGGATGAAGAAGATCAGGACCGCGAAGAACTCGAACAGCGCCGGCTCGACCGGATCGGCTTGATCCGCGAGATCATCACGTCCAACGTCGATCCCGACGGGTGGCGCGAAACCGGCGGCGACGTCGGCACCATCCAAGAGTTCAATAGTTCGCTGATCATCCGCAACACCCCCAAGAACCACCGCGAGATCGTCGGGCTGCTCTCCAAACTCCGCGAAGTGCGCTCGATGCAGATCAACGTCGAGACCAAGTTCCTGCTCGTCAACCAGAGTTGGTTCGAGCAGATCGGGTTCGATATCGATCTGATCATCAACTCCAACAACAACCAGGTCCGCGCCGCGCGTACAAACGACGGCTCGTTCCAGGCGGGCGACCTCTTCAACTTCGGTTCGGCCACACCGGGCGGTCGTCGCGGCTTGCAGCGGGCCGCCGGCGGCGCGATCGACCTCAACGGCGACGGCGACAACACCGACCCCGGTGAGACGGCCAACGCCTTCAACGTCGTCAACCCGCGCGGGTTCTCCCCCACCGGATTCCTTTCCGATACGCTCGGTCTCACCAACACTCTCATCGAAGGCGACTTCGCTACGCAGGTCTCCGGTGCAAACCCCGCGCTGGGTATCTCCGGCCAGTTCCTCGACGATATCCAGGTGGACTTCCTCATCACCGCCACCCAGGCCGACAAGCGAACCGTGCAACTCACGGCACCCCGGCTTACCTTCACCAACGGTCAGATCGCCAACATCTTCGTCGTCACTCAGCAGGCGTTCGTTTCCGACCTCACGCCCGTCGTCGGCGACTCCGCCGTCGGGTTCGACCCGACCGTCGCGGTTGCGTCCGAAGGCGTGACGATGCTGATGGAAGGCGTGATCTCATCGGATCGGCGCTACGTGCAGTTGAACGTGGATGCCGGTGTCGGCCGGATCGACGGCTTCGCACAGCAGCCCGTCACCGCGGTCGCCGGCGGGCAACTCGTGAACTCCGCTGATACCCAGTCATTCATTCAGTTGCCCACGATCACCGTCACCCGCGTCCGCACGACCGTCACGGTGCCGGACGAAGGCACCGTGCTACTCGGCGGGCAACGCCTGATCACCGAACTGGAAATCGAAACCGGCGTCCCGGTCCTCTCCAAGATCCCGATCCTGAACCGCTTCTTCACGAACCGCGTCTCGGCCCGTGAAGAGCAGACACTGCTGATCCTTCTGAAGCCCACCGTTCTCATCACCGCCGAGCAGGAAGAGAAGCAGTTCCCCGGGATCGTCGATCAACTCTCGACCGGCCTGCGCTGAGCATGCAATCCCCCCTCCGCGTAGCCCCCCAGCGATTCTCCGCACGACCGCCGCAACCCGGCGGTCGTTTTTGATGTTCACTCTTGCCGTTCTTGGTATGGATCCGCTTTGCTCGGAGTGCCTGCCCGAGATTGATTAGCCTTGGCGGGTCCCGAAGACGCACGGTATGTGCCATGAACGCAGCGGCCCTCGGGAACGGAAGGGGTTACACCGTTATCGGTATGTAGTGTCGATGGGTCCACGCCCTCGGGGGGTATCGTTTGGGTGGGGTCGTGTGGGGTGAATGAGAGGGCGCGAGATACGGGGATTGTTGGCACGACCGTCCCCGTGAATCTCTCTCTCTCGCCAAGCGGCTTGCCGTGCATCGCACGCGCAGGCCGCTTGTCTTTTGGCGGCGCCCCAGAGAAACGCCCAACGAATCCGAGCAACACACGGGTCGTGCGCGATATGATGGCCGCCCCGATATGCTTCGGCACGTTACCATACCCTCCTGCGCGATTCGGGGACGAATCTCTCACGCGGACCCCGGTGTATCGAGGCCGGTACCGAACCCGCGCCGCACACTCCTCCTACGAACTCAATCATGGCCGAACAGGACACGAGAACCGACGAAGAACTCATCGAGGGGTACCGAAGCGGGGACGCCGCGTCCTTCCCGATCCTGATCCAACGTTATCACGACGATCTCTTGCGGTTCTTAGTTCGGCTCACGGGCAGCCGAACGACCGCAGAGGATGTATTTCAGGAAACATTCCTCCAAGTTCATCTGTCCGCGGACGGGTTCGACGTCAACCGGCGACTAAAGCCGTGGCTTTTTACAATCGCCGCGAACAAGGCACGGGATGCGCTACGTAAGAACAATCGTCGGCGGGCACTCGACCTGTCGGCGCCGATAAGCAATGGGGGTGGTTCGGGAGGCGGAAGGGGCGGCGGGGGATCGGGCGGAGGGGGAGCCGATCAAGGTGGCCGCACCTTTGTCGACCTGCTCGAAATCGATATCCCGCCCCCGAGCGGGCGGATGGAGGACGACGAACAGGCGCAGTTGGTGCAGTCGGCCCTTGATTCGCTTCCCTGGTCGCTTCGTGAGATTTTGCTGCTGGCGTATTTTCAACGAATGAGTTACAGCCAGATCGCTGATTCGCTCGACATCCCTCTGGGAACCGTGAAGTCCCGATTGCACGCAGCGGTAGCGGCCTTTGCCAAAAAATGGCAGGCGACGACGAAGGGGAAGAAGCCAGTATGAGTCCACACGAATCACTGCACAACTCCAGCACCCGGCACGACGGCAGACACAAGCCGCAGGGAACCGCGGGTCAAATGGACGGCGAGTTTATGGACCATGATCCAAGTCAGTTTGAGTCTCTGCACCCGCAAGATGACGCCGCGCTGCAAGCACTCGTAAACGCGCATTTCCGGATCGATGAAGTGGACGCCACGCACCGCCCGATCGCCCAGGGCATCACGAACCTGCTCTCGCTGCTCGACCGTGGGCACTCGACGAATATCCGCAACGATTCCACCCTGACCGATCTCACCATGGCGCGGATCGCGCAGGCGCGACGGCACTCCCCGACGACGCCCGCCGAACTTTCACTCACCGGCGACGACGACGACGCGCTCGAAGCACTCGTCGCGTCGGGGTTCGATATTGATCACGTCCCCGGGTCGCTTCGCTACCGCGCCAAGCGGGTCGCCAACTTGCTCGGCCTGCTCGATATCCCCGTTGCCGGTTCGTTGGACACCGTCGGTGCTACGAACTCGCTTGTTTCGCGCACACTGTCCCGAGTGCAGCGTGCCGTTGACGAGCACGAGGACCGATTGACCCTTTCAGTGATCGGTTCCGATACACTCGAAGGCGATGCGCGGCGCGGGTGGGCGCTTCGGCCAGCGGACTTGATGTCCGCCGCCGCGTTGCTGTTTATCGGCGTCATGCTCGTCGCACCGATGGCGACGGGCGTGCGTGCGTACAACCGTGATCAGGCGTGCGCGTCAAACATGCACGCGGCGGGGGTCGCGTTCGGTGCGTATGCGGGGGATTTTCAATCTCGCCTCCCGATCGCGTCGATCGCCAAAGCCGGAACTCCTTGGTGGAACGTGGGGCGGGTAGAACAATCAAACTCGGCGAACCTCTTCACGCTCGCCCGCGCGAACTACACATCGAACCTCGAATGCCTTTCCTGTGCCGGCAACCCAGAAGCACCGGCAAAGGCCGGTTCCGACTGGGTCGATTGGCGCACACTCGGCGAAGTCTCGTACAGTTATCAATGCCAGTTTGCGGATCGGCGGGCCAACTGGGGGTCGGGAAGCAGAGTCGTGGTGCTCGCGGACGCATCACCGGTCGTTCGGCGTGCGATCCGCCGCGAGGTCATCCTCCCCTTCGAGAACTCACTCAACCACGACGGACGCGGGCAGAATGTCCTCTTCAACGACGGTTCGAGCACCTGGCTTTCGACCCCGAACCTCCCGCAGGGGCGCGGGGACAACATCTGGCTCCCCCGCAACATCGAAGCGGAAATAGCCCGTATGCAGCGTACCGCTATGACCGATCCGATCGAAGGGACCGAAGAGCCTGAGCGAGAAGACGATTCATTCGTGGGGCCATGATCACGAGCCGATGTACAGGCTGTCTTACGGCTGGTTCGGCCCCCCGAACCAGACATCCCGATTAAACTTGATGTCGTCGTCTGTCCCTTCCTTCCCGTCCGCTCCGATCGAGATCAGGTCATACGAGTTGTTCACCAAATCGGGCTTGTAGATGTACGCGTTCCCCCAGTGGTCCTTGAGTTCGTCGGCGGAGACGCCGGTGATCTGCGAGATGTCCGCGGGCAACGAGGCGTTCTGACGCTGGTACTGCTCGATCTGCTCGTGGATCGCCAGCGAATCGCCGAGCATCTCGAAGCCGCCGGGACCGGCGGCGATGGCGGCACCGACGAGTGCAATCACCACCACACCAACAACAAGCAGGGCGATCAAGATCCCGATGGACCCGATGAAGCCGATGATCGTTCCGGCGATGGCGAAGCCGCGCGGGCGTTTGAACAGCCCGATGAACGACAGAATAAGACCAATCGGCGAGAGGATGCCGCAGGAGAGGATGCCGACGATCGAGGTGATGAACCCCGCAAGCCCCAAGGCGTTGCTCGTCGGGCTGAGTTCGGCGCTGCGGGCGTGTCCCATGGTGGCTCCTTGGAGTGGCCAGATCGACTGTAGTTTGTGGTGCTGAATCGCGCTGCCGTGGAGCGATGCGAACCTACTGAATGATTGCTCGGAATCACCGTCGGCATCTTTCGGCAAGGGGCATCAAAGAAAAACGCCCCTCGTGAATCGAGGGGCGTGGGTGCGATCAAGAATATGAAACGATCGTCGAACTCGAACCGGGCTTAGTGACCGGACTTACCGCTGGAGGAGAGGGAACCGGTCGGTACCTCGACCTGAGGCACGCCGAGGGGTGTGTTGCGGTCGGCGCCGAGCGCCTCGGCGGCACGCGCCGCCTCGGCAAGCATGTCGTCGTCGGAGCCGTTCAGCCCGGGGATCGGCTCCCCAAGGGGCTTGACGCGGATCGCCTGATACGCCTTGAACCCGGTGCCCGCGGGGATCAGGTGCCCGAGCAGCACGTTTTCCTTCAGCCCGATCAGGTCGTCGGTCGCGCCGCGGAGGGAGGCTTCGGTGAGCACCTTCGTGCTCTCCTGGAACGACGCGCCCGAGAGGAACGAGTCACTGGAGAGGGCGGCCTTTGTTATCCCCAGCAGGAGAGTACGTCCGGCGGCGGGGCGCGCCCGCTTGGCCTTAGCACCTTCCTTGCCCGAGGCCTCCGCCTTGGCGTTGGCCTCGCGGATCACGCTCTTGCTCACCATCTCGTCGATGCGCAGGTCGGTCGCGCCCGACTCGGTGATGCGGACCATGTCGCCGATGTGCAGGTTCTTCTTGCGGAAGTCGAACTTATCGACAACATCGTGCGGCAAGAGGTCGGTGTCGCCGGGGCTTTCGACGCGGACCTTGCGGAGCATCTGTGCGAGGATCACCTCGATGTGCTTGTCGTTGATGACGACGCCCTGGGCGCGATAGACGTTCTGGACTTCGTCGAGCATGTACGTCCAAAGGGCCTCTTCGCCCTTGATGCGGAGGATGTCGTGCGGAACGAGCGGGCCTTCGATGAGCGGATCGCCTGCCTGCACGTAATCGCCGGTGTGGACGAGCAGGTGACGGTCCTGCGGGACGTGATGGTCCTTCTCGATCCCCGAATCGGAGATGATTCGGATCGTCATCTTGCCCTTGCGTTTGTCGGAGTGGATCTCGACGCGCCCTGAGATCTCGGCCATGACGGCCGGGTCTTTGGGCTTGCGTGCCTCGAAGATTTCCGTGACGCGGGGCAAACCACCGACGATGTCCTGCGAACCCGCCGCCGATCGCGGCTGACGCGCGAGCATCTGCCCGGCCTTGATCGCCGAGCCGTCGGGAACGTCGACACGGGCCTTTGCAGGCAGGTAGTGGAAGTCCAGGATGTTCCCCTGAGCGTCCTCGATGACGACCTGCGGATGCTTCTCGCCCTTGTGTTCGACAACGACAAGCGCCTTCATCCCCTGGCCTGCGTCTTCTTCACGCACCGTTTCGCCGATCTCGATGTCAACGTACCGGACCTTGCCGTCCTTCTCGGCGAGAATCGGCAGACGGTGCGGATCCCACTTCACCAGTTGCTGCCCGCGTTTGACTTCTTCGCCGGGCTTGACCAGGACGTGCGAGCCGTAGGGAACCTTGGCCTTCTCGAGTTCGCGTCCCTTGGGATCGAGGATGGCAATCTCGCCGTTGCGTTTCAGGGTGATGAGAACATCGTGCCCTTCTTCGTCCTTTGTCGGTACTTCATTGCAGTCACGCAGTTCGATACGTCCAGCGTTGCCCGCGCGAACTTCGGTCTCCAGGATCTCGCGCGAACCGATGCCGCCGGTGTGGAACGTGCGCATCGTGAGTTGCGTGCCGGGTTCGCCGATGGACTGAGCGGCGATAATGCCAACCGCCAGCCCCGGCTCGACGAGTTTGCCGGTGGACATGTCCATGCCGTAGTCCAGCACGCTGCACCCGGTACGGGAATCGCTGGTGAGCGCGGACCGGACAAAGACCTCGTCGATCCCCAGTTCCTCGATCTTGGAAGCGGCCTCGACCGAGATCATCTCGTTCTCGTGGACGATCACCTCGTCGGTGACGGGGTTGACGATGTTGTTGCGGCTGACACGACCGATGATCTGATCGCGCAACTGCACGTCGATCTTTTCACCCTTGTAGATGGCGCGCTTCTTGATGCCGCGTTTCGAGCCGCAGTCATACTCGCTGATGATGACGGACTGGGCGACATCGCAGAGTTTGCGGGTGAGGTATCCCGAGTCGGCGGTCTTGAGGGCGGTGTCAGCCAGACCCTTTCGCGCGCCGTGGGTCGAGGAGAAATACTCGAGGATGTGCAGCCCTTCACGGAAGTTGGCGCGGATGGGGGTCTCGATGATCTCGCCGCTGGGCTTGGCCATGAGGCCGCGCATGCCGGCCAACTGCATCATCTGCGAGACGTTACCGCGTGCACCCGAGTCGGACATCAGGTACACGGGGTTCAGGTACATCGCCCCTTCTTTGGACTCGGTCGGGAGTTCGTTGCCGTCCTTGTCACGCCGGTCGGACTTGAGCGTTGCGATGAGCCGCTTAGTCACTTCTTCGCGGCAGTGAGACCAGATGTCCAGCAACTGGTTGTACCGTTCACGCTCGGTGATCGCACCGCGTTCGTAACTCTTCTCGACACGGTCCACTTTCTTCTGCGACTCGGCGATGAGTTCCTTCTTCGCATCTGGGATGCGGAGATCGGTGATGCCGAACGAAAGCCCCGCGAGGGTCGCGTTCTTGAACCCGACTTCCTTCATGCGGTCCAGGAGGTCGATGGTCTTGGGGCGGCCACAGTAGATGTAGGTGTCGTCGATGACGCGGGCACACCCCTTTTTACCGAGGGCGCAGTTGTAGAAGGGCATGCCCTTATCGAGGATCTCGGAGAAGAGCAGCCGACCGGCGGTGGTGACCAGCCGATGGTTCGCGGCCATGGGCTTGGTCGGTTCACCCTGCCCCTCGACAAACATCTTGAACTCGGGGAGACGGACGACGATCCGCTCGTGGATGCTGATCTTGCCGTGGTCGTAGGCCATGAGCGCCTCGCCGCGGTCCTTGAAGCGCCGGAGTTTTTCGAGCGGTCGCTCGTCGCCGGGCGCGCTGGTGGTGAGGAAGTAGACGCCCATGACGATGTCCTGCGAGGGCGAGATGATCGGCTTGCCGTTCGCGGGCGAGAAGATGTTGTGCGTGCTGAGCATCAGCACATGCGCCTCGGCCTGGGCCTCGACGGAGAGGGGGAGGTGGACGGCCATCTGGTCGCCGTCGAAGTCGGCGTTGAACCCGCCGCAGACCAGCGGGTGGATGCGGATAGCGTTGCCTTCGACGAGGACCGGCTCGAAGGCCTGGATACCCATTCGGTGGAGGGTCGGGGCGCGGTTGAGCAGCACCGGGTGCTGATAGATCACTTCTTCGAGGATGTCCCACACTTCCGGGTCGCGCCGTTCGAGCATTCGCTTGGCGGACTTGATCGTGTCGGCGAGGCCGTGCTCTTTGAGTTTGCGGATGATGAAGGGCTGGTAGAGTTCAAGAGCGATCTTCTTCGGGAGGCCGCACTGGTTGAGTTTGAGTTCCGGCCCGACGACGATGACGGATCGCGCGGAGTAATCGACGCGCTTGCCCAGCAGGTTCTCGCGGAAGCGGCCTTGCTTGCCCTTGATCATGTCGGTGAGGGACTTGAGCGGGCGGTTCGATGAACCAAGCACCGGGCGGCGGCAGCGGTTGTTATCAAAGAGCGCGTCCACCGCCTGCTGGAGCATGCGCTTCTCGTTGCGGATGATGACCTCGGGGGCGTTGAGGTCCATCAGTTTCTTGAGGCGGTTGTTGCGGTTGATGATGCGACGGTACAGGTCGTTGAGGTCGCTGGTGGCGAAGTTGCCGGACTCCAGGAGGACGAGCGGGCGCAGGTCCGGCGGGATCACGGGGATCACGTCCATCACCAGCCACGCCGGGTCGTTCTCGGAGCCGCGGATCTGCTCGACGATCTTGAGGCGCTTAGCGAGGTCCTTGGTCTTCTGCTTGCTGCGGGTGTTCTTGAGTTCCTCGCGCAGGTCGGCGGCGAGTTTGTGGAGGTCGGTGCGCTCGATGAGTTCGCGGGCGGCGTCCGCGCCCATGACGGCCTTGAAGGCGTTGCCGTACTTCTCAACGTTCTGTCGATGCTCGTCTTCGGTGAGCACCTGCTTGAACTTCAGTTCGGTGTCGCCGGGATCGACGACGACGTAGTCCTGGAAGTAGATGACCTTTTCAAGGTCGGTGGTCTTCATCGCCAGCAGGTTGCCCAGGCGGCTGGGCATCGCCTTGAAGAACCATATATGCACGATCGGGGCGGCGAGGTTGATATGCCCCATGCGCTTGCGGCGGACGCGGGAATGCGTCACCTTCACGCCGCAGCGGTCGCAGATGATCCCTTTGTACTTGGTGCCCTTGTACTTGCCGCAGGCGCACTCGTAGTCGCGCTCCGGCCCGAAGATGCGCTCGCAGAAAAGCCCATCCTTTTCGGGGCGGTAGGTGCGGTAGTTGATGGTCTCGGGCTTTTTGACCTCGCCGTAGGACCAGGAGCGGATGTCGTTGGGCGATGCGAGCATCACCTTGACGGCCCCGAAGTCATTGATCCGTTCGTACATGCTTTCAGCAGCACCAGCCATGTATTGCACCTCAGTAGAAACGATCGTGGTCGACCGTGAAGAAACGTATGAACCTATGACAACTCGCAAGTCACGTCACGCCGTCATTTGTCTGTCTTATCGCGTCCCATCTTGATCCACTCCCAAGCCAGCCAAGGTACCAAGATCAGCAACGCCCACGGAGCGCGATCGACGATGAACCTGTGCCTCGGAACTGGGCTCACGTAGTACAGCGCCAGGATGAAGAGAAGAGAAACCAATATGGCTTGCAACCACTTCATAACGGCTTACAGCAAACTCACCTCGTCCGCCTTGCGTTTCTCCAGTGTGATGTTCATGCCCAGACCCTTGATCTCGTTGCACAGCACGTCGAAGGCGACGGGCATGCCGGCTTCGAGGGTGTTGGTGCCCTTGACCATGCTCTCGTAGATCTTCGTGCGGCCTTCGACGTCGTCGGACTTGACGGTGAGGAGTTCCTGGAGGATGTACGCCGCGCCGTAGGCTTCGAGCGCCCAGACTTCCATTTCGCCGAAGCGTTGGCCGCCGGTGCGGGCCTTGCCGCCGAGGGGCTGCTGGGTGATGAGGGAGTAGGGGCCGGTGGCGCGGGCGTGGATCTTGTCGTCCACGAGATGGTGGAGTTTCAGGATGTACATGAACCCGACGGTGGTTTTCTGGTGGAAGGGCTCGCCGGTGCGCCCGTCGTGCAACTGGATCTTGCCACCGCGGGGCATCTTGGCCAACAGTTCGCGCGAGCCGGGCCAGGTGCCGGCCTTCTCGTAGTTCTTCAGTTTTTCATCGACGTGCTCGTTGGCTTCTCGGACGGAGGCGTGGATCTCGTCTTCCGTCGCACCGTCGAAGACCGGGGTCACGGCCTGGAACCCGAGCACCTTCGCGGCCCACCCGAGGTGGGTTTCGAGGATCTGCCCGACGTTCATTCGAGAAGGAACGCCCAGCGGGTTGAGGAGCATGTCCACCGGCGTGCCGTCTTCCATGAACGGCATTTCTTCTTCCGGCACGATTCGAGCGATGACACCCTTGTTCCCGTGCCGGCCGGCCATTTTGTCGCCGACGGACAAGTGACGCTTGGTCGCAAGGTACACCTTGACCATTTCGAGCACGCCCGCGGGGAGTTCGTCGCCCCGCTTCATATGCCCGATCTTGCGCTCTTTTTCCTTGCGGTTGGCCATGATGCGGGGCCAGAACTGCCCGTACAACTTCTCGGCCTTGTCCTTGGTTTCCTTCGACCCCTTGGCCCACTTCAGGTCGAAGTTCTCGATCTGTTCCAGCACGACCTCGGGGATGTCCGAAGCACCGACCTTCTGGCGGGTGCTCGGATCGACCATCGGCGTGCCGACTTCATCATTGATGAACCCGACCATCTGCTTGAAGAGGTGGATGACCTGCTGGTCCATTTCCAGCGAGTAGGCTTCCATGTCGGACTGGAGTTTCTTTTTCTGGTCCGCCGACAGGTGCATACGGCGGCTGAAACGCTTGGCACCGATCACGATGCCTTCGACGCCCGCGGGGACTTCGAGGGAGTCGTTCTTCACGTCTTCGCCCGCGCGGCCGAAGATGGCGTGCAGGAGTTTTTCTTCGGGGGTCAGTTCGCTCTTGCTCTTGGGGCTGACCTTGCCGACGAGGATGTCGCCGGGGCCGACGCGGGCACCGAGGCGGATGATCCCTGATTCATCCAGATTGCGGAGCATCTTCTCGGACACGTTGGGGATGTCGCGGGTGAACTCCTCGCGCCCGAGTTTGGTCTCGCGGATCTCGACGTCGAACGCATCGATGTGGATCGAAGTGAAGGCGTCGTCTTTGACGAGCCGCTCGTTGATGACGATGGCGTCCTCGAAGTTGTAGCCGTCGAAGGTGTTGAACGCGACCATCACGCTGCGCCCGATCGCCAGTTCACCGAATCGGGTGCTCGGGCCGTCGGCGATGATCTCGCCCTTGACGACCTTCTGCCCCATCTTCACGATCGGCTTCTGGTTCAGGCACGTCCGCTCGTTCAACCCGGCGAACTTCCGCAGCACATACTCATCGGAGTTATCAATGATGACCCGCTGCGCATCGACGAACGTCACCGTGCCGGCGTTCTTGGCCTTCACCACCATGCCCGAGTTCTTGCCGATGTCTTTCTCAAGTCCCGTGCCGACGCAGACGGGATCGACCTTGATCAGCGGGACCGCCTGACGCTGCATGTTCGAGCCCATCAGCGCGCGGTTGGCGTCGTCGTGCTCGAGGAACGGGATGAGCGCGGCGGAAACGCCGACGATCTGTTTCGGCGCGATGTCCACGAACTCGATGCTCTCGCTATCGATTTCCGTGAGTTCGCCGTCGACGCGGGCCATGATGTGGCCCTTCTTCAGCCGCCCTTCCTTGTCGATCGAGTCGGCGGGCGCGAGGATCGCCTTGATCTCTTCGTCGGCACGCAACTCGACGATCTTGCCCGTGACCTTGCCGTCTTTGGCAATCCGGTAGGGGGTGCGGATGAAGCCGTATTCGTCGATGTTCGCGTAGATGCCCAGGCTGGAGATCAGACCGATGTTGGTCCCTTCGGGCGTCTCGATCGGACAGATGCGCCCGTAGTGCGAGATGTGAACGTCGCGGACCTCGAACCCGGCTCGCTTGCGGTTCAGACCGCCCGGCCCGAGTGCCGAGAGACGCCGTTCGTGGATGAGCGATGAGAGCGGGTTGGTCTGGTCGACAACCTGCGACAGTTCGCTACGCCCGAAAAAGAAGTCAATCGCGGAACTGATCGACTTGCTGTTCACCAGGTCGGCGATCTTGGCCAGTTCGTCTGGGTCTTTAACGCTCATGCGCTCCTGCACCGTACGGCGCAGTTTCAAGAAGCCCTTGCGGAGTTCCTCGACGGCCAGTTCGTCCAGCGTGCGCAACCGGCGGTTGCCTAGGTGGTCGATGTCGTCCACCTGCGCCACCGGGCGGCCGGTCTTCGGGTCGGGGCGCTTGCTGCGAAGGTCCAGCAGATACTGCACCACGCGCAGGAAGTCCTCCGCACGGATGAACATCATGTCTTCCGGCGTGTTGAGGTTGAACTTCCGGTTGATCCGGAACCGACCGACTTTCCCCAGCCGGTAGCGGTTGTCATCGTAGAACTTCTCGATGAAGAGCTGCTTGGCCTTGTCCACCTGCGGCGGGTTGCCCGGCCGCAGTTTGGTGTACACCTTGAGCAGCGCCCGCTCGTAGTCGTTCTCGCCCTGTTCGGCGAACTGCTCAAGTTTCTCCTCGGCGACGGTGTTCAGGATCAGCGTGTCGCTGGGATTCTGGATCACGCGGACCTTCTTGAGACTCGACGACATGATCTTGTCCGCCGCGTCGCCGATCTGGCGGCCGACGTGGACGAGCTCTTCGCCGCTCTCGGTATCCACGATCGAGTCGGCGGCCCAGAACTCGGGCTTGACCTTCTCGGCGGGGATTTCCGTGACCTCGTAGAACAACTTGAGGATCATGTCCGTGGACGCGATCGACTCATCGAGGCAGCGCAGGAACGTGGTCGCCGCGAGTTTCGTGCTCTGGTCGATCCGCATCGCCAGCACGTCTTTTTTCGTTACTTCCAGTTCGATCCACGATCCACGCTCGGGAATGATTCGGGTCGAATGCAGCGGGCGATCGCCCTCCGCCGACACGATCGAAAAATCCACGCCGGGCGAGCGGTGCAACTGACTCACAATCACGCGCTCGGCACCGTTGACGATGAACTCGCCCCCGCCCATCATGATCGGGAACTCGCCCAGATAGATCTCCTCCTCGGAGATATCCGGGTGCCCTTCACGAACGAGGCGCACGGCGACCCGGAACGGCATCCCGTACGTCAGCCGAAGTTCTCGGCACTCGTCCGGGGTATACCGCGGCTCCTCCAGAACATAAAACTGGTATTCCAGTTTCATCGTTCCGTCGTAGGACTCGATCGGGAACACTTCGCGCATGAGCGCCTCGAGTCCCAGACTCACGTCTCGGGCGTCGGACGACTTACCGTGCTGAAGAAACCGATCGTACGCGTCGCTCTGAATCTTTGTGAGGTCAGGGACAGGAACACCGTCGCCGCGCTTCGAGAAGTCGCGCACCTTGGTCGCAGCCATCGAATACCTCGTGATGGTTGGATCAGCATCATCAGCGGCCCACTTTTCTTCGCAGCACCGCTAACGTGCGTCAATCAATTTGTTTCAAAAAAGCCATCGCACCCGGATCGCACCGTGACGAACCCGGTAGTATATAGCCATCGAGCGCAAAAGCAAACCCATTTTGGGTGAAATCTTCGCAACATCCCACAAGACTGTCGTTTCCACGCAACCTTCGGTTTCAAATATTATCGGTCGTTTCTGTCGTGCTGCGTAATGGACGGTACCCATGTATTTTATACTTGGTCACGGACTTGGGCATCATAACAACATACAAAACACAAACATCGGCACGTTGCCCTCCTCCACCTTTCGTATCCCTGACGATCGCGTACCATTGTGGAACCGGCATCGGCCCCGTGCGTCGTACCTATTTGTATCTGCCCGCGAACGCCACGAGCCGATCCTCGTTGACCCGATCGCTATCGCACCTGTACCCATCCCCAGGAGACAACCATGTCCCGATCTCGCTCGAACGCTCTGAACTTGCTCGCTATGTCGGGCACGGCGGCGTGCCTCATCGCGTTCGCACCCCTCAGCGCGCTCGCCCAAACCACTCCGGATTCGCTCCGGTTGCCCGCCGACGCCGTTGCTCCCGTGGCCACGACCAAAGCCGGCACCATGCGGCTCATGGCTCGCCCGATGACGATCGACTTCGCCGAGACTCGCCTCGAAGACGCGATGAAGTTCCTCATCGAGTTCACCGGGGCCGACATCGAAGTCTTCTGGGCCGACGGTAACTCCGAAGGGCTTGACAAAGACCTTGCCATTACGATGAAGATCAAAGCCGTGCCGGCGCTGCAAGTCCTCGAGCGCCTGCTCGACAAAGCCAAGGGCGACTTCGCCGAGAACACCTGGCAGATGTCCGACACCGGCGGGCTGGAATGCGGCCCCAAATCCATCCTGAATAAGAACAAACGCCTCGAAATCTATGACATCCACGACATGCTCTTCGAGATCCAGCGCTACGACGAAGTCCCGCAGATCGACCTTCAGAGCCTGCTCCAGCAAAGCCAGGGCGGTGGGGGCGGCGGCCAAAGCCCATTTGACGACGATCAGGACGAAGAAGACCGCGACCGCGAAGAACTGGAGCAGCGCGCACGTGACCGGGCCGACGAACTCATCGGCATCATCACCAGCCTCGTCGAACCCGAACAGTGGAGCGATGCCGGCGGCGACGGCGGCACCGCACGCCTCTTCCAGAAAACCATCATCATCAACGCCCCTGATTACATGCACCGCGCCATCGATGGGTACAAGTGGTGGGGGCGTGGGCACAAGTCGTACAAGGTCGCCGACCGCCGGTACGTCTCCCTGAACATGGGTGCCGAGAACGGCACGATCGACGGCGTTCGCAACGTCCCCATCTCCGCCGTTGTCGGCGGGCGCGTCATCTCCAGTGACCCCAGCCAGAACCCCGGCGGTGGTAGTGCCGCCCCCGGTGAAAAGAAGCCCATCAAAAAATCCACCAAGCCCGCCACGAAGAAGCCCGCACCCAACGCCACTCCCAAGACAGACCCGAAACAAGTGCCCGCTCCGAAGCCAAAAAAATAACACCGCCTCGTTCCGCATTCAAACAAAGCCCGGGCACATCAAGCCCGGGCCTTTCTTGTTTTTGCATGTGATCGCGCCCCCGCGTGCATCCGCTGGATATATCGATCGATATCGATACGATCCAGACCCCGGCTTCGTACTTCAGCGACGCCGACGACCGCCGGAAGATTCTCTCATGCGAACCCTCGTCGCCATCCCGGTCTACAACGAAGAGAAGCACGTTCGCAAGGTGCTCTCGCTCGTCCTGCAATACAACCCGCACGTCCTGGTCATCGACGACGGCTCGTCCGATCGCACCCATCAATACCTCTCCGAGTTCCCCGTTGACGTGATCCGTCATTTCAAAAATCGGGGGTACGGCCGCTCGCTCACCGACGCCTTCTACTGGTCCCGCGTCGGCAGTTCCAGCAGCCAGCAACCCAGCCCACGGTCCGACTCGAACCTCCCTGCCGCCACGGGCGATACCCCCGAAAGCGAAGGCTTCGATTGGCTCATCACGATGGACTGCGACGAGCAGCACGAGCCGGCCGCGATCCCGTTCTTTATGGCCGAAGCCGAGAAGAACGTCTATGACGTCATCAGCGGCTCTCGCTATCTCGAAGACATGCCCGGCGACGACCGCCCACCCCCCGAGCGCCAGCACATCAACAAACGGATCACGACCGAACTCAACCACCGCCTTGGACCCGCCGGGCTTCATCTCACCGATTCGTTCTGCGGTTTCAAAGCCTACCGCGTGAGCGCGCTGCAGCGCCTCCGACTCACCGAGCCGGGATACGCCTTCCCCATGCAGTTCTGGGTCCAGGCCGTCGCCGCGGGGCTTAGAATCAAAGAAGTCCCGGTTCGGCTGATCTACAACGACCTCAACCGTACGTTCGGGGGGCCGCTGAACGACGCCGATGTGCGCCTGAATCACTACCGCCGGGTGCTGCAGTGCGAACTGAAACGGTGCGTGGATCGGTTGCCACCCAGCGCGCTGGAGGAGATCGAGTTCTGTTGCGGCAAAGCCGATGCCCTCGGGCAAGTGCGGTAAACGAGCAAGCCACGCGTGCAGCCACCGAGTGTCATCACGAGCATCGCGATCGAGCCTTCGCCCGAACGGTGGGGTGGACTGATCGCGTCGCGCCGGATCGACGAGCGGAGTATGGAGTTTCGAACGCAGTTGGGACTATCGACCGATCGACCCGTCGTGATGTCGGGGCATCAAGCAGGGTTCTGGCATGGTGGGATCGTGGCAAAGTACTTCACGGCCCAAGCGGCATCCGAGGCCATCGGAACACAAGCGGCGTGGATCGTGGTTGACCAAGACAACAACGACGCCGAGAGCGTGCGATTTCCTGTTACCGGAGACGACGGTCGGATTCGCGCGTCGCTGTGGCACCTACGAGAGCACAGCACGCCGGGTCCAAAGACGGGTGCTGCAAACAAGAATCTCGTGCCACGTCGGGTGAGGTTGTACGAGGAGACATTCGAGGGCACGGGGTCGTTGGAAAGCGTATTGGCTGGACTGCGTCGGATTGAAGCGGTGATGAACCGCCATGCTGACGCGAGTTCGCTGGCGCGTCAGACCGCCGAAGGAGTACGAGAGTTGCTGGGCGGGGTGGGGTTCACCACTCCCGTTCATCTGATCGAGGCGACGGCGCTCGTGCGCACGAAGTTGATGTGGACGCTGATCGAGCGAATGCTCGCCGACCCCGCGCGTTGTGTCGAAACATACAACGCCGCAGTGACACAATACCCTGAGGCCAAAATGACTCGGCTCAGGACGCCCGCTTCCGGAGCAGGAAAAAGGCAGTATGAACTACCACTTTGGCAACTCAAAAACACGGCTGAAGTAGATGCAAGCGCGGGGGCGTGGCGAGGCCGTGTCACGACCGAGACACTCACCGAAGCACCAGACAGACTTGCCCCGCGTGCGCTGCTAATGACCGCGATCCTCCGGCTTGCTGGGTGCGATCTGTTCATCCACGGCACCGGCGGCGCGGCGTACGACCGCATCACCGACGACTGGATCACCAACTGGCTGGGCGAGCGCCTTGCACCGACAGCGATGGTCACGGCGACGATGATGCTGCCGCTCGCACCCGACGCCGCGGGTGCGAAC
>JBGSIF010000086.1:0-4451 GCA_041742635.1 Phycisphaerales bacterium
GCCTGCGCGGGTTCCGCGTGGACCACGCCTGGAACGACCGCTCGCGTCGCCGACGCCGATCGAACGGGAATCTCGTGCCCGAGCCCGTGCTGGTGCGCCGCCTCAGCGCCGACGACCGCGTCGTGGAGTGGGTGCGCCCGGACCGCCGTGCGTCGTGGCAGACCCGCGATGAGCACGAGCGCCTGCCGCGCACGATGCGTGTGCGGCTGATCCGCGTGAGAGTCGAGTCGCCGGCGTTCCGAACACGCGAGGTGTTCCTGGTCACGACGCTGCTGGACCCGACGCTGTATCCGGCGGATGAGATCGCCGCGCTGTACCTCAAGCGCTGGGCGATCGAGGTGAACTTCCGGCACCTCAAACGCACGATGGGGATGGAGGTCCTGCGGTGCCAGAGCGTCGAAGGTGTTCAGAAGGAGATCGCGGCGTTCGTGCTGGCGTACAACCTCGCGCGGCTGGTGATGCTCGACGCGGCGGCGAGGCAGCGCGTCGAGCCGGAGCGGATCAGCTTTGTGGACGCGCTGCGGTGGATGTGCGGCGCGGCACCGGACGAGCCGGTGCCGAAACTCAAGGTCAATCCGCGGCGTCCGGAACGCTTCGAGCCCAGGCTGGTCAAACGCCGACGCCACCGCCCCTACCCGCCGCTCCGCTGGCCCCGCGCCGACGCCAAACGGTACTACCTCGCCAAACACGCCGGGCTTATCTGAATGGCATTCTCGTCAAAAGCACGACGACATCGGTGCCACGACTTCAGGGCTACCCGCCGCTCCGTCCCATCCACGGTCAGCCTCCTCCAGTTATACTCCCCGCATGGGAACGACTCGGGATGACATGTGGGCAGCGGCTGGGGGGGATGCTTCCAAGCAGCGGGTCGCCGCGCAGAAGATTGCCGAGGCGCAGGCGGGGGAAATGGAGCTAGACCTGACCGGCCTGGGTTTGCGGGCAGTGCCGCCGGAGGTTCTGGAACTGCGGCACCTCAAGGGGTTGTGGCTCAACAGCAACCCACTCACGGCGGTGCCGAAGGAACTGGGGGAGTTGAAGGCCCTCACGGTGTTGAACCTCTCCCACAACCAACTGACGGCGGTGACGAAGGAACTGGGGGGGCTCACGGCCCTCAGGGTGTTGAACCTCTCCAACAACCGACTGACGGAGGTGCCGAAGGAACTGGGGGAGTTGAAGGCCCTCACGGTGTTGGACCTCTCCAACAACCAACTGACGGCGGTGCCGAAGGAACTGGGGGAGTTGAAGGCCCTCACGGTGTTGGGCCTCTCCTTCAACCAACTGACGGCGGTGTCGAAGGAACTGGGGGAGTTGAAGGCCCTCAAAGAGTTGCGACTCTACAACAACCAACTGACGGCGGTGCCGAGGGAACTGGGGGATTTGAAGGCCCTCACGTTGCTGGGCCTTTCCCGGAATCAACTGATAGCTGTGCCTAAGGAACTGGGGAACTTGAAGGCCCTCTCGGAGTTGGGCCTTTCCGAAAACCAACTAACAACGGTGCCGAAGGAACTGGGGCACTTGAAGGCCCTCGAGGAGTTGTTTCTCTACACAAACCAACTGACGGCGGTACCGAAGGAACTGGTGGAACTGAAGAGTCTCACGCACCTCTTCCTTCACGACAACCCCGCCCTCGGCCTCCCCCCCGAAGTCCTCGGCCCCACGTTCGACGAGGTTTTCCGCCGGAAGAAAGCCCCCGCCAAGCCCGCGGATATCCTGGCGTACTACTTCGCGCTCCGCGAGGCCGAGGAGGCCGTACGTCGTGTCGATGATGCCCGGCCGATGCGAGGGGTCGAGGTCGTGAACCGCACGTCGGGCACGAAGTCGCAACCCCCCAAGGATGCCCCCACCACCACACCCTTCACCGCCGCCCCCCCATCCTCATCACAGAGTCGCCCGTACGGGCCTGTCTTGGCAGATCTCCACGATGATTCTCTGCGCAACATCCGCCTCGGATTTGCTCAACTCCGTCTCCGCCGGCTCAACGAGTGCAAACTGCTCGTGTTGGGGCAGGGGAAGGTCGGCAAGACCTCGCTCGTGAATCGCCTGATCCGCGATACCTTCGACCCGGATGAAGAAAAGACCGAGGGGATCGCCCGCGAGCCGTGGCGAATCCCCACGCGCCAGGAGTTCCTCGACGAGCCAGCGGAGATGGGGGGAGGGGGGGTCACCTTGAACGTCTGGGACTTCGGCGGGCAGGAGGTCATGCACGCCACGCACCAGTTCTTCCTCACGCAGCGCAGCGTCTACCTCGTCGTCCTCGACGCCCGCCAGGGCGAAGACAAAGGGAAGATCCAGTACTGGCTCCAGATGGTCCGCACGTACGGCGGGGACTCTCCCGTCATCGTCGTCATCAACCAGTGCGACCCCCCCTCCCCCGGCCACCCCACCATCGACCTGAACCTGAACGAGAGCCGGCTGAAACTCGACCACCCCAGCATCAAGGCGTTCATCAAGACCTCGTGCCTGAGCGGACGCGGGATCGAGCCGCTCCGCACGCTCATCCGCGAGCAGGTCCACGCGATGGAGCACGTCTACAACAAGTTGCCCCCAGGGTGGCACGAGGCCAAGCAGGAACTCGCCGCCGCCGCTGCGAGCCGCAACTTCGTGGATGAATCCGTCTTCCGCGAGATCGCGGAGCGCCGCGGGGTGAAGGACGCCGGGCTGCGGCGGCAACTGCTGCGCCTGCTGCATGATCTTGGCACCGTGCTCAACTACAGCGACGAGGACGACCCGTACCGCCTGAACGAAACGCACATCCTGGACCCCAAGTGGGTGACGCGCGGCGTCTACCGGCTCCTCAACGAGCACGAACTCTTCCAGGCCCACGGGCGGCTGCCGCGGCGCGACGTGAAGAAGTACCTGCGCGAGGCCGACGGGTACAGCAACGCCGGGCGCGAGTTCGTCATCGGGATGATGAAGAAGTTCCAGCTCTGTTTCGACCTGAAGGTGGACGGGCACGACGGCGTCTTGATCCCGGAACTGCTCACGAAGGACGAGCCCCCGCTCCCCTGGGGCGCGCCGGGGACGCTGGCGTTCGAGTATCACTACGACGTGCTCCCCGAGGGGGTGTTGCCCAGATTCATCGTGCTGAGCCACTCCAAGCACGCCGGGGGGACGGGGGGGTGCTGGCGCAGCGGGGTGGTGCTGGAAGATGAAGGGTGCCGCGTGCTCGTGCGCGGCGACACGGTGAAGGGGAAGGTGTACATCCATGTGCAGCCGCTGACGAAGCAGGCGATCCCGCTGCGCCGGCTCGCGCTGCGCACGGCGCGGGTGTGGTTCGACGAGATCCACCAGAACCTGCCGGCGCGGGCGATGGTGCCCCTGACGGACGATCCGGGCGCCCCGCCGGTGAAGTACACGTACCTGTGCGAACTGGAGCGGAAGAAGGGGCTGGACTACACCTGGCCGCCGGACGGGGCGAGCCGGGACTACAGCGTGCGGGAACTGCTCGAGGGGATCGAGGAGTACCGGGGGAGAGTGGGCGGGGCGGCGAAGTTCGGAGACCGCACGGACGCTCCGTGGTAATGTCGCCGCGCGTCCGTCGCCGCGCGTCGCGTGCCGGTCCCCGGCGCGGGCTTCGGCCCGGCCGCGCTGGGTTTGCGGGCAAGTCTCTCCCGCTGAGCGAACCCGGGAGGGGATTGCGGCATACACATACGTATGCCGACCGCCACACTTCGCACGTCCCGGCCCCGGCCGGTACTCGGGATCGCGCCACTACTTGTTGCCGCGTGGTTCGTGACCTCCTGCGCGCAGCCGGACAAACAACCCGGGGCGGGGCAGGTGCTGCAGGAGGCTCTCTCGCCCAGGCCTTCCCCCCCCGCCCCCCCCGCCCCCACCACAACCGTCACCACAACCGTCACCCCCACCACGTCCCCCACCGCGGTCCTCACCACCCCTTCTGCCGCGGGCACGCCCCCCCCGGGAGGGGAGGCAGAAGGAAGGGGGGTAGGTGGGATAGGGGGGATAGGGGGGGGGGAAGCGGCGGCGACGGTCCGCCTGGTCGCCGACGGGACGGCGCAGATCCAGTCCGCGATCCTGTCGTTCGTCGATGACTTCGTGCTCCGGCTGTCGTTCGAGATCGACCGCGTCGATGCCGAGTTGCCCTCACGGTCCGGGCGCGTCGCCGCGAAGAAACTGCGGTACACCGTCGCGCAGGCCTCGACGCTGATCGCCACGAGCGAGAACCCGAGGGTCGCGCTGCTGGACCTCGCGGCGATGCTGACGATCCAGCGCACGCTGGTCGATCGGCTCCTTGGCCCCGAGTCGTTCGGGGAGAGCACCGGGGCGATCTCGGGGGTGATGGCCGACGGGGAAATCCGGATCCGGGAACTGGCCAGCCGCACGTTCACCGCCGAGCAGCTCTTGGAGCTCGACGCGATGGTCGGGCGCTGGCTGGCGGACAACCCCGGGCGGCTGTATGCCGCGTTCGTCCGCCTCGACGATTTCATCGCGGC
>JBGSIF010000087.1:0-9706 GCA_041742635.1 Phycisphaerales bacterium
GTTCGTCAACGTCAGCATCGGGCGTTCGTCGCTCCCGCCCGGCCCCGGCTCGGGCGGCTCCGTCACCACGCCGATCACCGCGCCGGCGATGATGGACGCCGCCGTCGCCGCTCGACGAAAACTCCTCGACCTCATCGCGCAGAAGGCCGGAGCGGATGCGAGCGAGTTCGATATCGTCGAGAAAGAAGGCGGCGCGATCACCCACCACAAGCAGCCGCACATGACTTGGAAGCAGGCCTGCGCCGCGATCCCCGGCGACAGCCTCATCGGCAAAGCCGAGGACGCCAAAGGCGCGGGCAACGGCTCGGGTGCCGGCTCCTCCCACGGTGCCCAGTTCGTCGAACTCGACGTCGACACCGACACGGGCGTCATCAAGGTGCGGCGCGTGATTGCGATCCAGGCGTGCGGGCAGGTGATCTGCCGCAAGACCGCCGAGAGCCAGATCATCGGCGGCGTCATCCAAGGTCTGAGTTACGGTTTGTTTGAGCAACGCATCCTCGACCGCAACGTCGGAGCGTCGGTGAACGCGAACCTCGAAATGTACAAAATCCTCGGCCCGGCGGACATGCCGCATATCGAGCCGGTGCTGTGGACCAAGGGTCAGGTCGCGCCCAAGTCCATCGGCGAGCCGCCGATCGTCCCGACCGCCGGCGCGGTCGCCGCGGCGGTGCTGAACGCGATCGGCAAACCCGTCCGCTCGATCCCGCTGACGCCGGACAAGGTGCTGGCGGCGTTGTATTCATAATCGTTCGAAGCATTGATCCCTCGCTGTCTTGATTTCTCGTGTATCGATTAGTCACGCTCCGCACGCCGCATGGTGCTGGCCGCGTCCCCCCAAGAGAACCGAAATGAACACGTTCGCCCTCGCACAATCCAAGGATTACGAACAAGCCGCCATGCTCGTCGCTACCGGCGGCGGGGACGGCAAGTTCTCGTTGCCGGTCCTCAAAGCCGGCGGGATGGACATCCTCGATCATTTGAAGGAAGGGCTGATCGAGCCGGACCTCTTGATCGATATCCGTCGCGCTCGCTCCGCCGGCAAGACCGAGGCGATCTCCCGCGATGGCGATTCGATCCGCATCGAAGCCTGGGCCACGCTCGCCGACATCGCCACGTCACCGATCATTAACGAGTACAACCCCGTGGTGGCCCGGGCGGTCGAGTTCGCGGCGACGCCGCAGGTGCGAAACGTCGCCACCGCCGCCGGCAACCTCCTCCAGCGACCCCGCTGCTGGTACTACCGCAACGATCAGTTCAACTGCCTGAAAAAAGGCGGCGGCACCTGCTTCGCGGTCGAAGGCGAAAACCGCTACCACGCGATCTTCGGCTCGGGGGGGGGGGGGCCGTGCCACATCGTCCATCCGTCGAACCTCGCACCCGCACTGATGGTCTGCGAAGCGACGGTGCATCTCGTAGGCGGGGCGCGATCCTCACTCCCCATCGCCCAACTCTTCCACGGCCCCGACAAGGGTGTGACCAGCGAGCACACCCTCGAACCCGGCGAGGTCATCACGCACATCACGCTGAAGCCCCGCCCCAAGAGCGGCTTCGAAGCCGTGAAGGAAAAGCAATCCTTCGACTGGCCCCTCGCGCTCGCGTGCGCTTCGATCGAAATCGACGCGGGAAAAATCGCGTCGGCGAAGATCTGCGCCGGTGCGGTCGCCCCGGTCCCGTGGATGCTGCCGAAGGTCGAGGCGGCGCTCAAAGGCATCGCGATCACCGACACGGACGCGATCACCAAAGCCGCCGAACTCGCGGGCGACGGAGCGAAACCAATGACCGACAACGCCTACAAAGTCCGCCTCGTGAAGGTCGTCGTCCGCCGTGCGATCTTCCGCGCCGTGGGAATCAATGTGGAGGCACTGACATGAACTTCGAACTCCCGCTGCAACTGAAAACCACCTGCCTGTGCCTGCGGCACAAGATGATGTACTGCGACGAGCGCCAGGACCGCCCCGGCCTCGTCGATTCGACCTCCGACACCCGCGTGTACTTCTGCACCAAATCGCAAGACTCGATCGGGCCTGATAACGTCGCCGTCCATCCGGAGGACTGCACGCCCGGCCGCGGGTGCTTCTGCGACCAGGAGTCTCTGTAGTTCGGCTTCCAACTCATTCGTGCGCGGAGACGAGGGGAGAATGCAAAGACATTCGTCGCTGCGGTGAGTACGTACGACACCGTCCGGCGGCATGTTTATCCCGTTCGTTTGCCCGGGCCACGTCCGCCAGACCAAGAATACACCGCCTCACCTTTCGCCCACAACGACCTTTCCATCGCGGACATGCACATGCAGCGTCGATTGACTCAGCCCGCCGGGAAGGACCGTGATGGCCAACGGCGGGACAAACTGGTACGTCGGCGTAGCGCCTCCGTTCGTGTCGCTGACGGATCGAGTCACGAACCGAATCGGCTGCGCTGAGTTGGCTCCTACAAGCCCATTCACGTTCTGAGGCGAGACAACCGCGCCCGGCGTGCCCTCCGAAGTCACAAACACCACCGGCAGGTCGCTGGCAAAGTTGAGGATCAACTCGGTACCAACGGGGATACTCCCCGGGAGCGTCAGCACCCCCCCCGATTGACCGAGGATCGCATAGCACATGGGGGTGACCACCCCGTTCGTGCGAGTCTCGCCGATCACGCTCAACGTCGGTTCCCCATCGTAAAAAATGGTGTACGGCCCGATGTTCAGTTGGCGAGTCGGTGAGACCGCGCCGACACCAAAATACTTGATGACCATCGCACCAGCGAGAACAATGGCAAGAATCCCTACGATGAGAGCAACTTTGCGCATGGCCGATAATAGGTAAGTGGGTGGCCCGAACGAACAGGGCACCACCCGCCGCACAACCCATGGTGTGCTGCGCCCTTGCAGGCGAACATCGGCTTTGAGCCATCACAAAGCCGCCGCCCTTGAGGGGCACCTGCATAAAGCCCCTCTGCATCACCACTCGCTCGTTACCCGGACCATGCAGGGAAGGCCGGAATACCGGCGACTTGGCATCGATGAATCCGCGCCACGTCCGCTATCAGTTTACCTTATCATCCATCGCAAAAACTCCCCACTCGTCCCCGTCGTACACCAAGAGCTGCCACTTCGGGCGTTCTACCCTTGCCGCCCGCTGTGCCGCCGCCAACCTCGATTGCACCATGCCCCTCTCCGACGAAGACCTCCTGAAGCAGATCGCCACAGGCGGCAAGGAAGCCTTCGGTGCTCTTTACCAACGCTATTCCCCACGTGTGTACGGGCTTGTCCTCACGCTGATGAAAGACCGCACCGAAGCCGAGGACGTCCTTCAGGAAGTGATGTGGGAAGTGTGGCGAAAGGCAGAACGATACGACCCTTCGACCGGTTCGGTCCCGACATGGATCTTGATGATCGCCCGCTCTCGCGCGGTGGATTCGCTCCGCCGCGGCGGGCGTCAGCGCCGGCTCCTGAACCATGTCGCTCCCGAGCGTGCCGCGGATTCACACGACCCCGCAACCCCCGATTCACTCGCCGCGGCGGACTCGCTCTCCCACGCTTTGAAAGACCTGCCCGCCGAGCAGGCCACTGCGATCCACCTCGCCTACGCCCATGGACTCAGCCGGCAACAAATCGCGGACACCACCGGCGTCCCGATCGGCACAGTCAAGACCCGTATCAGCCTCGGTATCAAACGCTTGAACGAAACGATCGAGGTACGCTCGTCATCCCGTTTGGGGAGTGCTTCAACGATCGAAAGGAGGTGCGTCCATGACTGATGCACACACCACGATCGGCTACGGGGAAGGACCGTTCTCCGCCGACGAACTCGCGGCCCTGTACGCCGCGGGCGCCCTCAGTGCGGACGAAGCCGCCGCGTTCGAGTCCCGCGTTCGTGCAGGCGAGGAGGCATGTGTGACCGCACTCCGCAACGTAACCCCAGCCATGGAGAGTCTCTTGAACTCCGCGAGCGAGATCGCGCCCCCATCACGTGTGCTTGGCGGGCTGATGGCCCGGATCGATGCCGAAGCCGCTGATGTGCCCGACGCGGCACCGTCCCGGCTTGCGCCGTCAGAGTGGGCCGAGGCTCCCGAGGTCCAGGCCGATGCTGAACCCCTCGCCGCCGGAGCGACTTCCGAAGGCATGGCCGCGGGCATCGCCGTCTTCCGCGCCTCCTCCGCCAAGTGGCACCGCACCGGCCTCCCCGGCGTCCGAATGCGAACCCTCTTCGCCGACCGCCGTGCCAACCGCCGAACCATCATGCTCGACATGGCCCCAGGCTCCGCCCTGCCCGATCACGAACACGCCGGCGTCGAAGAAGTCTTCCTGATCTCCGGCGACCTCGCTATCGCCGGCACCACTCTTCACGCCGGCGACTACATCAAAATCAACGAAGGCGCCGAGCACGGCGTCCCCGTCACCCCCAGCGGGTGCGTCTGCATCGTCATCTCCAACTACGTCCCCTTCCCCCTCACTAGTATGCTCGGCTTCGTTTGGTCCGCGCTCCGAGCCTTGTTCAAACGAACCTCACCACGGGACAACGCCTGACGAACCGTTCTCGCTCGGACCACGTGTCCTGCTGCTTTGTCTACCCCGGCCAGCGCTTCTGTATCAACTCAGTAACGACCCAACCGTCGGGTTCTCACCGTGTATTGTTTCGGGTGACACGGATACTCGCTCATATCTCCTGCGCTCTCGTGATTCTCGTCGGTGTTGCCGCGTGGACCGCCAGCCTTTGGCTCGTCTCCTATCGTCGCATAGGGGATCCAACTTCCTCCGACTTCACCGTCGCTCTTCAACGCGGCGAACTGTGGATCACCACCGTGGGCACGTACTACGGCCCAGGATTCCGGCGTATTCACGATAAGCCCGAACTCGACCGCCTTGTCTGGCGTTCCGCCAAGCCGCTCTTCGAACGCCACCAATACACCGGGCGAACTCCTTTCTCGATCACCATGCCGCTCTGGTACATCCCCGCGGCTGGGGTCATGGGCGTCGTTGCGACATCCCTCGCTGGCACGTTGACCCATCGGTCACGCCGCCGCGCAGGCCGATGCGTGACCTGCGGGTACGACCTCGCCGGTTCCCGTGACCAATGCCCCGAGTGCGGCCACGTCGTTCCCAACAAAAACGACGAACCCACCGCCGCATCGATGACATGATGCACGACGAGTCATCGCCCTCCGGCAAGTTGTGCCGAGTTGATTGAGCCGTGCCGCTCAATCGTCACTTGGCTCGCGACGCCGCGTACCCCTTCAGCAGGTTCGCCTCGGCTTCCGCCGGGATGCCCGCTCGCAACTGATCCGCCGGTGGCAATCGCGGCTCCGGTCGCCCGTCCTTCTTCGCGTCCTCCACCTGTTCCTTGAACACCTTCGCTCGCAGTTCAACCGCTTTGGGCCACCATTCAACCAGCGACCGGCACGTTTCCTCGGCGGTGCGAAACTTCAGCCCCGCCTTCACCGCTTTATCCACCACCCGCGTATGAAAACCGGCCGTTTCACCCGTCGGCGGCAACAGAATCGGCAGCGAACCCGGCCCCGCTCCGTTCTCTGCGAGCCATTCATACGGCACGTACGTCAGTTTCGCTTCGTCCTTCCCGCTCGCCTTCGCCGCGCTCACGCACGCGCTGAGCAAGTCGCCCGTTCGCATCGGCTTCTGCGGACCGGTCGCGTTCATCACGCCCATCGCCTTGTCCTCGATGCAGGTGACGATGAACTCCGCCAGGTCCCGCACGTCGATGAACTGCACCGCGTCCTCCATCGTTCCCGGGACGAGCACTTCCCCCCCACGGCTCACACGGATCGGCCAGTACGTGAATCGATCCGTCGTATCTCCCACGCCCACGATGTATCCCGGGCGGATCGACGTGACTCGCCCCGGCATCGCCGCCTCCGCCGCTTGCTCGCAGAGTGCCTTGAGCGGCCCGTAGTTCTGGAACTGCGTTCCCATTTCCTCCACCGTCGGATCGCTGATCGTGCCGATCTCGTCGCTCTCGTCCTTGTTGGGCTTGTCGTTGTTCTTGTACACGCTGATCGTGGAGATGAACACGTACTGCCCGACGTTCGGCGCGAGCAGTTCGCTCGACGCTTTCACGATCCGCGGCACAAACCCCGAGTTATCAATCACCGCATCGAACTTCTTCCCCTTCAGTTCATCAAGCCCCTTCGGCGACGACTCGTCGTCAACTTCCTTCCCTTCGACCACCTTCGACTGCGCGTGCTTGTTGGGGTCGCGGTTGCCGTACAACTTCTCGACCCCGTCGCGCGTCCCGACGTACTTCTCGCGTCGCCCGCGATTAAAAATCGTGACGGCGTGCCCGCGTGCCTTCGCCGCGTCGATCGTCGCCGGCCCAAGAAACCCGGTGCCCCCGAGGATCAGGATGGACAACGGCGCGGCTCGCGGTGCCTCCATCTGCGGACGAACCAATGTCGCGCCGATCGCCGAACCTTCCACGCTGGTCAGTGCCGCCGCCGCGCTCATTGCCGCTGTTGTCGCCAAGAACCCACGTCGTGTCGTCGTCATCGTGCAACCCTTACCAGGCTCGCTCTCCCCACGCGAGTGCGACGGTATACCGCACCGCATCCCGCGCGGCTGCACACATCGCGCCACACACCGCCCGCATCAGTCAACTTCTTGACACCATCGGCTCCATCCGCTTCGCTATGTACAAACCGATCACGAAAAAACCGATCGCTTGCGCGACCGGCTCCTTGAATCAGACGAATCCCCACCCCGTTACCTGCGTTCATTCAGCACGCCCGAACGCAGGATGAAATACACCAGCGTCAGGATGGCCGAGAGCGTCGCCGCCACATACGTCAGCGCGGCGGCATTCAGCACCTTGTTCATCGCCTTCGCTTCCGCGCCCGCCGCGACCAGCCCGGAGGACTGCATCAAGTCCTTCGCCCGCTTGCTCGCGTCGAACTCGACGGGCAGGTTGACCAACTGGAACACGACGAACACGCCGAAGAGCAGGATGCCACCCCACACAATCATCTCGCCCAGCGGAACCCGCGACGCAGCCAGTGCCCCGCCGATCAGGATCATAAAGAACGACAGGTTCGATCCGATCGATGCCAGCGGCACGATCCCGTTGCGCAACTTCAGCGGCGCGTAATGCACAAAGTCCTGCACCGCGTGCCCGGCTTCGTGCGCGGCGATCCCCAGCGCGGCCACCGAGTGTCCATGAAACACATGTTCGCTCAGACGCAGCATCTTCGCTTTGGGGTCGTAATGGTCGGAGAGTTCCCCGCCGTGCGCCAGTTCGATCCCGACGTTCTTGATATTGTGCGAGTCCAGAATCATCTGCGCCGCTTCCGCGCCGCTGACACGACTCGTGGCGGGCATCTGCGCCGCCGCCGCGTAGGTCGCTTTCACACGCCACTGCGCCCACAGCCCAAGCAGCATCGCCGGCGCAAGGATGATGAAGTAAAGCGGGTCAAACCAACCGAAGTACATCGCAAGGGTCGTCATGTGGCCCTCCTTTATTGCTACCGAACCGACGCCCCCCAACACCGACTCACCCCTCTCACAGTATTCGTCAAATCACCCAATGCGTTTACGAAATTCGTGGCAGGAAGTTCGATATCTTCGCCAGTTGTTCGTACAACTCCCTCTCTTCGGGAGTCGGAGATTTCGGTACCATTATCCGGATTTCCGCGAGCACGTCCCCAGCCTCCCCATCACGCTTGGGCAGCCCCTTCCCACGCAAGCGCAGTTTCTGACCGCTCTGCGATCCCGGCGGGATCGTCACCATCGCCTGCCCAATTGGCAGTGGTACCGCGACCTTCGCCCCCATCACCGCTTCGGACGCCGTGATCGGTATCGTGGTATGCAGGTCGTGCCCATCGACCTTGAAGCGTTCGTCGGGCGCGATGTTGATCGTCAGCAGGAGGTCCCCGGCGGTTCCATCGCCACCGCTATCTCCGCCCTGTCCGGCCAGACGGATAACGCTGCCATCGGTCGTTCCAGCGGGTATTTTGACATCGAACGACTTGTTCGATCGGCGTTCTCGCCCGGTCTCATCGGTCTCCACGACTTCGAGCGCGACGGGCTGCGTACCGCCGCTGATCGCCGTGACAAGCGGTACGGCGATCTGGACATTCTGGTCCGACCCGCGCGACGGGCGCGACTTGGCTCGACGCCCGCCGCTGGGTTTCGAGCCCGCTCGTTCACCGACTCCACCGAATCCACCGCTGCGGCCGAACACGGTGTCGAAGAAATCGCTGAAATCGACCCCGCCCTGCCCGCCGCCGTTCCCCCCGAAATCCACACGGAACGAGCCTGCGTCCCCCCCGCCCCCCCCGCGCGCACGCCGCGTGTTCCCCCCAACTCCCCCACGCCGGACCTGCTCTTCCCAGCCTGCGGGGGGCTTGAACTCCTGCCCGCTCTTCCAGTTGCTGCCGAGTTGGTCGTACAACTTGCGCTTCTCTGGATCTTTGAGAACCTCGTACGCCTCACCGACGAGTTTGAACTTCGCCTCGGCCTCTTTAGTCTTGTTGACGTCGGGGTGGTATCGGCGCGCGAGGGTGCGGTACGCCTTCTGGATGTCGTCCTGCGATGCGCCGCGGGCGACGCCGAGGGTCTGGTAGTAGTCCTGATACTTCACGCTCATGTCAAACTCGGCTGCATACGCGGTTCCAATTGGGTAACGAACTCGATATTGTACGACTCGGCGGCGGGGTCGCGGAACATCCCCGCACCGAAGGGGTGTAGTCCAGAATTGTGGCGGCATCGACGTATCCCGACCCGTGAAACGGGTCATCGATGGTTGCCAGACGAGAAGCGTCTGGATGGGAGCCACAATCTGCGCCTCTTCGCCCATGAAATGGGCGAGCGTCGGGGTATGTTTCCGTGAAGACAACCAACGCGAGGTGCGCTCGCCCGCCCGTTTCACGGGCGAAGAGAATGTACCTAATGGCCTTTCCAGACGCTTCGCGTCTGGCAATCATCGCCCGCCCGCTCCGCGGGCGAAGACGCTCACTCTACAGTCTCCACTCGCTTGCAACACATCCAATCGAGTAATCGTTCGCGGCAACGAACTCGCTCGCTCAGATCCCCGGCACATAATGCAGCGGCGCGTCCGTCCCGAGCGGCAGACCAGTGGCGTACCACGCCAGCAGGAACCCAGTCCACACGACCCCGAACACGATCGAATACGGCAGCATCAGCGAGATCAGGCTCCCCAGCCCCGCGTCTTTCTGATACCGCTGCAACACCAGCAGAATGATGAGCAGGTAACTGTTGAGCGGCGTGATGATGTTGACGACGCTGTCGCCGATGCGGTACGCCGCCGTCGTCAGTTCCGGGCTGATCCCGACCATCATGAACATCGGGATGAAGATGGGCGCGAGTACCCCGAACTTGCTGAGCATCCCGCTGATGGCAAAGTCGCCCATAACGACCAAAATAATGAACAACACAATCAGCACGGGCACCGGCAGGTCGGCCTTCACCAGGATCGACCCACCGGTGTACGCCAGCATCCGGTCGAGCCCGGTGTACTGGAAGTAGTTGACGAACTGCCCCATGAAGAAAGCAATCGCCAGCACGGGCACGATCGTGCGGATGCCGTGGTAGATCGCCTCGATGAAGTCGGCCTGCCGGCGCAGCACGCCCGTGACGACGCCGAACGCCATCCCGGGGAGCAGGAACGTGAGAAAGATCATCGGGACGATGACCTGCGACCAGCGGTCGTCGGGGCGTTCGCCCGGCGCGGGCGCGCCGCTGGCGAGCGTGGGCTGC
>JBGSIF010000088.1:0-2085 GCA_041742635.1 Phycisphaerales bacterium
CGAGCGCGATGACGCACGCGGGTTCGGCGAGCACGCTGCTCAGCGCGGCGATCTCTGCCATCCGGAACGCCGCTTCGCCGTGAATCTGCCAAGCGTCCGCGACACTCCGACACCCGAGTACCCCAGGCGTGCGGTCGTCCAAGTCAACGAATCGAATGGCGAGCGTGCGTGCGAGAAGCCGACCGATGGTCGATTTACCCGAGCCGCGAAGTCCGATCAGTATTGTGTGCGCACGCAGCGTCATGCGGGAAGAAATTCCATGAGGAATGAGCGACTTGAAACGGCATGTTGCGGTCGGGTACGCGCGATCGGGGAAGGGAGATCGATGCCGGCCGGATCGACCCCAACCTGTGCCGTGGCGGAGACCTTTCCGATCAACATGGGAGTAACTCGGTCGGTGTGATCGATATCAGAGGGAGCGTCGGCGGGCGGTGCCGAAGGAGCCGCGCGATGCAACGGAAGCCCACAGACTTTCCGCCAGCAGCACCCGGTCTGCACGATGGCACACGCACCAGCGATCGCAACGCACACGCACATCCGAGCGTACCTGCGGTTCATATTGAAGGGTAGGCCAAACGAATCACGACTGGCCCGCCGCATTTCCTATGATCAGCCGTGGACCTGCTATTTTTCACACAATCCGAAGCCCAGACGATCCGGATCGGCACCGCTCTTGCGGGTCTGCTGCGCCCCGGCGATATCGTGGCGCTGCACGGCGAACTCGGTGCGGGGAAGACCAGACTGGTCCGCGGCATCGCCCACGGAATGGGTGTTGCACCGGGCGAGGTGAGCAGCCCGACGTATATCATCGCGCAGGAATACGCCATCCGTACGCACGGTCGAGGCACACGCGATTGCCCGCGCCTTGTACACGTCGATGCGTATCGATTGCGCGGCGAGGACGAACTGGAGAGCACCGGGTGGGATCGGCTCACCGCGCCAGACGAAGCAACCGGGTGCGCACCGATCCTGCTGATCGAATGGGCCGAGCGCATCCCCGGCGCGATCGCGGGGTTTATCCAGCGGGCCGATGTAACGCTTGCTCATGCTGCAACCGAGGGCGCCATCAAGAACGAACCGGCCGAAGGCACCGGCACGCGGGACATCCACGTTTCCATGCCCGATTCGTGGGCGCAGCGTGCGGGATTCAATGAGTTCGCTCGTCATCAGTCGCTTCCTGCGAATCCTGATCGACCCGCGACGCGCTGCCGGGTCACGGGCCGCCCCGTGCCCGCCGACTCGCCGACCTATCCCTTTTACGACGACAAAGCCCGGCTGGCGGACCTGAACCGCTGGTTCACCGGCGAGTACACAATCGCTCGTGAGATCACGCCGAATGATGATGATCTCACTGCTTGACGAGTGAAGACGTCGGGTACCGGCGACAAGCGTTGGCGGTCACCAATCAAGACCGTTGGCTTGCACCACCGCCGCGTGCCGGATTGTGTTTCATCGACTCGCGTGCCGCGAACGACCTACGGGCCAGCGAACCTTCCCCCCACTACTCTTGATCAGTGACGCTCCGCTTCGAGCATCCCGCGTGGCTCTTGCTCACACTGCTCGCCCTGCCGATGGCGTATGTGGCAGTGCGGTGGTTCTCGTCGATGAGCCTCCCGCGGCGATGGTCCGCCGCGGTGCTACGGGTGGTTCTCATCGCGCTCCTGGCGGGTATGCTCGCCGGGGCGACGGCAGTGCGAACATCGGAAACACTGGCTGTGATCGCCGTCGTTGACGTATCCGGCTCGGTCCAGCGTTTGTATGGCGCACCGTCTGACACCGCGCTAGCGTCGGAAACCCAGAACGACGTACTCGAACGAGTGCGGCTGTTCCTGCGTGATTCGACCAAGCAGCGCAAGCCCGACGACCTCCTGGGGGTCGTCGTCTTCGACGGGGTGAGCGCGGCGGTGCTCGCGCCGACGCGAGGGGCAGTGCCCGAATCGATCTCCGGCACGTCGATGGCCGAAGGGACGAACATCGAGGAAGCGATCCGCCTCGCCGCAGCGATGCTCCCCCCGGACGCCAGCGCCAGGCTTGTACTCTTCAGCGACGGGGTCGAGACCGACGGCGACGCCGCCCGCGCCGCGA
>JBGSIF010000089.1:0-2733 GCA_041742635.1 Phycisphaerales bacterium
CTCCCGACGACCGCGGCACGCCGCCGCCCAGCGACCAAGGCCCGTACAACGCGCACCTCGTCACCCCGTCGATCTCGCTGGGCGGCGTTGTGCCCGGCTCGGTGCGTGTCTCGTTTGACTCGAGTTGGCGATTCCAGGGCATCCAGCGTGCGCTCCTCACGGCCCGGTTCGATGGGGGCGATCCCTCGACGCTGCTCGACTGGCGTTCGCAAGCCGGCCCGAACTTCAAGCCCGACGCCACGAGCGAAGCGGTGCGCGTGAACGTCCCGAACCCTGCGGGGGCTACGGGCATGACGCTGGAGTTCTCGCTGCTCGACGGGCGGAACAACTGGTGGTGGGCGATCGACAACCTGGTGGTAGATGCGGTGGACGAGCCGTGCCCATGCCCTGCTGACTTTAACTGCGACGGGATCGCCAGTTCCCAGGACTTCTTCGACTTCCTCGCGACGTTCTTTGGCGGGTGCCCGTAAGGTCAGCGTGCATTATCTGAACACCACGCCACCCCTGTTCGCGTTCGTGAGCAGGGGCGTTTTCATTGTCTGACCGAAGGCATTGATCCGTTGGCGGCTTCGTCTCAGATGGAAGATACGTTTACGCCCGAAGAGGTAGCCTTCACTTTTATGGCTCACGACTCTCGGATTGGTCGCTAAGGTGTTCCGAGTCCACGAAGCGGAGCGTGTGCTGGAGGCAGTTGCCCTACTCGATGGTGCAGACGGGCCGGGCGGTCAGGGGTGATGACCTACCCTAATTTAATGAAGAGTACTGTGACACTGGCAATCGGAGTAGGCTTTGTCGTACTGTGCTTGATTGCTGGCGCAGTTCAACAGGCTCGGGCGGTATTCGTGCAGCCTGGTAAGCAGGTGATATCGACACCATCCGGCCCGTTACGCATCGGCATCATCGGGTTGGTGCACGGGCACGTCGAAGGTCTGCTCTGGCAGGCATCGCAGCGCGATGACCTGAAGATCGTCGGCATCGCCGAGCCTGACCGTGCGCTCTTTGATCGATTGGCGGCCAAATACAAGCTCGACCCGGAGTTGTACTACGCGAACACCGTCGCCATGCTTGACGCGGCCAAGCCCGAGGCCGTCAGCGTGATGTCGTCTGTCAAAGACCATCTCGCTGCAGTCCAAGCGTGCGCGCCGCGCGGCGTGCATCTGCTGATCGAAAAACCCCTCGCGTTTTCAGCGACCGATGCGCGGGTCATGGAATCGCTCGCCCATGAACATCGCGTTCAGATCCTCACTAACTTCGAGACCAGTTGGTACGCATCGGTGCGTGAAGCCAAGCGGCTCGTCGCGTCCGGCGAGCGTGCGCCGCTTCGCCGCATGATCTTTCGGCACGGCCACAAGGGGCCTAAGGAGATCGGCTGCGCCCCCGAGTTTCTCGCATGGCTTACCGACCCGGAGCAGAACGGCGGTGGTGCCGTTGTGGACTTTGGCTGCTACGGCGCGGTGCTCTCCACCTGGCTCATGGACGGCCAGCGGCCTACGAGCGTCGAGGCCAGCCTCAGCACGCTCAAGCCTGACAACTATCCCAAGGTTGATGACGATGCCACAATCATCCTCACCTATCCCACTGCCACCGCAGTGATCCAGGCGTCGTGGGCATGGACCCACGACAACAAGGAGATGGACCTGCACACCGAACGAGGCTCGATCCACGCCGCGAAATGGGACGAACTGCTTGTTCGCGACGAGAACTCGCCGCCGAAAGCACTCAAACCGCTCCCAAAGCCAGCCCATCTTGAGAACGAATGGACCTACTTTCGCAAGGTTGTGCGGGGCGAGTGCGAGGTCGATCCGTTGTCGAGCCTCGGCTTCAACGTGGTAGTTGCGGAGATCTTGGACGCAGCCCGCCGCGCAACCGCGAAGTCGGGTAGTCCGTGAGGATTGCGAGCCTCGCAGTCCATGCGTTTTGCATGAGTGGCGAGGGCTCACGCGGACGTTCAGGCACCAGGGCGATTCGCGTAAAAAAAGGCGCAACTACGTTGCCCCGTCTACGCGCTTGCTCATGTCGGGCCCTCTGATCCGGATGTCCACGCCTTTGACGAGGGCGACGTGAACTCACCAAAATCACCACCACCTTGCTTGATGCTGGGACGTGAGGTACTTCATCCTCCCGCCGAGGGCGCGTGACCATCTGAACGCGGAAGCGGCGTGCGGAGCGTACAACGGATTTCTCAAGTTTCGTTCAGCCCCCTTCCCAGGCCCCTCCCCACCAAGTCCCCGGGCCCCTCCGCCGCTATTCGTTCTTCCCGCTCTCCAGCGTCGCCGAGGGGCGCGGTTGGGTGGTGTCTGGGGTTGGTGGGCGGGTGGGTTGAGGAGGAAGCGGTGGGGGTGGGGTGGCGGTACGTGCGCGATAACCACTGCGCAGCGCGGCGCTGCTTGGCACCGGCGTGATGTTGCGTGCCACCCTACGCCGTGAACTCTCGCGGCGAGTTTGTGGGTGAAACATGGGGGTTGAGCCGATTCTTGGAGCGGGTTGCCCGGCCGCTTGTGGCGGCGCATGAGCCCCCCTGCCGATGATCCCGTTGCCGCGGCTACCATCGACAAGGAGACTGTTATGTGTCATGGACGACGTGGCGGCACCCCGCGAGCCGCCCAACGTGGTATCTATCGGCACGGCCTGCTCGATCTGTTGAGTTGCTTTCTCCCGCCGGAGTGGAAGCCCGCCGCGGTTCGCGTGGCCGCTGGTGCCCGTGGTCGCTCGCCCTCGTGGCGATCCTGATGC
>JBGSIF010000090.1:0-6691 GCA_041742635.1 Phycisphaerales bacterium
GGCCCGCAGGGCGATCTTCGAGTACATTGAGATGTTCTACAATCGCACCCGTCTGCACGCCGCCCTGGACTACCTCAGCCCCGTCCAGTTCGAGAATCGCCAAGTCGCCTGATGTCTGTCAACGGAGAGTGGGTCAGGTCATCTCAAACTACCACACGGCGAACCCATCCCCTGTTCGTGTGTGCCATTACCCAATCTCGTCCAATCTCTGTTTTTCACCCCTTTTCGACCTTCTTTGGAGTATTCTCGCGCTCTTTGGGGTTCAATTTCGAGACGATCGACCCTCTTTCTCGGTTTGAACACAGTTGAGTTTTTGGCCTTCGACTCCTCGGCCTAAGGATCCACTATGAACGCGCGCGCCGCTTGCGGCACTCTCCTCCTCGCCGCACTGGTTTCCACATCCCACGCCCAGACCTCCATCGAGAACATCACCTTCATCGACCGCGGTGCCTCCTCCGAAATCAACCTCGGTCCCCGTTTCGGGAGCCTGTCGGCGATCGATTTCGACAACGACGGGTTCCAAGACCTCATCATCCGCGACCGGCTCACCCTCCTCACCCGTTTGTACCACAATCAGCCCGATCCCGTCCGACTTGGTGCCCGGACCTTTGTCGATATTACTTCCTCGACCGTCTTTGCCGACTTTTCGGGTGCTTCGGGCACACCGCTGGGCGCGTTAGTCGCCGACTTCAATAACGATGGCTGGTCGGACGTGTATCTTTCCGGTCGCCGCTCCATTGATTCCGTTTCCGGCCGCCTGTATCAGAATAACGCGGGCACGTTCGTCGATGTCACCGCGAGTTCCGGTGTCGAGGCTTCGGGGGACGACCCCGAGTCGGCGAGTTGGGTGGATTTCGACCTCGACGGGTATGTTGATCTGTTCATCGCCAGCCGAGCGGGGGGTGCCCACCCGATCCGCCTGCTGAAAAACCAGCAAGACGGCACGTTCGCGGATGTCAGTCATTTGTTGCCTGTGTTCGCGGGCGCTTCGCGGATGTACGCCAGTACATGGTCGGATTTCGACGGCGACGGGTACCCGGATATGTTCGGTATCCCGACGACCGGCCCGATGCTGCTGCACAACGTGAGCGATGGATCGGGTGGACGGATGTTTGTCGAGGTCGCCGCCGCGAGAGGGTTTGACCTGCTGGGACCTGCGCCGATGGGGATCTCGGCGGGCGACTACGACAACGACGGGGACTTCGACATCGGGATCTCCAACGGCGCGATCGGCGTGTACTACGAGAACACGGGCGGGTCATTGACCCGCCGGGCACTCATCAACTCGATCTGGGCGTGGGGCGTGCTGTGGCTGGATGTGAACAACGACGGGCTGCTCGATCACTACCAGGCGGGCAGCGCGGGGCAGATGCTCAACTTCAACAAGTTATTCATCAACCGAGGCGGGGGCGCGTTCGACGACATCTCCCCCGCGCTCAACGACCTATTCATCAACAGCCAGCACGCGATCCAGATGGACTTCAATAACGACGGGCGGCAGGACATCATCACGATCAACCCGTTCAACTCTCCCACGTTCGTGAGCGTGTCGGAGAACGCGAGCACGACCGGGAATCACTGGCTGAAGGTGCAGGTTCGCGGCGATGGTGTGCGGGTCAACAGCGATGCAGTCGGCGCGATCGTGCGATTGACGACCGGCGCGGTGCGGCAATCCCGCGAGGTCACGAGCGGATCCAGCACAAACTCGACGAATGACCTCCGCACTCACTTTGGGATCGGGGTCGCCACGGTCGTAGACCGGATCGAGGTCGTGTGGCCCAGAGCGGGCACGCTGGCGTCGCGCACCGAAGTGTACGAAGGTCCATTCGCGGCGGATCAGATCGTGATACTCACGCCGCGGTGCGTGGGGGACTTTGATGGCAACGGAACGATCACGAGTCAGGACTTCTTCGCATTCCTGATCGAGTTTCTCGATTCGGACGAGCGAGCGGACGTGGACGGGAACGGGGTGGTGGAGAGCACGGATTTCTTTTCGTTTCTGACTGTGTTCTTCGAAGGATGCTGACTTTACAACGACATTGGGGGCCGTTCAGGCACTTGCGTTCACCCAAGACGCGGCCCGTGGGTCCGGAAAACCAAGAGACAGACGGCACGGAGTGCCGTCCCACCAGGAACGCAGAGTCGATCAAGACGGCCGTGGTTTGAACCGATAAGCCTTCGGGCAGGAGTCGGGCCACCACGGAGGGTCGGCGTGAATAACGAGCAAGTTCAGCGCATACGCGGCAGTTTTGACGCACTCACGCACCGGGTACCGGAACTGGTCGATCGTTTCCACACCCGGCTGCTCGCGCAACAACCCACCCTGCGGGCGATGTTTCCGCGCGACCTGGCGTCGCACAAGCAGGACTTCGCCGCGGGGCTGCGGCTGATCGTAAAGAACATCGATCGGCTCGATACCCTCGCGCCGACGCTGATGGACATCGGAGCGCGTCAATCGCGGCTGGGCATCACCCCCGGGCACTACGGGATGGCGCGCGAGATCCTGGTATCAACCCTGCGAGAAATGGCCGGGCCGACGTGGTCCGAGGAACTGTCGCAGGACTGGACCGAAGCACTGAGCATGGCGATCTCGACGATGGTGCTGGGTGCAAGCCGGTCGCGGCAGGTGGCGTAGCGAATCGGTCGATCTAGCGAGCGAATCCAGCGGGGTCGTTGGCCTGAACGACGTTGAGCAGGAGCATGGCGACGGTCATGGGGCCGACGCCCCCGGGGACGGGGGAGAGGAAGCCAGCGACTTCTCTGACGTCGTCGAAGGCGACATCGCCGACGGTTTTCATGCCGCCCTTCCCGTCGGGGACACGGTTGACGCCGACATCGACGACGATCGCACCGGGCTTGACCATGTCGCGGGTGATCAGCCCAGCGACACCAGCGGCCGCCACGAGCACATCGGCGCGGCGCGTCAGTGAGGGCAGGTCGTCGGTCCATTTGTTGCACGAGATAACGGTGGCATCCTGACGCATGAGCAGGACGGCGATGGGCTTGCCGACGATGTTGGACGCACCGACAACCACGGCGAACTTACCACGGAGGTCGATGCCTGTGGACTCGATCATCTTGACGGTGGCGAGAGCGGTGCAGGGGGAGAGGGAGGAGCGGCCGTAGACGACGTTGCCGATGTTGGCGGGGTTGACACCCTCGACGTCTTTGTCGGGTGCAATGAGGCGCTGGATGGAGTATGGGTCCACGCCGTCGGGGAGCGGGAGGTGGACCATGATCGCGGCGACTTCGTCTTTGGTGTTGAGGAGGAGGACGCGGCCAGCGATGTCGTCGTAGGTCGCGCCGCGCGGCCCACCCGGCAGTTCATGCAAGATGTAATCGATGCCGAGTTCGCGGCAGGTGCGTGCCTGACTGTCGGCGTACTGCTTGGCGGCGGAGTCGCCGGAATCGACCAGGAGCGCATCGAGGCGAACGGCGCGAGCCACGCCCGGGGTGCCGGCGGCGCGGATCGCGCGAACGTGAGCAGCGATTCGTTCACGATGGGATTGGGCAAGAGCCTTGCCGTCGATGATGCGGGCATGGGGAAGGGGCATGGGCGATGGTATGGAGGGCGGGAAGTGGCCCGGTGGAGTGCCAAATCGAGGGTGGAAGGTGACGCGGACGACAATTCTGTTATCGGCGGTGGCAGGGAGTACGAACAGGGTGCATACTTGGGTGTTGGTCCGCGTTTGGAGACACGCGGCGATCTTTACTTTTTGAGTGAGATGCACATGCAAACTCGTTGTGTTTCGATCGTGGCCCTGCTGGCGTGCGCCGGTGCGGGTGGTGTGGCGAATGCTCAGGTCGTCGATGGCACGCGCGATGCGTCGTACGGCGCGCCCATCGTGGTGCAGTCCGTCCAGACGCAGTTCGGCGACGCCAGCCCCCCGGGGAACGTGGGCGGGAGTGAACTCGACGCGGCGTATGCCCGCGTCAGCGGCGGTCGGTTGTACATCATGCTCACCGGCAACCATGAACCCAACTTCAACAAGTTGGATATTTTCATCGATTCTCGTGCGGGCGGTGAGAACACGTTGACTTCGACGCCGCAGTACGATTTCAACGGCTTCGGATCGTGGCTCAGCCAGAACATGGGCGGGATGACATTCGATACCGGTTTCAACCCCGACTTCCACATGCTCAGCCGCTGGGGAAATGCGAACGGGGCGTACGAAGTGGACTTCATCGATCGAGCGGGCGGCGGGAGTGTGATGGTGCCGGGATCGAGCGGGAGCAGCCCGAACGCGGTGGGGCTTGTCGCCAGTGGGCAGATCAGCGCGGGGAACGTATCTCTGAACGCCAGCGCGACCGCGCTGTCACAGGACTTATTCTTTGCGATCAATAACAACAATGCGGCGGGCGTGACGGGTGGAACGGGGCCGGCGGATCAGGCGGCCGCCGCGGCGGTCACGACGGGCATGGAGTTCTCGATCGCGCTGGCGGACCTTGGGGCGTTCGTCGATGGCGATGTCATCCGCATCGCCGCGATGATCAACAACGGGGATCACAACTATCTTTCCAACCAGGTGCTGGGCGGGTTGCCCGGCGGGCAAGGCAACCTCGGCGGTGACGGTGCCGGCGGGTTCATCGGGAACCTCTCCGGCGTGAACTTCAACAACTACGCCGGGCTTCAGTACTTCGAGATCGTGGTGCCGACGCCGGGCGCGGCGATGGTGTTCGGGCTGGGCGGGGTGCTGGCGATGGGTCGGCGTCGGCGGGCGTGAAATAAGCAGACTTTGAACCGCTGAATCAAGCAAACGTGCGCAAGCCGTGACGAGAGTCACGGCTTGTTTTCTGCGCTAGTGAGATGTGAGAGGCGGTGCCAGCCTCGGATGGATTCGTACCACAAGATGATTGGGACTCAGGCCATGGGATCGGGGCGGAAGAGTTTGGTATCCAGACCCCATTGTTTTTCGGTGAAGTTGCCGCCGAGGTCGCTTGCGGCCATGTCTGGTCGAGCGGCAGCAAGGGCCATGGTGGTCTTGGCGTCGAGGTTATCGAGGAGAGAGACGAGGATGGCTTCGGGTGTGGAGGGTATTTTCGCCGCGCCGAACTCGGGGACGCCGTGGTGGGAGATGATGATGTGCTGGAGGACCATGACCATGTTGGCGGGTAAGCGCTGGCCGGTGGTACGCATGACCTGCTGGGCCTTGTCGTGGAGCATGAGGGCACCCTCGACGATGTGGCCGATGAGTTCGCCGCGGTCGGAATAGGCAAAGGTGCGTTCGTAGACGAGTTCGCGGGTCTTGCCCAGGTCGTGCAGGAAGAGGCCGAGCAGGACGATGTCACGGTTGATCTTGGGGTAGAGCGGGCAGATATGGTCGGCGAGGTTGAGGAGTTGGAGGGTGTGTTCCAGCAAACCGCCGATGTACGCATGGTGCATGGCTTTGGCGGCGGGGCACTGCTTGAAAGCCGCGATGAGGTGCTCGTCGGCGAGGTAGGTCGTTGCCAGCGCGCGGGCCGCGGGGTGTTCGAGCGAGCCGAGGAGCGTGGTGAGTTCGCCGAACATCTGCTCGACATCGCGTGAGGTGGTGGGGAGGAGTTCCTTAAGAAGTTCGGGGGTGATCTGAACGGCTTCGATGCCTTGGATGATGAGTTGGAGTTCGCCCTGGTAGGGCTGGGTCTCGGCTTCGATGTAGACGAAGCCGTCGGTGGGGAGTGTTCGGAAGTACGCGGGGTCGATAGACCACATGCGTCCCGGGAGTTGGCCGGTTTTGTCGCCGATGATGCACTTAAGGAAGGGCTTGTCCTGCTTGGTTTTGCCGAGTTGGGCGTTGGAGATGGAGAAGACGCCGGCGAGGCGTTCGGAAGGCTCGAGGTCTTTGATGAAACGGCGAGAAGACGTGGAAGCGGGACTCGGCATCGGGGACTCCGAAAAAATGGATGGAAAGTAGCGGGCATGGTACGCGCCTTCGGATCGCCTCCGCGTTTTGATCATCGCCAACGGTCGGTAGGGACGCCGGGCGGGATCTGGTATGCTTTAGGCATGATGAGGTACCGAACGATTGAGCGGGCGTGCGTCGTGGTAGCGATGGTTGTGACGGCGCTGGGCGGATGGTGGGCGGGCGTGCCGGAAGTATGGGCCGCGAGTGCGAGCCGAGAACACGCCCAACAACGCCCCGACGGGTGGGATGCCGGCGTGACACTGCGCGTGTACCAAGTGAGCGGGGACATCAAGCGGATTCCAACCCTGGAAGAGAACCAGACGCCGAACATAGACGAGTTGCGGCCAACGATCGAGTTTTCGAGCGAGTCGCCGGGCGTGGCGGAGCGAGTTCCCAAGTCGCTCTCGGCGTTCCCGTCGATCGACTCGCCGATCGTGTGCATCGTGCGGGCGATGATCGAGATTCCGGATGGGCGGCGCGAGGAGGGAAAAAGAGAAGGCGAGTTGGAAACTCGCCCCACGGGTGATGCCGCGAGGACGTATGTGTTCCGGCTCATCAGCGATGATGGCTCGCGTCTGTACATCGACGACCGGATGGTGATCGATCACGACGGGCGGCACGGCGCGACGGCCAAGGACAGCGCGGCGCTCGAACTCGCGCCGGGGCGGCACGCGCTGCGGATCGAATACTTCGACTCCGGCGGCAAACGACGGCTACGTCTGGAGTGGAAGACGCCGGGGGCGAAGGAGTTTGTGTTGGTGCCGACGGGGAGTTTGTGGGCAGAGTCGGACCCGGCGCGGGTGACG
>JBGSIF010000091.1:0-21618 GCA_041742635.1 Phycisphaerales bacterium
ACTGGTCGTCGAACGCGCCGGCACCGGGCAGTTTGTGCTTCAAGTCCGCGGGAAGTCCGCGCACGTCGGGCGCGACTTCGCCGCCGGAATTTCTGCCGTTACTACCCTGGCCGAGGCGATCGTCGCCATCGCCAAACTCCCCGACCCCGCGGCGGGGCGCATCATCAACATCGGGCCGATCCAAGGTGGCATCGCCACCAACGCCGTGCCCGATGACGCACGCGGGTGGGGGAATGTGCGCTTCGGTTCACCTGAAGACGCCGGGGCGATCGAGGCGCAACTCCGCGAAGTGGTGGAGTGTCTGGACCGGAGCGGTACCGGAGGCTTGCCGAGCGTCACGATGCAGACGAGTTTCAATCGCTCCGCCAAACCGCTGATCCCAGCAACGCTGTTGCTCGCCGAACAGTACCGAGCGGTGTCGGAGGATCTTGGACGGCCGCTGCCGTTCGTGAAGACCGCCGGGGTGTGCGACTGGAACATCATGCAGGGCGCGGGGCTGCCGACGATCGACACCGTCGGCGTCCGCGGGGGCGGGCTGCACACGCCGCAGGAGTGGATCGAACTCGATTCACTCGTCGAACGCTGCCAGATGCTCGCGGTGATGCTGATGCGACTGTGAATTGAAGCAACTTCGATCCGTGTGACATCGTTCAGTACGGATGCGTGAACGCTCGCACGAACTCATGGTGCATTCCGAGTACAAGCATCAGACAACCCTGAAGCAACGCGATGATGGTAATGCCAAGCGACACGCCCAGCGCGTGCGGCAAGCGAAGGTAGCGACGGATCGCACACGTCCAGCACCAGTTGAGCCACAGAAATACGATCGTGCTAAGTGCAACCGGGAGAGGTGCGGCGAGTTCGATCAAGTCCCTGATGCCGCTCAGAACTCTCGCAACTGTCTCTAGCGAGCCCGTAAAGATCGTCCATCGCCACCCGTCGCTCATTCGAATCAGCACATACACAACCAATATCCAAGGCAGCGGTGCAAGTGAGTAAACACTGACCCGCAAGAGGTGAAGCGGGCGCACCTTGGCCGTCTGCATGGAGCGGCGAAGCAGCACAAACTGAATCGGGGTCAGGATGAACATCAACGCGGCGAGCTGCGCGGCCGGATCGAACGGCGTCGGAACATCCAGAACAAAAAACCCCGCACCCGCTCCGACGAAGGGAGGCGCGTCAAGCACCCAATCTCGATACGGAAACACCGCGAGCCGAAGCACGTTATTCAGCCATTCATTGATCGGTGTTGATAGCAGTTTGACGGGCCAGGTTAGGCCGTAGGTGGCTGCTATAACCAAGTAGGCCAGGATAACGTGGAATGTGACGACGATCTCCGCCGCGAACTGCACCAACCTCCACGACAGCACCGGGAACGACAGCCGCAGCATCGACCAGAACCGATGCGGCACGAAACATCGCAGATACGTCGGCATGAACGTCCGCCATACGCGCCGGTACGGATGTTCAAGGAACCACGACGGGATCCGCAGGACCGGATTGAGCACTTCGGACCAATCGAACTCCAGCCCGCACTCGCTGCATGTCCCGTGCAGTGGGCATGAACTCGACCATGTCGAGATCGTCCCTTGGAAGTCGTAGCCGCAGCGCGGGCAGGCGGGTGGGTTCACGAGTTTGGGCATGGCAATTGGTATGGGCACGAAAGTCAGTCGGGTGCGGACCGCGGCGATTTGAAGTAAAGAAACGGCCCGTGTCCCTCTCGGGACACGGGCCGATGTTTGATCAAACGGTCGGCCACACGATTGTGCCGCGCCGTTCTGAACCCTTACACACAGCCCGGCGGGGGACTAAAGAGGCAACCGATGAAGTCGAAGAAGTCCTGACTGTTCGTCACGCCGTCTTCGTTGAAGTCAGCGTCGGAACTGAAGAAGGCCGTGAGGAAGTCGAAGAAGTCTTGGCTGTTCACATCGCCGGTGTTGTTCCAGTCGCAGGGGCACGCCGCAACGCATGGATTCGACGGAATGTCAAAGGTAAACGAGACGCACGCCGGGGCGACAATCGTGTTGGGATCGATCGAGATTCCGACTGAGCCCGCGGCGTTCTCGATGCCGATCGAAGGAGAGATCACCCCACCCAGCGGCGGGACGAGTGTGTACCGGAAATCGATGTTGTTCGTGCCTTCAAACAAGAGAATCTGGAACGTATGCCGATTCGCCAGGCTTGCAAAGTGCGGCACGTCGGTCCACTGCACGATGAAGACCTGATTGCCGGGAGGACCCATCGTCTGGAAGACGATCGTCCCGCCGCCGGAGGTCGGGCTGGAGTTGAGGTCGTCCCAGTAGGCGGCGATGAGGTTGTTCGGAACTCCCGCGGCCGGGATGGCGGTGTTAGCAAGAGTGCCGACCGTGGTACCGAAAGTAAGGTAGCCGTTGGAAGCGATGCCAATTGTGCTAAACGTGCTGCCGAAGAAGTTGAAGTCGAAGCCGAGTGCGATGCCGGTGACGCCACAGTCGTCGCACGCCGGCCCAGCCGTGCCGGTACCCGAGATATCGACAAAGTCGGTCGTGCATGTCGCGGCGGTGTAGTTCGGCTCGGGGCAGACGGTATTCGCACCGCCCCAGGTGCCCCCGCCCGCAAGACAGTCGGCCTCACTCAGGACCGAACACGCCGTTCCGATGCAGCACTGCCCGGTCGGGGGCGGCGGTTCGAGCGTCGTCGTCGCGCTCACGCTCGCCGACGCGCCCGGCTCGACACTCACGTCCCACTGATACGCCGCCGTGAAGTCTGCGGGGGCGAACGGAAGCCCCGTGCTATTCAGCACATCGACAGACGTATTGGTGAGTAGCGTCCGAACTGTTGCAAAGGCGCCGACCTGATACGCGCTGGCATCGGTTCCAAGGTACCCGCCGATGATCGAGTTGGTGGTGTCGCTGATCCGAATGTTGTTGGTCGATACGAGTACCGCGGAGTCGCCGCCGACAGTTCCGGCAAGATCGAAATCGTGGTAGTTGAACAAGTGAACCGAGATCGGCCCGCCGGTCGTGTTCGTAATCGCCAGCGTCGTCACAACCCGCCCGGCGTTGTCACCGTCATCGGTGACGACGTAGGTCATCACCGCGTCAAAGTTGGGGGTCGTGAACGTCACCGTTCCCGTATTTCCACCCCATACCGCCGACGTCGCGTTCATCAGCGGCATCTCTCGCGTGTCAACCCCTTCGACTCGGTACCACCACCAGTTCTGGAACACATGGTCCGTAGCAGTCGCCCCCAGCGTCCGCATCGCGCCGACCGGGCCGGTACTCGTCACGGTTGTCGGGCTGTCGCCTTGGGTGAAGAACGCTTCCCCGTCGGAGATCGTGCCCCCCGTGCCGACTTGGGCGGACACCCCGCACCCGATTGCCAACGTTGATAGAGCCGAGATCAATGCTGCGCGTCTGTTCATCACATACTCCTTTTCGAGCAAACCCCCACGAAGCCTTGGCGATACGCACGCCGGGTTCCGAGTGTCACTCTGTACTACCCAGCATACCAGACCGACTTCTCAACCGATAGCCCTTTTTCTCAGATTTCTACTCGAATCTCCCGATTCGTGTTGGGGACGTAATCTGTCCATGCCTCTCGTTCTTTGCGCCCGCCAATCCGGCCTCGCTTCTGGGTCCAGATCCCCCTTTAAGTTGCCGATAATTGCTTCCGGGCACCCGAACCCCATCCGTGTTTCAAGCGTTCTGATGCCTAACCTACGCGACGGGCGGGAGTGTCCACTCCGTCCCATCGACTCCACCGAGAGAGACAAAGGAAACCAGAGCGTCATGGCTACCAAAGACCAAATCGTTGTTATTGCCGGCGGCGGCGGATTCATCGGCGGGCACCTCATCAAGCATTTCCTCAGCAAGTGCTACCGCGTCCGTGCCGCCGACATCAAGCCCCTCTCCGAGTGGTATCAGGTTCACAAGAACGCCGAGAACTTCGCCGGCCCGCTCAAGGGCGACTGCCGCGACTTCCGCGTCTGCCGAACGATCTGCAAGGGCGCGAGCGAGGTGTACCAACTCGCCGCCGACATGGGCGGCATGGGCTTCATCGAGAACAACAAAGCACTCTGCATGCTCAGCGTCCTCACCAACACGCACATGATCCTCGCCGCGCAAGAATCCGGCGTGGACCGCTTCTTCTACGCCTCGTCCGCGTGCGTCTACAACGCCGACAAGCAGAAAGACCCCAACATCGTCGCGCTCAAGGAAGCCGACGCCTACCCGGCCCTTCCCGAAGACGGCTACGGCTGGGAAAAACTCTTCTCCGAACGCATGTGCCGCCACTTCCGCGAAGACTTCGGCCTGCGCTCCCGCGTCGCGCGGTTCCACAACGTCTACGGCCCCTTTGGCACTTGGGAAGGTGGCCGCGAAAAGGCTCCCGCGGCTATTTGCCGAAAAGTCATCGCCGCTAAAGTCTCCGGCAAACTCGATATCGAAATCTGGGGCGACGGCACCCAGACCCGCTCCTTCATGTACGTCGATGACTGCGTCAAGGGCATCGATTCGATCATCCACTCCGACATCCTCGAACCCATCAACCTCGGCTCCTCCGAACTCGTGAGCATCAACCAACTCGTTGATATCGCCGAGGACATCGCCGGCATCAAACTCAACCGCTCCTACAAACTCGACGCCCCCCGCGGCGTCGCCGGGCGTAACTCCGACAACGCCAAGATCCGCGAGTACCTCGGCTGGGAACCCGACACACGCCTCCGCGACGGCATGGAAAAAACCTACCGCTGGATCTGGGACGAGTTCACCGCCAAGTACGACGCCAAGACCGCCCACCAAAGTTCCATCAGCACCTTCACCAAAGGCTCGCACCCCATTCCCGGCGATGGCCACAACCCCGAATCCAAGAACATGGACACCTGGCGCCAAGGCATCCCGGCGGGCTACAACGCGGGTGCAACGCCGAGCACTTCTGCCAGCAAAAAATCCGCGAGCAAACCGGGGATAAAGGCCTCGAAGGCCAAGCCTGCCACAAAGAAACCCGCCACAATATCGACGGCGGCCAAGCCCAAAGCGGCATCTAAGAAAACATCCAAACCCGCCACGAAGCGCCCCGCGAAACGTCGCAAGTAGCCCGTCACCTAATGACACGCTCCGCGCGCCCGGAATGGAGGCTGCGTCGCTCGGCTTCCAGTAGCCGCGCGACGCCTACTGCATCGGCGAGTGTCGGGCCATGATCGGTTTGTCTCTCGGCCCCGTGTTTACGCGATCGCGGGGGGTCTTCCCATCGTCCCACTTCGTTTACGAAGTGTTCGATTTCCAGGTGATATGCCGACTCTGGCGGAAACTCGATCGGCTCGGCTTTACCGTCACGGTACAACATCACCGTGGGAGTACGCCCGAGATCAAACTCGGCCGTCGCGCAATCGAACGCGATGGTGTACCGCATCCGAAAGCCAAAGCCGGGCGACAACCCCCAGCCGCCCTCCGCAACAACATGCCCGGGGCCTTGCGCGTACCGGTAGATCGTGCTGAGGTGATTGGTCGAACCGGTTGATACGACTTCGTCCGGCTCACCAAAGCACCACCGGATGAAATCGGCATCGTGAATATGCAGGTCTACCAGCGCGCCCCCCGTCCGGTCGCTGTCACGATAAAACTCGGGCGACCAACTCGGCGGCGTTCCAAGCCGATGGAACGTCGCGCTCCGAACCGCTCCGTACTCACCGTTCACAATACGTTCTCGCACCCACGCCCACCCCGGCCAGAATCGCATGCACATCGCCGGCATACACAACCGCCCAGCCCGCTCGGCTGCATCCATCACTCGTCGTACATCCGAGGGCGCCACCGCCACCGGTTTTTCGATCAGTACATGCTTTCCCGCTTCGAGCGCCTTCACGGCGAACTCCACATGCGTGTCCGTGGGCGTGCAGATATGCACACCACGAATCCGAGGATCTTCGAGCAGTTCGATTGGTTCGGCATACGCTGCGGTGATCGAAGGGTCGAACAAGCGTTCGTGCGTGGTGATGCTCGCCAAGTTTCCGGCGGCCTTTACGATCCCGGTGCGCCGCGCCGGATCACGGTCGCAGACCGCCGCGAGCACGCACCGTGGTATCGGTGAATCCGGAGCCGGCAAAGCCTGCACGCTCATCGATCTCGCCGCGAGCGCGTTGATGCACCGCACGTGCGTCGCGCCCATCACGCCCAGACCGATGACACCAAGTCCGATGACAGAAGTATCGCTGTTCGTGTCTATCTTACAATTCATGTCCGCGATGATATCGCACCAAGCCAGCCAAATGCCGGCGGACGACGCCCCGAATGGTGTATGCTTCGATCAGCCACAGGATCCTTTGTTCATGTCACCCACGAACGACCAGAAGCCGCAGCACCCCATCGGACCCGACGCGCCCATGCCGGAACTCCCTTTGCTTCCGACGCCCGAGCCATCGCTCGAGATCCCCGAGGCACTCCGCACGCCCGTGCGTCGTCCGGAGTTGCCGGGAGCGGCAAAGGGTAACATCAGCGGCCTCGGCGTCGGCGTGGCAATGGCGATGGACTTTGTCGGCTCAATCGGTGGCGGCGCGGTCTTGGGGTATCTCTTCGACCGCTGGCAAGCAACATTGCCCACCGGCACCCTGGTCGGCCTCTCGCTCGGCTTCGTCGCTGCAATGATCCGCATCGTCCGTACAAGTCAGCGCTCCGAACGCGAAGAGCACGCCAGAAAACTCAAAAACAAACATCGCCGTTAGATACACATCCACTACCGTTCGGCGTGCTTGCTCACACTCACGGGGCATGGATCCAAGCACCCCCTGCTATGGCCGCGAGTCGCCCGGCACAGCGATTTCAACTCGCGCCGACCGCTTCAAATACCCCGCGTTCAAGAGCGCCCGCACCACTTGATTAGCGATCGGCCCCGACACACGCCCGCCAGACCCGCCGTAATCCGCAACGACTGCAACCGCATACTTCGGCCGAGGCGATCCGGACGATTCGTCGCCGCAGAGCAACACACACCATGCATGATCCCCGTCGCGCATGACTCGATTTCGCCCGTTTTCATCCTTCGCAACGATCGCCGACGCGTCCGCCGTCCCCGACTTGGCCCACACATGCAGCCCCGGTTCTTGGAGTACATTGAAGATCACCTCGCGCACCGGGCCACGCAGCGTCGGGATCGTGATGTGGTGGGCGGTGCTGTTCTGATCTTCGGTCGCCGCTCGACGAAGCCCCGTCAATGCTTGTTCGACCCCGGCGGGATTCAGACGAAGATCGCTCGTGATCGTCGGCGAGTCCTTCAGTAGCCGCGGGCGAATCTTGATCCCCGCCCTGGCTAATGTTGCATACGCATCCGCCGCGTGCATCGGTGTCCATGCAATCTGTCCCTGCCCTATGCCCAGCAAATATGCATCACTCGGACCCGATTTCGCTCCATCCGGCAACGCCCCCTCGTACTCATACCCAAGCCCGAGTTCCCACCGTGCGGCGTGTGGCCCCACACCAAACTTCTCGTACCACCCCGAGATCCCCATCAGCCCTAGCCGTTTGCCCATCTCATAAAAGAAAATATTACACGAGCCCATGATCGCGTCGGATCCATCCACGTCGTGCTGGAACAGCACCGAGTGGTTCGTTCCGAACTGCTTCTCCGTCCAGCACCTTAGTATGTTTGGCTCATTGGGCAGGTAGTGCCCCGTGCATGCTATCCGCTCTGTGATGTTGTACTTGCCATCCGTCACCGCGCCGCACAGGACCAGCGGCTTGACAATCGAACCCGGCGCGTACGGCTGCGATATCGCTCGGTTCACCGCCGGCGTCATCACCCGATCGTGGAACACCGCGTCCGGTGTCTCCTTCAGTTCCTCCCGCGTGAACGTCGGCGACGACACCATCGCAAGCACTTCACCCGTATCCACTTCAATCACCACCACCGCGCCCGCCAGCCTCTCCCCGATCGTCGGCACCCCGCGCGGCAGTTCTTCATCATCCTGCCTCGAACTATGCCAAGGCTGCACCACCGCAAGTCCAGTCATCGGCGACAGCAACGCCTGTATGGTCGCCTGCAACTGCGTGTCGATCGTCAGACGAACATCACCCCCAGGCACCGGCGCTCGCTCGAACTGCTCGCGCGTATCCAGTTTGGTCGTCCGAACGCCGCGCACCCCGCGGAGTTCACGCTCCGCGGCTCGCTCCATCCCCGCGCTCCCGATCGACTCGGTTTCCAAGTAGTACGCACCATTCGGCGAACCGTCTTCCAGCGTGCGGGGCATCGGCTCCCCAGTCGCAAGCATGTTGTCCTCGGCAAAGATCCGACCCCGCATCCAACCCACGATGTGCGTCGCCACGCCTTCTACTTCCACCTGCACTGGCGCATCCGACCGCAGCGGACCAGGAAATGTCGAACGATCCAGCGTGACGATCCGCGATGAGTTCGGGTAATCTCTCGTTCCCGCATACGAAACACTCACCCCCGGCAGCACCGGTGTTGGTTCCACCCCCCCACTCACCCCCGTTCGGCCGATATCGTCCGCCTCCGCCGCGGCGTCCTGTGTGGATCGGATAATCGTGAACGCCGTTTGATCATCGATATCCCGAAGAAGGATGTGGGGCATCAGTTCTTCCGCCACCGGCCGATCCAGTTCGTCGCGTAAGCCAGACGAATCCAGCCCAGACGGCCCGGCTTCTGTCTCCTTTTTTGACAGCAAGTTCTTTCGGTACGCGCCGGTGATTGCTTGCACCCGCTTCTTCACCGCGTCACGCCGCTCGTCCAGTTCATCACGAGAGATCCCGCCGAGCCGAGCCAACTCATTCCACATCCGGTTCAAGCGGCCCTCGAAATCGGGCATGTACTGCTCTGCAAGATCACGACGCTCTACCCGCGTCAGCGTTGCCCATCGTTCACGGTTGAGCCGCCTTGCTCGCCAGTACGACTGCGAAAACGCCCACTCGCCGGTGATGACGTTATAGTCCACCGATACGTTGAAACTTGGGCGGTCTTCCGCCAGCACCACCCCATCGCGATCGAGGATCCGGCCCCGACCGATCGGCAGCCATTGACGCGACACCAAATACGACTCTGCTTTCTCTTTCAGTTCACCGCCATGCGTCAGCGTCCACCGTGACAGTTGCCACGCCAGCGCAACAAGACCGAACGCGAGTAAAGCGCCTAATAACAACAGGCGTCGGTGAAACATGCTGAGTGATGTGGACACGTTCAACGCTCGGCGTAAAAGTACGATGCTCAAAGAAAACTATCGGCTTAGGCCGTTGCAATGCCCGTACATTTGTCCACGCGTTGCAACCCGATCGACGCAATCACGGAGTCAACGATCGGCGTTCAAAGAGTCCCCAGCCGTCCGCCGTCTACTGGCAGGTTGATTCCATTGATATACCCCGCCGCGGGAGACGCCAGAAACGCCACTGCGGCCGCGGTTTCATCAGGTGATGCGAATCGCCCGGCCGGAATCGTCGCTAGCAGGTCGTCCGTCACCTGCTTCTCGCTCACACCTTGCTTCTTGGCACGGTTTGAGATGAGCGATGACAGCCGCTCGGTCGCTGTGTAGCCCGGCAATATGTTGTTCACCGTGATGCCGAACGCACCGAGTTCGCCCGCGAGCGTCTTTGCCCAACTCGCAACAGCACCGCGGATCGTATTGGATACTCCGAGGCCCACGATCGGCTGCTTCACGCTTGTAGAAATGATATTGATGATCCGTCCGTACCGTTCCGCCTTCATACCGGGCACCAGCGCCTGCACCAGCACCTGATTGCATATCACGTGCGCTTTGAAGGCTGCAAAATACTGTTCTTCGGTCGCATCGAGCACCGCGCCGGGAGACGGTCCACCCGTATTATTGATCAGAATATGAATCGGCTTGTCGCCCGATACTTCGGTACGAATCGCTTCCCGCACCGAGTTTGGATCATGAAAATCGGCCGCCACCCAGTTGTGCCGTTGTGATTGATTGCATGGAAGTTCACGCGCCAGCATCTTCAATCGATCGACGTTACGCGCTACTAACGTGACATCCGCCCCAAGCCGAGCGAGTTCAAACGCGCTCGCCAGCCCGATCCCTTGGGTTGAGCCGCAAACCATGGCTCGACGTGAAGTCAGGTCGATGTTCATGCATTCAGCGTAGGCGGATTGGATCAAGAGATCGAAACCCCGGCGTGCTCCATTCCGCCTACGAGTACTACGCACGATTCAATGAAAAACGCCCGTGCATTCGCACGGGCGTTGTGTCCGCTTCATGATCGCAGCCGATTTAGCAACCGGCAAAGAACGCTGTGAGAAACACGAAGAAATCTGCGGTGTCCGAGATGCCGTCGCCGTTCACGTCGGCGTTCTGATCGAAGAACGCCTGCAAGAATGCAAAGAAATCCAGACTATTACCAACGCCGTCTTGATTCCAATCAGCAACGCAGAGCGGCAACGGCAAGTGCGCCACCCACCCGCTCAAGTGTCCTTCGTCATCGAAAGCCGTTCCGCCGATGATCGTCCCGTCCGCCGATACCCCATTCGCTGATGTCAGAAGAGGAACTTCAATATCCGTCGTCACACGTGAGTAGATCACAGACCGCAGGCTTCTCATGCCGATCGCCGTTTGCCAAATGAATGCCTCGTACCCATTGCTCGTCAGGCTGCGCCCAACGATCACCGAGCCGTCGGCTGAAACAGCCAGCGCTTCACTCCCGAACCCTCCACCGGGCAAATCACCCAAACCGATCATGCCGGTTTCGGCGGTCCATCGGAATGCTTCAGGGCCATTACCCGACCACGAAACCCCGACAATCACCGTGCCATCCGCGGACGCGGCAAGCGACGAACTGTTGTATTCGCCCCCCGCCAAATCGCCCATGCCCACCATGCCGGTTTCGTCGGACCAGCGGAAGGCCTGCGGCCCTTCTGCCGAGAAACTCTGTCCAACAACGACCTGCCCGTTCGCCGAAACGCCGTACGCATCGCTCCACGCGTTGCCGTCGGTCAAGTCGCCGAGTGACCGGACGTGGTCCCAACCATCGACGAAGAGCAATGCTTGCTGCCCAATGATGTCAGTTCCAGACCCGACCACGACGCTTCCATCCGCGGAAACCGCCCGCAGCGAAGTATTATATAAGTTGTTCTCATCCAGCATCGCGTCCACGCCATTCGCGGCGAACCGGCGGTACCCGACGTCGGTGCCAGAGTGAGACACCCCGACAATCACATCCCCGCCCACCGACACCGCAAGCGCCTGCCCACCGAAAGAATCGGCAAGGCTACCCACTGCCGTTGTGCCATCGCACGGCGTCCAAGCGAACGGCATAGGCACCCATCCGCCGCCGTCACTTTGCGATGGCCTCATCGACCAGCCCACTGCGACAAGCCCATCTGGAGAAATCCCCGTGATAGCACTCCCGACGGTGGGACCATCGCTGCCATTCACCGAGGCGAACCACACGCCAAGGCCTTGACAACCGGTCCCGCCCGCGGTCGTATCGATGATCCGCCTCAGTCCCCCCTGCTCGTTGTGTGTCACGATGCGCGTAGGGATCACATCAGAAATACGATCGGTGGTAGCCGCGGCACCTGATGCGGTTGCGGCCACAGATCCACACAACATCACAAGACGAGCACATGTATTATTATTGTATGTTTTCATAGTGTTTTGCCCGCCTCTTAGTGAGTACCGACGACCGTGGCCGTCTGAAGGATCTGCCATCCGGTGTTACGGAACATGGGGAACCGACCCATAGTGCCGACGATAAGTTTCACTTCTTCGTTGTCGATCGTCCAATCAACTTGGAATCCCGCGAGGTCGTTGAGCCGCTGACGCTGGAGGAACTCCATCGTAAAGAGCCTCTCACGCATCGCCCAGTTGTTAAGAGAATCCGCGATCTCATACCCCTTGTTCGTGAAGACAGCCATGTGACGCTGCAAGTCGCTGCCTTGCAAGTGCCTCAACGTGATCCCACAACCGAAAATACACCACCACCCATAACTTTCCAGACGATCACCGAAGAGTGGATCCCGCGTATCCGTCACAGTTTCAAGGCCACTCGCCAGAATCGCAACCGCGTCCATCGAGTCCCGAAGCCCAAGTTCGACCTCCGCCTCCAGCATCGCTCCTGTACACGTATTCGCAATGCCGCTCCACGGATTGCTATCAAACTCGTCTGCCAAGGCGATGTACATGCTGCGAGATCGCCCAAGTGAGTCGAGCGCCGCCTTCGTCCACGCCGCTCCACCATCGACCTCTTCGGTACCAAGGCGCAAGCAGGCATTGCCGTATACGTAATAGGCAAATGCATGCGCCGCCCTCGATGGCTTCGATGTCGGCGGCGAGATTTCTAGCGCTTCAATCAGGTCCTTTGCCATAGCCCTGGCTTCAAACAAGTACCAGAGGGTGTAGTACGCATTCGCTAGGTTGACCTGGAGCAACAACCGCAACTCCATATTGGTCGGATTCTCACGCAATCCGCGACGAACTGCTTCTAGTTGGTTCACATATCGCCCAAGTCCATCCCAACCGCCCGACTCTCGGTGCGCCGCCATCGCACGCTCGTCGGGCGTAGCCGCCATCCCCGACATGCCACTTGCGAGCCGCACCATCTTTGCATAATCACCCGACTGGTGCGCGGCACGCGCCGCGTCATTGAGCGACTGGAACGTCTGGCCGTCACCGAGTTCCGAAGCGGGCCGCTCGGCATTCCAGATCGACATCGCCACATCGCCCACCGGCCAATCCAGCAACTCCGACAGTCTAACAAGATAGTCGAGCTTCGGATTGCCGGTAGGAGGAAACAACTTTGTGGGATCACGACCAAGTGCCGCGCCCAACTCCTTCCGATTGAGTCCCTTATACAGACTCGCCAGGTACAGCAAGTGTTCCTGGTTCAGTTTTCGATCGCTGCTATTCATAGCCGCTCCAGTGCTTTGTGTGATACTGCAACAACGTGCGATGTTGAACTATCGGTTGTTGAATGCCTCAATACATGAGAAAATGCTGCCACGATGCAAAAAAGCCGTTTGTAGTAAGTGCAACTACTGCGCGTGCTATTTGTACTCAATAATAACTTCAACTTAAACTATCTATATGTAGAGTATCAGTGCTTGCTTGTGCAATCTGCTTCGTTGGTCATTCTTTCGACAACCTCGCATGGCGGATACCGACACTCGGGGAGCCCTCTTGTCTAATCCTGATCAGTCAGCACCGCGTAACGACGCGCACAACCGGCTTGATAATGCGCACTTTGTTCCGATCTTTCGGGCCTTTCGCTCCCTTTGCGGCTTTTTCTCAGCATCGAAGCGAAATATCCCAACCAACGCCGAACATCCATGCCGCATCTTCTCTCAGCACACGCAAATCACACGCAATGCCGACTCTTGTAGCCACTGCCCGCCTATTCTGAAGTATGTTCCAGCCGCACGATGTGGTCGTTATCGGTGCCGGTGCGGCAGGTTTGATGTGCGCGATTTTCGCCGCTCGATCTCGCCCAAACCGTCGGGTCTTCTTGCTCGACGGTGCTCGGACACTCGGCGCCAAGATCTTGGTTGCTGGCGGTGGCCGCTGCAATGTTACCCACGACATTGTCGATCACACTGCGTATTTCGGCTCATCACCACATGCTATTAAGAATGTCTTGCGACGATTCTCTGTCCCTGAAACAGTTTCGTTCTTCCGTGACATTGGTGTAGAACTCAAACGCGAGGAAACAGGCAAGCTCTTTCCAGTAACAGACGACGCCCGCACCGTACTCAATGCGCTACTGGTCTATGCCCGACACCTTGGCGTGGAAATTGAGCACCCTCGGCGTGTTACTTCTGTCATTCGGTTAGAACACTCTTCACAAGTCCAGCCAGTTGCACTTGCCAGTCTACCATTCCCTAGGTTCCGCGTCGGCGGCGACTGGGGGTCAATCGATTGTACATCTCTAGTTCTCGCTACCGGCGGCAAAAGCCTTCCTAGATCAGGGTCTGATGGCGCGGGATACGAGTTCGCCAGTTCTCTCGGTCATTCGATTTCCCCCCGCCTGATGCCCGCGCTTGTCCCACTGTTATTACCAGCCGGACATATACTCTGTTCGCTCTCCGGCATTGCAACCGATGCTACGCTGCAAGTCAGGTCCGGAACTGGTCGTAAAATCATTTCATTCACCGGTGCAGTATTATGTACTCATTTTGGACTATCAGGGCCATGCGTGCTTGATATCAGTCGTCATTACCTTGACGCCGTTGCTACAAACCCACCGTGCCGTCTGGTTGCAAACTGGATTCCTTCAGAATCATTCGACTCACTTGACGCTTTGCTCGTAGCTTCCGGCACGGCGTGCACGGGGACGTGGCTACGAGAACGCCTGTCTTCACGATTTGCAGACGCCGTGTGTAGTTCAGTTGGAATCGACCCCGCCGGTCGGATCTCATCCATCCCACGCGAGTCACGCCGCGGCCTTGTTCGTAACCTTGTCGAAATGGACATCCCAATCGTTGGTAGCCGCGGTTTCAACTACGCGGAAGTCACCGCTGGCGGGGTGCCACTCGATGAGATATACCTCGACACGATGCAGTCACGTCGTTGTCCCGGCCTCTATTTCTGTGGTGAAATCTGTGATGTAGACGGCCGGATTGGCGGGTACAACTTTCAATGGGCATGGTCCAGCGGATATACCGCTGGCGTATCAATCTGATACATCAGTTTACGTACTCGCTCCTCCCGGATGATTGCTGATCTACTTCATTATCGGTGTGATTTTAACTGTTACCGTCGTGCCTGAAGTTGGCACTGCGGCTCGATCCGCGATCCACTCAGGTTCGTTGATCCCCGTCTCCGGGCTAAAAGTTTTGCTCCATGCGATGACTTCACCCCCGAAGGTAGCCAGTCCGATGAGTATGCCCGATGCATCGGCGTCGTACCACTCTTTGCCGTGACGCGTAACGACCCTCGAGCCTGCAAACACCCAGTTCCCCCCGTCGCGCTTCCCGAACCTCTCCTGGCCGTTGACCCGAGTAATCAGTTCTTGCGGCCTGTACGCACGCTCGGTTCCGTTTGAATCCTTGAAACTCAGTGTCACTTCAACGACCTCCCCTGTCGCGTCGCGTGCGATAAGGCGTTCGTTCTCATAATCCCATCCACCCGGCTTTCCGGGATGTAATCCAATTAGCAGCATCGCCGCGTGAAGATGCGACGGCCGTACCGATGACATAACAAGCGCTTCATGCTCTTTGCTGTCCCGAATACAGCCCACCGCTTCGAGGTATACGAGCGGGCTCGTTGCACCGCTGGCATCGATCGGGATCGTTCCCTCGAACTCGACGCACCGAGCACTCAGATCAACGTAGATCCCAGGGAACACTTCCCTTCGTGCGTCGCGCTCAGCTGATGCAGACTGGATCTCACCCGATCTCACCCCCGCAGCATCTTCAGAATTGTCCGCCTGTTCCGCGTCTGTGTCAAACGCCGCCGCCGGCAAGTCGCTACCGGCACTCATCGCTAAACGCAGCCTGTCAGGCGTCGACTCCGCACTCGATTCAGCATTGTTTCGATCCGATACCGCGGCGTCGCTCGTCGTAGCCGTCGCAAGCCCGGAGTCCGCCGAGTGCGCTGACGGCGACTCCACCCGGCTCAATCTCGTACAGCCTTGAAGCAGCTGACCGAGAATCAACGTGCTAATGCTCACTCTCCACACGGTGAGTAGGTACCAATGACCGACACCACGTTGTTTAGATTGGCCGTGCTTACGATAGATCATACACATTGATGTTGCTTTCAAATAACTAACGCCAGCGGATTCAATTATTTTATGACGGCTCGCCTGTGGATCCTTTCTCGGCTTGATGGCTCCCGCCGCTCGCATCGACAAGAGTACCGACGAGCCTGATATACTCATTTCCGCGCTCTTCATAGTTTTTATATTGATCCCACGATGCACACGCGGGGCTGAGCAATAGAACATCCCCCGGACGCAGCCGCGTTGATGCACACCGCACGGCCTCTGCAAGAGTCCCGCACTGATGTACGAGCGCGTTGGCGCCGGCCTTTCCTGCTATCGCTGGCCCAGTAGCACCGATCGTGTACAGCCCACCAACTCGGGTTCCCAGTTGTGAGATTTTTGATAAGTCACTTTGCTTGTCGTATCCTCCAACGATCAGATGTACACGGCCGAGCGACATACCGGGCATCTCCGAAATCGCTTCGACCGCACGCATTGCAGATTCTGGCGTGGTTGATTTTGAATCATTATAATAACGAATCGCTGCCGAGTGCTCGGTCGATCCCCTCTTTTCCACTTCGGCTACGAGTTGAAGCCGATGTGGCAAGCCACCAAAGCCCGTGATCGCTTTCGCAAACACATCCGCTGGTATCTCAGGGCTTGCAAGAGAACACGCCGCGATCGCAGTTGCTGCATTTTCCACATTGTGCAAACCAGGTACCGACAACCTCCACTTATACCCGCTACGATCCGCAACCCGCACACGCTGCTCACACTGAGACGCTAGTCCGACGAGCGACGGGCCGAATATGACCGCATCCCCCGCTTCCTGGAATTGGTATATATACCGCTTGCACGCTTCGTAGTGCGCCATCGATGCGTGCCAGTCAATATGGTTCGCAGAGATATTTGTGAGCACGGCAATGTGGGGGGCTAGCCGTGACCGCTTGAACATGTCTTCAAGCCAGTACAGCATAAAACTCGACAGTTCGAGTACAAACCAGTCGCCCGGCCGCGCGCTCTCAACTGAATCGAGTAATGTGCCGCCGATGTTGCCGCCCATGTGTACACGATGCCCCGTTGATCGCATCGCATGAGAGATCATCGCTGTCGTCGTGCTTTTTCCCACCGAGCCGGTCACGGTGATCACACGCCGCCGATCTGGAATCCTCTCGAACACGAGTTGGATCTCTGTTGTAACCCGCACACCGCCGTCTGCCGCCGCCCGCAGAAATCGGTTGTCCCACGGCTTCGGCACCGCCGGGTTCGCCACCACGAGGTCGGTATTCGTGAAATCACCGACGTTGTGTTCACCCAACCGCAACCGCACTTGCCCACTGTCTACCAGCGGGCGAATCGCTTCGACGGACGCGACGAGTTCGCTCGCCGGCTCCAGATCAGTGACAAGCACTTCTGCCCCTTGACGCGCAAGCCACCGGCATACGCCGACGCCACCGCCGAAGCGGCCGAGCCCCATCACTGTCACACGTTTCGACATCAGATCAAGCATCGCTCAATACTAGGAACCCGCCGCGCTACCACGTTTCTGACTTCCACGCCGCAACTGTTCTTTGCGCTCGATTCACCCCGCGTCACACAACCTTTTCATCCACCATCGGTATCATCGGCCGCCTCTTTCCACATTCCGCACGCACCTCACTTTCGCTCACTGTTTCCATCACCGTTGGAGTTTGACGTTGTCGGATGGATCACGTATATCGCATGGCTCCTGTACCGAGGGTGTGCCACTTCCCTTGGTATCCGACTCGTCTGATTCATCGCCGAACTCAGATTCACTCTATTTTTCACCCGGTCTCCCCTCTGCGTCTGACCCCCCATCTCGCCTCGGCGTTCTTCGGCATCGCCACTTCAGAAACGTCTGGCTCGGCGCACTCACCTCCAGCATCGGCACCTGGATGGAAATGGTCGGCATGCAGTGGCAGATGGCTCTCCTCACCGATCTTCCTGCGTGGAAGGCCGCCGGACACCCCTCCTCCCCGCTCATGATGGGCTATCTCGCCGCGGCGCAACTCCTTCCAACTCTCCTTCTGGGCATCATGGGTGGCCTCGTCGCCGATCGTGTCAACCGCAAACGCATGTTACTCGTCACGCAAACCGTGATGATGCTTATCGCCGCCGGGCTTACCACCGCTTCCGCACTCGGTTTCATCACGCCAATCTTCCTTCTCTTTATCGCCATGCTCAATGGCGTCACCATGGCATTCAACGTCCCCGCTTGGCAAGTTCTCACCCCTCGCCTCGTTCCTCGCACCGAACTCGCCAAAGCCATCACGCTCAACGGCATCCAGTTCAACCTCGCTCGCATAGTCGGCCCCGGCCTCGGGGGGCTTATCATGGCCCTCAACAACTCTCCCTCCCTCCTCTTCTCAATCAATACACTCAGTTTTCTCGCTGTCATCTTCGCCGTCCTCGGCACCCCACCTTCTCCGCCCCCGGCCCACGACGGCTCTCGGTCCCTCACCCAAGTCCGCGAAGCCGCTTCATTCGTCTTCCACCAACGCGGCCCCTTCCGTGTCTTCATCGCACTCGTTATCTTCAGCATCCTCGCCGCTCCGCTCGTCCGCCTCTTACCGATCTTCATCAAAGAGGTTTACCACGCCGAGGAACGTGCTTTCGGCTTCCTGCTTGCCATTATGGGTGTCGGCGCCGTTCTCGGCGGCCTCTCTCTCAAAGCGCTCCCTCCCTGGTATCCAAAGCACCATTTCATCCCGCTTGCCATGACCCTCTCGGGCGTCGCCGTTACGGGCTTCTCCTTCGCCACTTCCATTCTTTGGGCCGCTGTCGCTATCTTCTTCGCTGGCGCGTTCTGGCTCTGGTCCTTCAACTCGTCCATGTCCGCCATGCAGTTGCTCGTCGACGACCGAATGCGGGGCCGCGTCATGGCCGTCTGCAACACCGCCGTCTTCGGCGCCAGCCCACTCGGCAGTATCCTCGCTGGCTACATCGGTCATGTCGTTGCCGCACGCACCGAGGTCTCCGCCGCCTCGGCCGCCGCTGCGGACCTCGCCGTCAATGGCATCGCCGCCTCGGCCATCCTCGATTCTCTTCCCACTTCGTTCAACGAAACAGGACTCGGTGCGCAATTTGGCGTCGGCTCCCTCTCGCTCCTCCTCACCTGCTGCGGCCTCATTATGCTCATCTGGCGCACCCCCGAAATCGACGGCCTCAAACCCGGCGACCCAGGCTTCGACCGCAAGCCCGGCTTGCTCCGCGGCCTCTTCGCTTCCGCTCATCGTCCGTCGCACGCTCCCTAACCATCCCACCATCATGCTCGCCAACACACGCACATGCCGCTTCGCTCTCTGGTTCTGCGCCGGTGCTCTCGCGTTGCTCCTCTCGCTCTCACTCATCGGCTCCCGCTGGTCCTTCTGGTTTACCTCTCAGTCCCCCGCGTTCCACATCAGCACCCACGGCCACACCATCCTCCTCGCCCGCTTCCCTGATTATTTCCCCGAGCAGATTGGCCTCGAGTCTGGCTTCACCTTCTTCGATCGAAAGCCACCGATCACCCCCGCTCTCGGCGGCCAATACCACCCCGACACCCTGCACCCCTTTCTTGCCGCCGCCTCCATTCCCTTCCCTCGCATCCGAACCTTTTCGTTCAGTATTTGGTACCCGACGGCCTCGGCCGCCGCAGTGGCGGCTTGTCTCTACCGACTCGACCGCCTCGCTCGTCGCAGGCGTCCCCACACGCATTGTTCCCATTGCCACTACGACCTGGCCGGTCTCCCTCTAGTCACGCTTTGCCCCGAATGCGGCGTTCCGCCCTTTGCCAACTCGCTCCCCAACACACTTCCCCCAGATTGAACCCAACGCCCCATAAACTATTTGATCCACAATCCGCTCTCCCAAGTGAGTATTCCCTCTTTTCTACGTTATCTTCTATGTACACCGCGCCCGATTGCGTACTCGGGCGGTTCGACCTTCGCACACGATTGTGAGAGACGTGTGCGCTTCTACTTTCTGGGAGAGAGAAACATGATTCGTTCCATTCGTTCCGTTAGTCCACTTCGGTGGACTGTCGCCGCATTTAGCATTCTCGCTGCAGCCGGCACTGCTTCCGCCGACCTCCGCAGTTTCGAGAATACCGACGGCTACCAGCCCTTCCTCAACATGGTTCAGAACTACAACGCCGGCCAATACGGCACCACCAACGGCTACGGTGGCGGCCCCACCCCCATCACCCCCAACACCGGTCTTTGGACCGCCGTTCAAGGCGGCTTCTTCTCCGGCGGTGCCGTCTCCTATGTCACCGGCCACCAAAACTACGACCGTTCGTGGGTCAATAACAGCATCGGCGTTGCCTCCAACCAGGCACTCGTTCTCACCACAGGCCACGAAGGATGGTCCGGCCCCGCACTCGAATACAACTACGCCATCGACGCCCCGGACCTCGACGGCAATGCCCCCGCTTCCACAGGCTCCTCCGTGGTCAAACTCTCCTTCTGGTGGCGCGGCGCGCTCGCCGGTCCCGAACTCGGCGGTGCCGTCCCCGACGGCTACTACGGCGACTCTCTCACCTTCCGAGACAGCGCCAACAACGATCTCTTCACCCTCGGCCTCACTCAGCGCGCCGCCGGTGACAAAGTCACTTATTGGAACGGCTCCACCCTCACCGAGTCCACCATCGTCGCCAACTCCGGCCTCTATGACCGCTGGGACCTCACCTTCGACCTGGTCAACGACACCGTCTCCGCCGACTACTTCAGTTTCGCAAGCAGCACCCTCACCACACTCATCACCAATGCCCCGATGATGAACTCTGGCAGCGACCTGTCCGCCATCAACTTCCGTACCTCCCCCGGCGTCAACAACGCCAAACTCTTCTCCGTCGATGACTTCGATTTCATCGTCATCCCTTCACCCGGTACCGCCGGCGTCATGGCCCTCGGCATGCTCGCCGCACTCCGCCGTCGCCGTACCGCCTGATCCCTACCGCAACATTCCTTCAAAACCTTCTTCAGTAACTCAATAAAAGCGGGCCGGCAACTTGCCGGCCCGCTTCGTTTTTCAACGTCATTCGCTCACGCTATCACTGACAACTACTCACAAAGAAACACTCCACGAACCCGAAGAAGTCCGCCGAATCCACCGTGCCGTTCCCGTCATAGTCCGCCGTGCCTTCAAAGAACCCGGCGATGAAGTCATAATAATCCTGGCTCGTCAGCGACCCATCGGAGTTGAAGTCGCACGGGCACCCATCGCTCGCCGGCCCGACACCGCACACGGCGCGGAGCGAGAACGTCCCCGACGCGCCGTTGTACCCGGACACGCGGATTTTGTAGTTCGTGCCCGCAGTCACGTTGAGCGTCAGGTACGACTTGGTCGTGCTCGCGGCACACGTCCCCGCCGCGCCGTCGTCGTTGCACCCGAGTTGATTCGTTGTCGTCCCCGGGCACGCCGAGTGGACCGAGATCACGGTATCGAAACTCGCCGCGGTGCAGGTGTTGACCGTCAGCACGCCCGTGCAGGTCGCGGTGTAGGAGTACCACACGTCGCGCGTCGTGGACGACGAACCGCAGGTGGCCGTGCCGTCCTGCGTCGCGCCGACGGTCGTGCCAGCGATGGTGGTATTCCCGATCACGGTCGCCGAGCCGCACGCATTGTTCGCCGGCCCGCTCGGCACACACGCCGGCCCGGAGATCGCCACCGTACCGGTCCCGGTCGCACCGTTGTACCCGCCCACCCGCACCAGGTAACTCGCGCCGCTCGTCGCCGTGAATGTCACCCGCGACTGCGTCGAGCACGCATCGTCGTTGCAGGCCAGTTGGGTCAGTCCCGAGCATGTGCCCAAATAGACTGCCAGCACCGTGTCCCACGACGCCAGCGAACAGGTCTGCACTGTGATCGTCCCGCTCACACACGCCGTGAACCGGTACCACACATCATTCCCGATCCCGCCGCACGCGGCGGGACCATCCGTCGTCGCGCCGACCGTCGTGAATGTCGTGTTGCC
>JBGSIF010000092.1:0-23733 GCA_041742635.1 Phycisphaerales bacterium
GCGGCCGCTGGGGGGGCGGTCGCCTGGGGTGCTACAGCCGGATCTACCGACGGGGTCGCCTCGGCCTTCTTGGGTTGCGGTTCCGGAGCCGCCGGTTGCTTCGGCTCAAGTTCGTCCCTGGTCAGCGCCACCGTTGCTTGATGAATCGAGTACACCCCGTCCGGCTCGTCCGTTGAGAAATACAGCGTGTGCCCGTCCGCCGACCACGCCAGGTCGCGCTCTCGCGCGTGTGTCTTGGTCACACGCCGTGTTGGCCGACCTTCTTCGGTGCTGCGGACGAACACCTCGCCGCGTGCGACGACCGCGAGTGTCTTCCCGTCCGGACTGACCGCCGCTTCCGACACCATTTTGTCCAGCACCAGCCGAACCTGATTCGTAGTCCCCGAGTCTCCGGAGACCCGAGGCGCCAGTTCGATCGGCAGTGCCCCGTCCTTCGTCAGATCAAGCACGAACAACGTGTCCCACACGATCAGAGCCGCTCGGCTCCCATCCGCCGACACGTTCGCGTCGGACACACCGTGCCCGATCGTCACTTCACCGGGCGGCACCGCAAACCGGGTCAGTTGCCTCGGCGTTCCGCTCGCGTCGGTCGCCCCCGCGGGCAGTTTCCACACATTGTTCTGCCCATCGCGCGACGACACAAATACCACGGATCCGTCGGGCAACTGGAATCCGTTCCCGTCGTTCGCCTTGGATGATGTGAGCCGCGTGAACGATTGGTTGCTAAGCGAGTATCGGTACAGTTCCGACGCCGCGGACCCGCGGTAGATCGGGCGGTTCCACGCGGTCGAAGATCCGCGCGAGAAGAGGATCGAATCCCCGTCACTCGCCGCACGCGGCATGTACCCCGGTGCATCAGTCACGCGACGGACCTGTCCGTTGGCGAGCGAGACAGAATACAGCCGTGATTGCCGGTACATCGTCGGTTCTTGTGTTGCCGAGAAGAGGATCGACGAGCCATCCGCAGAGAATGCCCCCAACGATTGTGCCGCGTCGGAAAATGTCACGCGGCGCGCCTCGCCCGCGATCAAGCCCCCCGACCCCGCGACCAAGCGCAACGGCATGACATACAGGTTCCGCGCGCCATCTCGATCCGACTCGAATGCCAGCATCGAGCCGTCGGGCGAGAACGCGGCTTGTCCTTCGTCCGCCGGGTGCGATGTCAGCCGCTGCGCAATCACCGTCACCGGCCCCGCCTCGGGCAGTTCCATTGGAAGCGAGGCTGCCCACAAGTCCCCAGCCCACGAGAAGACCACCGTCCGCCCATCCGGCGACAGGCACGGTGATCGAGGCAGCCCAACAACCTCCGCGCTGTCCTCGACTGACATCCCGGCACGCACGCTGATCGGGGAGACCACCAATCCCGATCCCGTGCGGGCCGCTGATCCATCCTCCCGTGCCAGTCTTGGGACCGAATCTTCCGGCGCAACCGCGTGGCAAGAGAGCGGGAACAGCGATGCAAAGCCGTAACATACCGCGAGCGCGCAAGAGTGAGTTCGCATGGGCTATCCAAGTTGAGTGCCGTCGTGCAGAGGAGTGGGGGGGAGGGCGCGCGGCAGCACCCTCTTCCTTATCGGTAAGTCCTAGTTTACCCTTCCCCTCGGCTACGGTTCCAATCGATGGGCACCACCAGCGTCAACAAAATCTGCTTCTGCGTGCCAACGTGCCCCGTACCGTCGCCGACTCAAAGTCGCTACGCCATCAGACCACGCACAAACCGTGTCCCCGCTTCGACTGGATCGTGCCCCGCGCTCGCCGCCTCACCCATCGTTCGCACCAGCGCGCTCCCGACAATGGCGGCGTCACAATGCTCGAGTACCCGCTGCACATCTTCCCGGTTCGATATCCCGAACCCGCACGCGATCGGCAACGCCGTGCTTCGCCGAAGTGCCGAGACTCGTGTGGCAAGGTCCAATTCTGTCTCTGCGGTTCCCTTCGATCCGATTTTCTCGCCCGCCGGCGTATCAGCCCTGCTCGCCGCTCCGGTTACCCCGGTCCTCGCCAGAAGATAGACAAAGCCGCTGCACGCGTGAGCGATCTCCGTTGCCCGCACCGCCGGTGTGGTCGGAGCGAGCAGCAGGCTCAGCGAGCAAGCCGCCTGCGCCGCCAGCGAACGCAGCGATCCTGATTCTTCCAGCGGCAAGTCCGGCACGATCAACCCATCAAACCCAGCGTTCGCCGCCGCTCGTACAAACGCTCCTTCTCCAATCCGCGTCACGATCGAATAACTCACCATCGCCACCAGCGCGGCCGTCGTCTTGGAACGTGCACGCGATACCTCCTCAAAGATCCGTTCCGGCGTCGCCGGCGCGATCCCGTTCGATACCGATGGATTCAGCGCGCTGTGCATCGCCGCCGCAATCACCGGCCCATCCGCGATCGGATCCGAAAACGGAATCCCCACCTCGATGGCTGGGCACCCCAGTGCCCCAAGCGAAACAAGCATTTGTTCCGTGACCCCCGGCCCGAGATACCCCCCGCACACGAACGGCAGCACCACCGGTGTCCCGCTCGTCTTGCCGCGCCTGAGTGCTGCTTCCGTTCGTGTCATTGCACACTGTAGAGACGCGACACCCGGCGTGGTATCAACGATCCAACCCCCCGGCTGATATCACCAATACAACCACTCATCCGACCCTCTAACTCTTTATTCCGTGAAATTCACCCCGTTTGTCCTGAAAATCGACTTGCAATTTCTTGCCTGAGTCGGTAGTTTGGCTGTTCCGCTAGATCCAATGTGTGAGTTGAACGGGGCTTAGGGGCACTCGGGGTCTGTTTCGTGTCCCCGCGTGAAGGTGTTGAGCACACTCCCCGCGCCGGTCGGCTGTTCCGACCGTGTCTTCTGAATCAATCGTCCCAGATGACGGAAAGGAATCTGATGAACATGCGTACTTTACTGATCCCCGCTTTGCTTGCCTCGCTTGCCGGGTCGGCTGGCTCCCTCGCTCGCGCCGACAACAACCAGGCCGACCCCAAGCAGCACACCCGCCGCGCCCTCGAAGCCAACCCCAAGGCTCTGTGGGATCCCGAAGTCATCTTCGTTCGCTTCCGTGACGAGGCGTCCGAAGACAGCATTCGTTACGTCCGCTCCATCGTCGGCGGCACCACGGTCGAAAAATACTGGCTCGTCCCGGGACTCGAAACCCTCCATGTCACCGGCGATATCTTCGACGCCATCGACCTGCTCAGCATCTTCCCCTCCGTCGTCGAATACGCTGAGCCGGATTACATCGTCCATCATTGCGCCACCCCCAACGATCCCTCTTTCGGTCAACTTTGGGGTCTGAACAACACCGGCCAGACCGTCAACGGCGACCCCGGCATCGCCAACGCCGATATCAACGGCCCCCAAGCATGGGACGCCTTCACCGGCGACCCCAACTTCATCATCGCCGACATCGATACCGGCGTGAACTACAACCACCCCGACCTCAGCGCCAACGCCTGGCTCAACACCGGCGAAATCGCCGGTAACGGTATCGACGACGATGGCAACGGCCGCGTCGACGACCTCCGCGGCTGGGACTTCTTCAACAACGACGCCAACCCCATCGACGACAACGGCCACGGCACCCACACCGCCGGCACCTTCGGCGCTCGCGGGAACAACGGCGTCGGTATCGCCGGGGTGAACTGGCAATGCAAAATCATGGCCCTGAAGTTCCTCGGCGCCAGCGGCTCGGGATCTTCCTCCGGCGCGCTGGGCTGTCTCCAGTACGCTGTTCAGAAAAACGTCAAGGTCTCCAACAACTCTTGGGGCGGCGGCCCCGCTTCCACTCCCCTCCAAACCGCCATCACCAACTCCCAGAGCATCGGCCACATCTTCTGCGCCGCCGCCGGTAACAACGGCAGCAACAACAATACCAGCGCCTTCTACCCCGCTTCCTACACCTCCGCCAACATCATTGCTGTTCTCTCTACTACCAACAACGACACCCGGTCCAGTTTCTCTAACTACGGCTCCACCACCGTCGATATCGGCGCCCCAGGCTCCACGATCTACAGCACGTACAACAACTCGTACACCTTCCTCGACGGCACCTCCATGGCCTGCCCGCACGTTGCCGGCGTCGTCGGACTCGTGTATGGCGCAAACCCCGGCTGGACCTGGCAGCAAGTCCGCGACCGCATCCTCCAAACCGCTCGTCCAGTCGCTTCGCTTTCCGGATTCTGTGCTACCGGCTCCATCGTCAACGCGCAAGCCGCCGTGACGCCTGCCGGACCTCCCACGCCGCCCGCGGCTCCGTCGGGTATCAACGCCTTCGAGAACGGCTACGGCAACGCCCGTATCACCTGGACCGACAACGCCTTCAACGAAACCAGTTTCGGGATCGAGCGTCAAAAGAAGACCGCCGGCGTCTGGGGCGCCACGACCAACTTCTCCGCCGCGACGAACGCCACCAGTTTCCAGCAGGTCGCCAACAGCGTCCTTCGGTACCAAGTCCGCGCCACCAACGCCGTGGGCAGTTCCGCCTGGACCGGCTACGCCGTCGTTCGCCCGCAGGCGCCCGCCGCCGCCTTCATTGCCGACATGGTCAATCTCACCGTCACGCTCAACTGGGTTGACGGCTCCGCATTCGAAGAAGGCTTCCGTGTCGAACGCCAGCAGTTCGTCGGTGGTGTCTGGACCAACACCACCACGTTCACCCGACCCGCCAATAGCCTCAACTTCGTCAACACTGTCCCGGCTGCCGGCGATTATCGCTATCGCGTCCAAGCCTACTCCGAGTCCCAGTCTTCTGTCTTCACAAACTACACCGAGGTCTACGCCGAGTAAGTGGCCCACCCATCGCTTGTTCATCGAGGCAGGACTCGATCTATACAGCACAAAAACCCGGCGATCCGCCGGTTTTTTTTTCATTCCTTTGCTTTGCACACCGAGTTGGACGCAGCCCGTGGAGATTCGTCGCGGTTCTTCCGAGTTTCTATGGAGTACTTGAACGAGTTGTTTGCCCGTGCGTCTCCCGCCGTCACTTCTGCTCGACGTCCCCAAGGTTGCGTTTACGCTCGGCCCGCGCCTGGAGCATCTGCGCCTTGAACGACGCGAACTCCGGCGACACCGGGAAACTCACATCGAACTGCGCCCCGATCTCCTGCCGGAACGGCGACTCTTCCAGGAACAAATACGCCCATGCCTGCACATCCGCCGGCGCGTTCTGGTACAGCGTCGGCCCGTCGGGGTACGACAACGCCACGATCAACGACGCCAGCACCGATCCGGCGAGTTCGCGGAAGTCGCGCGGCACGATCTCCATCCGCCCGTCCTCTCCCTGGTTCACTGCCACGTTGTGCAACTGCTTCTCGATGAAGATCGCGTGGAACTGCTGCGCGTATTCCATATCACCGCGGAACTGTTCCGAGTTCCCGTTCAGCAGCCCGACCCCGAACGCCGATTGCAGCGCGCCGATGATCTCGACCTTCGCCACGTCCGGCACCCCGAACCGGTCGTCCGACCGAATCTCTTCTTTCACAAACTCGTCCAGCGTTACCGCGAAGTCGTCCGACCGTCCGGGCGTGTTCACGTTCATCTTGTTGTAATCGCGGACCTTCACAAAGTACTCTTGCGCCTTCGCTCGATCCCCACGACGGTACAGGAACCGCACGGCGTCCTTCAGGAAGTTCTCGTACCCCGCGGAATAACTCGTGAAGATCCGTTTACTCGTATCCTCGGCGTTGAACTCTTTCCCCGCGGTGTTGTAGATATTCGCTCGTTCGCGGTAGAACTCCAGCACGTTGCCATACGCCGGGATGAAGTCCGCGCTCGGGAACGTCAAATACTGCTCCGGGTTCGTCGGATCGAAGATGACTTCGCCGGTGCGGAAGAGTTCCTGAATCGCGTGCAGCGTCTGCCGATCGGCGTTGAGGAAGTCAAAGTCCCGCCGGTTCTCTTCGGTCACGCGTGAGAGCGCCTCGCTCGTCCCCTTGTCCGACCAGTACAGCGCGTGCGACGCCGGGTGCCGCCAGTCCAGCGGGCCGAACCGCTCCATCGTCCGGATCATCGCCTGCGGCGACATCTTGTACTTCTCTCGCAAGATCCGCTTGCGTGTGAACGCGATCATCGCGTTCCGCGCCGGCACCAGCGTGTCGGTCGTGAAGATCTTCATCACCGCGGCGTCGCTCGCCGTGAACCCGATCCGCTTCTGCAGTTCCGCCGGCATCCGCGACAGCCGCTTTGCAAACTCCACCAGTTCGAGCATCCGCTCCCCGGCTCCCTGCCCACGGTCGTCGTACAACGGCCCCGTCAGGTCGATCTGCGCCTCGGTCTTCATCCGCTCCACGAACTCGCGCGTCGCCGGGTACTTCTCGTAGAGCGCATCGAGCGTGTCCGGCGAATCGGCCACCGGTCTGAGCCATTCCTTCAACTGAAGCGTCCTCGCCTCGGTGCTGAATGTCGCCTTCGTCCGCTTCGGCGGCACCCCCAGCACCACCGACCACTCCCGTGCAAACGCCCGCTTGTAATACGCGTTCGCGTCGTCCATATACCCCTGGATCTTGTGCAGATAGATCCACCCCAGTTCCTTGTGCAGCAGCAGGTCGTTCGGGTTCGCCTGGATCCCCTCGTCCCGAAGCAGCCGGATCCCCTGGTTCACCCAGTTCCACCGCTCCGACGGCGTGTTCGTCGTCACCGATATGTTGTACGCCAGGTTCCACGCATGAAACGCCCACACCCGCGGGAACCGCGGCTGCAACTTCGTGATCGTCCGAGCCAAATCCACCGCGTCATAAAACCGCCCCTCGTTTTTCCGGTCGTTCGCCCGCATCCATAGGATGTTCACGAACAGCCCCCGGAACGCACCCATCGCAATCCCAAGCCCCACTTCCGGCGGGTCGCCCTCTTCCGCTCGATCCGTGATGACCAGCCGGTTCCGACCCGCCGACGCCGACAAGTTGGTCGTTAGCACGATCGACCCGGCCATGCAGCCGATCATCGAACCGAGCGCACCGAGTTGGATGTATCGATCGCGTCGCATGATCACCTCGTGTGCGCCCTTCCCGCCCCACACACCCACGCCCCTTCTCTTCTACTGCCCCGAGTATGTCGCCAGTTCGCGCTTTCTGAACACGCCCACGCCGACCACGTACAGCAGCACGCTCGCGCCGACCATGATGATCGCCGCCCACGCCAACGTCGTCCATGCTACCAGTTTCCCGTCGGCCAGGTTCTCGATCGGGTTGATATCCGCGTAGTACCTGAACACCCACGCGATCGGCACCGCGATGATCTTCACCACCAGCCTGAAGATATTGATTTTTCCGCCCTCACCGGCGTCATACGAGTCCAGCGATTCCGACAAATACCCCGCCGTCTCCGCGACAAACAACACCCCGAACGCCATCATCGCCGCTACGGGGAAACTCAGGAACGTCGCCGCCGCAATCGCCGCCATCGCTAAAAACGCCAGTTTCAGCCACAGCACCACCACCACCCGCGCGAAGTTGCTCTGGTACGACCCCACCTCGAACCGCAGTTCCAGCCCGTCCGGCGGGAAGACAAACGGCATCGCGTTCGGCGCACGCGAGATCAAGTCCCCGTTCGTCACTCGCACAAACAGCCGACCGTTATCATCGATCGCGCTCGGCGGCACCCGCATCGACATCGTCGTGTTCAGCGGCACCACCTTCACATCCGGTTGCGGCTGGTTGGGCATCTCGAACGTCACCCGTGCCGTCGCTCGTGGATCGTTCCCTCCTGCCTGCACTTTGTACCGCATCGAGACCGACCGCACCTCCACGAACATCACTTCGTCCCCCGTCACCGCCACCCGCGTCTGCACCCGCTTCTCCGCCATCGCCTTCCGCACGTCTTCCAGCGTTCGCCCCGTCTTCTTTGCATACTTCGCCGGGCTCATCCAGGTCACTTTGCGGGCCTCGTTCAGACCCGCAAACACATACACCTCCGACTGCATCGGGTCCAGCGCGAAGTACCCCGTACGGATCTCGTCTCGCACGCTCTGGATGATGTCGTCACGCATCTTGGCGACATCCGGTATCTCCAGCGGGCTGGTCCGGTTCAGTTCCGCCACCTGCTCCGTGAGCCGTTCTTCCACGTACTGCTCGTTGAACTCCGGCGGCTCGGGCTTCACCAGCCGCCGCGCCGTCAGCACTTGCCCCTGCAAAATATCCCGGTCTTCGCTGATCAGTTCACCGTCCCGCGCCACGAACGGCTTGGATTCGCCCACGGCCCGTTGACGCGACAGAAAATCCGTAAATACGAATATCCCAGACCCCGATACCACCAGCAGCACCGCCGCTACTCCCACGACCCCGAGCCATTTGCCCAATATGTACTGCCATGCCGCGACCGGCTTGGTCATCGTTTGCCAGATGATCCGGTCTCGCTGCTCGAATGACACCGACCCGACCGACAAAAACACCGTCAGGAGTGCCACCAGCCAGAACGTCCCGCTCGTCGAATAACTCAAAAACGCCTGCACCCGGTACCGCAGCGGCGTGCTCGCATCCAGCAACCCCGGCAGTGCCGCAAGCCCGAATATCAGCAGCACAATGAACACCAGCGACACCTTCAGCCGCACCGCCTCGTTCACCACATTGCGTGCCACCGCCGTCACTGGATTCGCCGACGATAGCGCGAGTTTCAGCAGTTCCATCAGCACGATGAACGAAACCGTGATGACCGCCGCGGCACCGAGGAACAGGAACGCGACGTCGTACCCGCGGAGTTCTTCGAGTTGGATCACACCCCCTTGGAACAACTTCAGCCGCCACGCTACGAGTGCGATCAACCCCACCAGCCCGATCCCGCTCAGCCCCAGCCCCAGCCAGATCAGTGCCAATGTCAGCACCGTGACTTCAAGAATCAGGATTGCAACGCTCGTCCAATCCGCCTGCGCCGACAGGATCTCGTTGATATACCTCGCGTCGGCCTCGCTCCCCGCACGCGCGAGTTCCTTCGCCGCTTTGACTTCCTCGCTCTCCCCCGCGGCGTCCGCCCCGGCCGGATCCTCATCCACCCGCACTTCGACCTGGTCGTGATCCAGCCGGTTCTGCTGCACCACATACGTCGCCAGCGATGCCGCCGCGACTGCTACAACCGCGATCGTTGCCGCGATCTTGAACCCCAGCGTCCGTTGAAGCCGGATCAGTTTTCCGTACAGTTCGGGCGGCGTCACGTTCGCTTCTCCGGTCCCGGCCGACCCGGCGGCGTCTGCGCCGCTCCCGAACCCTCGCCGCTCTCATCCAGCAGCGAACCGATCACGCCCAGGTCCACCTCCGCCCCGACCCGCGCCCCGGATGCCCGATTCGACGACACCTCACCACGCGCATTCCCCGGCGCGGCGTCCTCTTCCACGCCGATGAGACCCCGCAAAACGTCCGCATCTTGCTTGGCATCCGCCGCCGCCGATGCCACCGACCGATCCGCCTCGATTTTCGCCGCCGCTGCTCGCGCCGCTTCTTCTTCCGCCGGCCCCTTCATCAGTTGGCTGATCAGTTGTTCACCCTGCGGCTTATCCTCGGCCTGAGCCTGAAGGAACGCCGCCGTTGCACCCCCGTGCATCGCCCCCGCCGTTGCCGCTCGCTCCGCCACCGCCCGCTCAACGATCCCCACAAACAGGTCTTCCAGTTTCTGCCTCGGCTTGAACACCCGGATGATCGACGACTCGCCCCCGGTCGATTCCCGAATCACCCGGTCGATCCGCGCCAGCGTCGCGTCATCCAGATTGTCCGTCTCGATCACCGAGTGGGATTGTTCCGTGAGGAGCGAGTCGCAGGTCCCTTCCTCGCGGATCTTCCCGCCGTACAGGATCGCCATTCGGTCCACACAATCCTCGACGTCCGCCAGCATGTGGCTCGACAGCAGCACCGTCTTCCCACGCTTGCCCAGCGTGATGATCAAGTCCTTGATCTGGCGCGACCCGATCGGGTCCAGCCCCGTCGTCGGCTCGTCCAGAATCAAAAACTCCGGATCATTGATCAGCGCCTGCGCGATCCCGATCCGCCGCTGCATCCCTTTGGAATACTCGCGTACCTGCCGGTGCTGCACCGCCGTCAACCCCACCATGTCCAGCAACTCGTCGATCCGCTTGAGCCGAACCGATCGATCGATCTCGAACAGTTTCCCGTAGTAGTCCAGCGTCTCTCGCGCGTTCAGAAACTGATACAGGTACGATTCTTCGGGCAGGTACCCGATCCGCTTCTTCACGTTTACGTCCGACGGCGGCTTGCCCAGCACCGCCACCCGACCGCTCGTCGGGTGCAGCAGCCCTAGCAAGATCTTGATCGTCGTGCTCTTCCCCGAACCGTTCGGCCCCAACAGCCCGAAGATCTCACCTCGATTGATTTGAAACGAGACATCCTCCACCGCGCGCACCCGCGGCCGCCGCCAAAAATCTCGGAACACTTTCGTCAACCGCTGACACACCACCACCGGCTCGCCTCCACGCGATTCCGGGTCGGGTTGCCGATCGTACCGCGTGGCGGATCTGTTCTCGGTTCCTGCTGACTGCACCATGCCGACCTTTCCTGCGCGATTCTTCTCTTCCGATTTCCATCCCGCGGACGCCGCGCTTTCGATTAGTCCTCGCTGATCGTGATCGGCTCGTTGCGACGATTGAACCGCTCACGCTCGGCGTTCTTTTCCCGCTCGATCCGCGCCTTGTCCGCCGCCTGCCGATTCAGTTCACGAATGATCCGGTTATTCACTTCCGGGTCACGCCCGATCGTCACCACCATCCGACCGTCCTTGCCCATCATCGGCAGCATCAACTGCTGCACCGACTGGCTTGCCACAAAAGATCCGAACGCGTCCGCCCATTCCGTATTCAAGAACACCTGCCGGTTCCCGCTGAAGAGGTCGCGCTTCGCGCCGAAACTCGCCGTTTCCCCCTTCAACTGATTGATCACGCGCGCCTTCTCGCCGCGAGCCTCGTTCACGATGTCCGTCACTTTCCCGTACACCCGGTACGAGAACTCCTGCCCGTCGATCACGACCCGCTCGCCCGCCAGCAGGCTGTCAATGATCGCCAGTGTTGCCTCCGCCTTGGGTTTGTCCTTCAGCGCGAGCGCGGCTTCATACTGATCGATCTGCATCAAAATCTGCTTCCACGCCTCACCGGCTGTTTCCGTTAGAGTCTCGTTCTGCCGGCCCGCCGCCTCTTCGATCATTTTCTTCTGCTCGGCGTATGACTTGTTCACCATCGTGAACCACTGCGCCGTCCGACGCGGCGCGATCCGCGCCGTGACCGACACCACGTCCAGCGTGATCCCCGCCCCGAGGTCGTCCAGCGTCTGCTGCGCGATCTTCTTGGCGATCTCGTCCATCCGGTGCTCGCCCGCTTCACGGCCCGGATCCCGCACACCTTTGAGCAGTTCGTCGATCGACACCGACGCCGACGCTCGCACGATCCCGCGCTTCACCGCCCCGATCACAATCGCGCGCTCCGACGCCGGATCGATGTTCGTCACGAACTTTTCCGAGTCGCTCCGCGTGTACCGCACCGCCCAGCGTGTGTGCCCGATGTTCCCATCACCCGTGACGTTCGACCCGTCGAGTTCCGGGTTGAGTTTGTCCCGCCCGCCTTCTCCCAGCCCGGACGTTCCCTTGTCCGTGATTGCTTTCTTTTCTTCCGCGGACAGTTCCGGAAAGAAATCATCGTTGATGATGATGTCCTGCGTCCCCGTATTCACTTTCAGCAGTTCGCCCAGCGGCTCGGGCCAACTGAATCGGAACCCCGGCCCGATATCCTTCTCTTGGATCTTCCCGAACAGCAACCGCATCCCGTTCTCGGATTCCCCGACCGTTCGGAACCCCGAGAGCGCGTACAGCCCCACCAGCGCGAGCACCGCGAACTGCACGATCCGGTACGTGATCCGAAGTGCGTCCGACAGCGACTGCGTCGCCGGGTCCATCGACGTGTCGTACCCCGGTTGGTCCGGGTCTTCATCGCGCAGGTTCACCGACTTAGGCCGCTGACGCCACCCGGGCGCAAGCGAGCCGCCGCGCACAGGACCGCCCCCGGTCGGAAGATTCGTGTTCGGATCCGTGGGGTCGCTCATCGCTCACCCTCCGCGCTCACGAGTCCTTCGTCTCTCGCTTTGAGCCGCTCCATTACCTTCTTCTCTTCGTTCTTCGGAGCCTCGCTGGGGGTCTGCTTCGGCGTCACCGCTTTCCCCTGCTGGAAGTTCCACTCCGGCATCCATCCCGAGTTCAGCGCCGCTCCCGCGCCGGGGTTGAACAGTTCCATCCCAGACCACCCGCCCATCGGCCCCGCCGGTATCACCAGCGTCGCCTTGTTCGTCGCAAACGCCGACCGCATCAACTCCAAGTTCTTGAGGAAAATCGCCAGGTCCGGCTCCTTCGACAGTTCCAGCAGATACTCCTTCTGCTCGATGTCGCCTTGCGCGCGAATCCGGTTTGCTCGCTCGTTTGCGAACGCCATGATCTTGGTCGCCGCGTTGGCGGCGCTCTGACGGATCGTCTCCGCGATGGCCTTGCCTTCGCTCGTTGCTTGATTCGCCAGCGTCGCGCGCTCCTGCTGCATCCGCTGGAACACTTCGTTGGTCATGTCCTCGGGCATCTCGATCCCGACGATCCCCACGCCCACCGGCTCGATCCCGTGAACGTCCGACATCGCCGTCACCAGCCGCCCCAGCATCTTCTTCTCGCACTCTTCGAGTTTCGTGCTATTCGTTGTTGTCAGCAGTTCGCCGAATGTGAACTGGCTGATTTCTCCCATCGCGCCGCGCATCGCATCCCCTAGCAACTGCTCCGCGCCCTTATAGTGGTTGAGCGCACGGTCCCCCTTGCCGCTGAACTTCTGATAGAAAATATTCGGGTCGCTCACCCGCCATGTCACATACGCCGTCACCACCAGTTGGCGCGAATCCTTCGTCTGGTGCGTCTCCGGCTTCGATTCCAAGTACCGCACCCGCGTGTCGTACTTCGTCACGCTCTGCACATACGGCACCGTGAACTTCAGCCCCGGCGTGTCGATCGGCGTCGCCGACGCCGCTCCGAACGTCGTCACGATCGCCTTCTCTGTGAACTTGACCGTGTACGTCGTCATGAACGCCAGCACGACCAGCACGACCAACCCGATGATGATCCAGCGTCTTCCGTTCTTCACGTCTTCGGCTCCTGCATCCACCCGCCCACTCTCACGCTTTCCCCTCACCCACCCGCACTACGCCACCCATCCCCTTTTCACTTTCGTATCCGCGGCTTACTGATCCTTCGGTGCCGTGAACACGTTCCCCTTGTCCATCTCGTCCATCAAGTCCAATCGATATTCCGCCGGCACTGATTGATCCGGCGTGATGTACACCCGCGCCGTCCCCAGCACATCCCGCAGCGCATCGAAATACAACTGCGACATGTACACGTTCTTCCCCGCCGCATACGCCACCAACTGTGCCTTGTACCGCCCCGCCCGCGCCCTCGCACCCATGTGCTTCACCCACCGCTGCGCCTTGGCCTCCGACAGCGCGACGCTCGCCTTCCCCTCCGCCTGCGTCAAAAGCCCGTCGATCTTCAGGTTCTGCCGCTCGATGTCCATCTCCCCGGCCCGGCTGTTCTTCATTGCTTCCAGCGCATCGATCTCCGCCGCGATCTGCTTCGCCAGAGCGATGTTCCCCGCCACTTCCGACAGCACGGTCGCTTCTTCTTCCTGCGCTTTCAGGATCGACGCCTGCTTCGACTGGTCCGTCCCCACCACTTTCTCGAACGCCTCGGCGGTCTTTGTCGGCGGATGCACCCCCACGATTCCCACATACAGCACCTTCACCCCCGCTCCGCCCGTCGTGATCCGATCAAACTCCCCCTGCACCATCGTTTGCAACGTGTCCGAAATCTCCGTCCGCCTCGCCGACAGCACGTCCTGCAACGTCTCCGTCGCCAGGTGACGCATCACCGCGCGCCGAGCCACGGCTTGCAGCAGCCGATCCTGCATCCCGTCCTGCGCCAGCAACTTGTACTGCTTCAGGTCCGTGATCTCAAACACCACCGGTATCTCAACCGACAGCAGCATCACGTCCGCCACATTCGTCCGCGTGCGTGTCGTACTCCCCGCGCCCGCTCCCGACGACGTGGACGAGTCGAACTCCGTCGTCAACCCCGACGGCCGAACAATAAAGTTCTTTTCTTCCGCATGATGCTTCACTGTCCACAGGTACGCGTTGTTCTTCTCCAGCGCAGGGTACCCCGCCGCGTCCAACCGGTGCGGCGACTTCACGTCTTCACGCTCGATCCGCTCCAGCGGCCACGGCAACTTCACCACCAGCCCCGGCTTCACCACTTCGCCCACCAACTGCCCGTTGCGTATCCGCAACCCCTGCTCGTTCGGCCTCACCACCCCAAAGCACGTCATCCCCCATATCACCAGCCCCCCGATCGCCACCAGCATCACCAGCGACCGGCTCAACAACTGATAAAACCAACTCCCCGTGACATTGATCCCCAACTGATAGTTGATCGCTTCCCCGACCGACTCCGCGATTTTATCCGGTGCCGCCACAAACCCCAGGATCCGCGACTCGAACGCCGGCGGCGGAACCTCTCCCGTCTTCCGCGGCCGATACATCAACAGCACAAAGTTCAGTATGAACTCCCCGCCCACCACCACCATCAATCCAGGAAATATCAAAAACGTGTACCGGTACACAATGTCCGGCCCCGCGTAATCCACAAACTGCCCCAGCACCATCCCAAACCCGATGATCGCCCCGCCAACCGATATCGCCGCCCCGGCCCGCAGCATCGACCACACCTTCTGCTTCGCCATCCCCGACACAAACCGCGCGAAGATGAACCCCACGATCGCAAACGAAATCCCCAGCGCGATCATCATCCCACTGTGCGCCGGGATCGAATCCACTTCCAGAATATTGAGCGACCGAAACGCGTGCCGGATCCGCCACAACCCCAGCGTGATGAACGTCGCCGCAAGACCAAGGCTCACCACCGGCACCATGATCCGGTGCATCCATGACAGCCGTCGCGCTGCCACCCGCATCTCGTCGTTGGCTTCAAACACAGACGACCCGGCGACCCCGCTCATCTCCAGCGACTTGGCCTCGAGTGCTTCCAGTCGCTCCCGCCGGTGCTGATCGAATACCACCGCCAGCGTCAACCACACCACGCACCCCAGCAGCATGAACAGCGCTCCGCTGAACGCCGCGGGGTCCACCATCAGCACGGAGTACCCCAGCATCACCAACCCGCTGACGAGTTGAATCGACAGCCCGAGCAGGCTGACGCTGGTTGCCTTTCGATAACTTTGATGGTCGGCCTTCATCAGTTCGCTCTCTCGTAACCCGGCGTGAAGCCGGCCTTCGTTTCGATTCTACTTCAATCCGCTACTTCTACCGTTGGTATCGTCGACAACCAACCCGACTTGGGGTCTGTCCGTGTGCCGCTGCCAGCACACGCTAGGGGGCTAAGCGTACCACCAATCCCTTCGCCGTGCGCGAGACCCGCGCCGACGTTCTGCCAGAGCCGACGCACCAGAACGCGCCCACTCTCCTCCTGCCCTTCGACCTACTCACTCTCGCGCCCGGCACCCAAAGAGCCCCAGGATACGTCCACTACGGCCGTCCACTCCTTCGGTTCGCACCTGCGTCCCATTTTTTGCCCCACCCTGCGGTCTGCTGACACCCGCCGACTCTCGTCCGGTTCGGTCATTGGCAGTGTCGGCTAGCACATCGTCATCCCGCCGTCCACGCAAATAACTTGCCCAGTCACAAACCCCGCGTCGTCCCCCGTCACGAACCCCACCGCCCCCGCGATGTCTTCTGGCGTCCCGAACCGCTTCACCGCCATCAGCCCCATCACATGATCCCTCACCTGCTGCGGCAGGTTCTGCGTCATATCCGTCTCGATAAACCCCGGCGCAATCACATTGCACGTAATATTCTTCGACCCCAGTTCCCGCGCGATCGTCTTCGACAACCCCGCTAGCCCCGCCTTCGCCGCAGCGTAGTTCGCCTGCCCCGCATTTCCCACAACACCTGTCGTCGATGAAATATTCACGATCCGCCCGAACTTTCCCCGCATCATCGCTCGCGCCGCCGCTCGGATCGCCACGAACGCCGACGTCAAGTTCGTCTGAATCACCATGTTCCAGTCCTCGTCACTCATCCGCAGCGCAAGTCCATCCTTCGTGATCCCGGCGTTGTTCACCAGAATATCCAGCCGCTTGTGCTCCTCCGCGATCTCTTCCACCACCTTCGCCCACCCCGCCGTATCCGCTATATCCGCCGTTCGGTACGATGCCGACCCTCCCTCCGCTTCGATCTGCCCCTTCACCTCCGCCAGCGTCCCTTCTGACCTCGCCACGAGTACCACATGCCGACTCTGCGGCGACCGCGCCAGCCGAAGCGCGATCGCCTTGCCAATCCCACGGCTCGCACCCGTTACCACGGCCACTCGTTTTTCGCTCATGCCATAGCGTTCGTACCCATCCACCGAAAATCAACCTGCCCAGCCCAACCCGATTTCTCATTTCGGTCACCGAGCACGCCCAAACGTCGGCACACCCTGTCCTCCATTCTCTCACTGGAAGCCCCCACCACCCCTTGCTATACTCCCGGCCTAAGAAACCGTCAATCAACGAAGTTCCTCTCTCGGCCCGGCTGCCCGAGTAGACCAGACAATATCGAACAGACAAGGAAATCGACCCAACATGCCCCTCGCACCCGACATCCGCACCAAAATCCGCTCTGACAATCAGCGCCACCCGAGCGACTCCGGTTCCCCCGAAGTCCAGATCGCGCTTATTACCGAGCGTATGAACGAACTTAACTCGCACCTCCAGACACACAAGAAGGACAACCACAGCCGCCGCGGCCTCCTTCTCATGGTCGGTCGCCGAAATCGGCTCCTCCGATACCTCGCTCGCGCCGACCGCGAGCGGTACCTGAGCCTCATCCACCGCCTCGGCCTGCGCAAGTAACCCAACACCTCACCAAGCCCGTGTCCGACAGGACACGGGCTTGCTTGTTTGTTACCGCCGTCGGTTGGCCCCGGCGGCAGTGGGCACCGTGCAGTTCTGGTGGAACTGCTCTCCAGAGCAGTTCTTCACTCCTTTTTCTGAAGTACACTGCTCGAGAGAGCAGTGCCACCAACCCTGCCCCGTGCCTTCTGCCCTCGGGCCGTTTCAGGCGGCCTCCACATCTCGTCCCGCTGTCGAACCCCGCGCTGTTTGTCCCTGCGTGGCTCGTCGGGACATACACGCACCCCTGTGCGAAAGGCAGAAGGTTCATGGCTTACATCAAGGTTCAACGCGAGATCGGCGGGCGAACTCTCACCCTCGAAACGGGTAAAGTCGCCAAACTCTGCGACGCCGCCGTCGTCGCCACATACGGCGAGACCACCGTCCTCGCCACCATCGTCCGCGCCGCCCCGCGCGAAGGACTCGACTTCTTTCCCCTCACCATCGATTACCGCGAGAAGACCTCCGCCGCCGGCAAGTTCCCAGGCGGCTTCCGCAAGCGCGAAGGCCCGCCGTCGGAAAAAGAAATCCTCACCATGCGGATGATCGATCGGCCCATCCGCCCGCTCTTCCCCGACGGGTTCATCGACGAAGTCCAGATCCAGGTCTTCGTCATGAGCCACGACGGCGAAAACGATTCCGACGTCCTCGCCGGCACCGCTGCCTCCGCCGCTCTGGCTCTCAGCGATTGTCCCTTCGAAGGCCCCACCGCCACTGTCCGCGTTGGTCGCATCCACACCGACGACGGTCCCCAGTACGTCATCAACCCCACCGTCACCCAACTCGACTATTCCGACCTCGACATGGTCCTCTGCGGGCACAAAGACGGCATCAACATGATCGAAGTCGGCGCCGCTGAAGTCGACGAAGCCGGCATCCTGGGTGCCATCGAGTTCGGCCAGCAGAACATCGCAGACACCCTCGCTCTCATCGCCGACCTCGTTGCTAAGGCCGGCAAGCCCAAGGTCATCGGCGACCTCAACCTCCCCCCCGACGACGTCACCGCCGCCGTCAAAAAGGCCGCCGAGAAGAAGATGACCGAGGCCCGGCAGATCAAGAGCAAGAGCGAACGCGGCGACGCCGTCTCCGCTCTCGTCAAGGACGTCCTCGACACCCACTTTGTCGTCAAGCAGGACGGTACCTACGGCGACTTCGCCACGTCCACCAAGCGCCGCGCCTTCGCCAAAGAAGCGCTCCGCCGACTCGAAGAAAAAGTCACCCGCCGACTCGTCGTTGAGAAGGGCATCCGCGCCGACGGCCGCAAGCCCAAGCAGATCCGCGACATCGAAGGCGAAGTCGGCGTCTTCGCCCGCACCCACGGGTCCGCCTTCTTCCAGCGCGGCGAGACCCAGTCCCTCGTCTCCTGCACCCTCGGCACCGGCAAAGACGAGCAGATCATCGACGGCCTCCTCCCCGAATACTCCAAAAAGTTCATCCTCCACTACAACTTCCCGCCCTTCTCCACCGGCGAAGCCAAGCGGATCACCGGCCCCGGCCGCCGTGAAATCGGGCACGGCGCGCTCGCCGAACGCTCACTCCTGGGCATCCTCCCCGGCCCCGAAGAGTTCCCCTACACCGTCCGCATCGTCTCCGACATCACCGAGTCCAACGGCTCCTCCTCCATGGCCTCCGTTTGCGGCGGGTGCCTCGCCCTCATGGACGCCGGCGTCCCTATCAAAAACACCTGCGCCGGCATCTCCGTCGGCCGCATGTCCGACGACAACGACAAAAACGAAGTCTTCATCACCGACATCATCGGCGAGGAAGACTTCTTCGGCGACATGGACTTCAAAGTCTCCGGCACCCGCGAAGGCATCACCGGTATCCAACTCGACCTCAAGACCCGCGGGCTCGTCCTCTCCCAGATCAAAGTCATCTTCGAACAAGCCAAGCAAGGCCGCCTCGAGATCATCGACATCATGGAGCGTGTCATCCCCGCCCCGCGCCCCGAGATCTCACCCCTCGCCCCGCGCCTCCTCACCATCAAGATCAACCCCGAGAAGATCGGCAAACTCATCGGTCCCGGCGGCAAAACCATCCGCTCCCTCCAGGACAAGTGGGCCGTCACCATCGACGTCGAAGACGACGGCACCGTTATGGTCGCCGCCCCGAACGGCGAGGCCATCAACGGCGCCCGCTCCGAGATCGAAGCCCTCTGCGAAGAGATCAAGGTCGGCACCATCTACACCGGCAAGGTCGTCAGCACCAAGGACTTCGGCGCGTTCATCGAACTCGCCCCCGGCACCGACGGCATGTGCCACATCTCCGAACTCGCCGACGGGTACGTCAAAAACGTCCACGACGTCGTTAAGATCGGCGACATGGTCAAGGTCAAGGTCATCCTCGTCGACGATCAAGGCCGGATCAAACTCAGCCGCAAGGCCGCTATCATGGAATCCGCAGGGTCCGACGCGAACGGCTAAAATTCATCACAATTTTTTCGGCCCGTAATGTGATTTATTGTCCGGTCGATTCGCACCGTAATTTGCACACTTCTATGCCTTATAAACCGCTCTTGCCGAGCGGTTTTTTCTTTGAAACAACATGTAAGCAAACACAAATTTCCGGCTTCTTCTCCTCTTACCACTTGTGATTTCTTTCAACACTTGATAATGTGGGCAAACTGAGCATCTCGATTCTCGTTCCGCCACGCTTCCCAACCTCTTCCTTTGCTCATCGTTTTCGGACGTAGTCGTTTCCGATTGGCTTCTCGGGTTCGGCGTGTTCTTGGCTCGTTGCCCAGTTCACGACCATGTGTCTGAACTCGATTCGTGTGCCTCTATGGTCGCGGCACATTTGGGGCTTTTATGACTTCAGAACATCACGAACTCAAGGACGTCCAAGGCGTTGTCAAGTGGTTCGACCTGAAGAAAGGCTTCGGCTTCATCGTCGGCCCGCAACAGCAGGACATCTTCATTCACTTCTCCAAAATCTCCGGCGAAGGCTTCCGTATCCTCCGCGACGGTGCCCATGTCCGTTACGACGCCACCCTCACCGACAAAGGCTGGCACGCTACCCGCGTCGAACGCGATGACTCCGACGCCGCCGTCGCCGACGTCCAAGTCCCGCGCCGCGGCTACGCCCGCTCCCCACGCCGCTAATCCCTTCCGCAATCCGCCCTGACTACTCAACGCTGAATCTGTCAAACAAGTTGGGCCTTACCCACTTGGTCCGTTTGCGTTCATTCACAAAACGCTGGTCATACCCGCCACCTGTGGCGCGTCCGTAATGATCGAACAACCTCTTCTTCGCCCCTCGCTGACTCCCACACCGTGCCTTTGACCACGACGACCTCGGTGCTTCACCTACGAACGAGGTGGAGACTTCGACGTATGCTTCCCGCTTTTGTGGTGATTCGTCGAGCATCAGGTATGAATAATCAACCGCTCCTGTTCTCTCGATAGGAGCATCCTGATGGCGCTTTAGGCTGTTCGCATGGAGTCGTTCATGCTCTCTCGCACTGGACTCTGCTTCATAGGTATGGCGGCCGCTGTGCTGAACCTCTTGGGGTTCTCGGGCTTGTCGTGGGCACAAGACTACGGCATCGACTTCGTCACCATCGGCTCGCCCGGAAACGCCGGCTACTCCGGCCCGGATCCCAACGGTTTCGCCACCGGCCGCGGCGCCGTCGGCTACGAATACCGCATCGGTCGCACCGAGATCACCACTGGCCAATGGCTCGACTTTGTCAACACGTTCTCGGTCCAGAGCGATGCCCTCGAGTTCTTCGCCGTGCCCGTCACTTGGGGCGCGAGTTCGGACCCGGACTACAACGGGCCGGGACGACGCTGGCGGCTCAACAATCCCGCCGCCGCCATGCGCCCGCTGTTTGGCATCACCTGGCGCGACGCCGCACTCTTTTGCAACTGGTTGCACAACGACCGCCCCTCCACCATCGATGGCATCCAGAATGGTGCCTACGACGCCTCGACCTTCGGCTTCATCCCCGGCCCCGGCGGCGTCTTCACCGACCAGCGCCGTCACAACCCCGACGCCCGCTTCTGGATCCCAACCTGGGACGAATGGCTCAAAAGCGTTCACTACGACCCCAACCGCTTCGGCGACAACCAAGAAGGCTGGTGGATCTACCCCCACGGCTCAGACTCGCCGCCCATCTCAGGGCTGCCCGGCGTCGGTCAAACCAGCGTCGGCGTCCGCCTCCCCAACTTCGCCGAACTCAGCATCCCGCTGGGGGCATACCCGGAGACCCTCACGCCGTGGGGGTTGCTCGACGCCACCGGCGGGGCGAGTGAATGGGTAGAAGAGACCTTTGAGGAGAGATTCGGAGCTAGAGTATTCCGTGGTGCGGATGGTGCTTATGCCGGTGACATGCCAAACGATGGGAACATGAGAGACATCGTACATGAACTCGCCGGTTTTACGCCAACCGCCCGCAGCGCGATTGGTTTGCGGATCGCCTCGGCTGTGCCTGCCCCGAGCGTTTCGGGTGTATTTGTGCTCGGCTCCATTCTGTTCTTGCAACGAAGGAGACATCAAACATGCTCAGGTACAGATTCTTTTCATCCTCTCAGTAGCAATCCTCGGTACACTCGCTCCGGTTTCTTACGCCGACATCCACGTCCAACATCTCATCTCCGGCACTACATGGAGTACAGACGATCAGACTCTCGCCGCCAGTTCGAACGTCACCATCACGGACACAACTTCCGGTACCTATCGAGTATTCGTTGACACACCGACCAGCGAAAGCATCGGCCTCATCACGATCAACTCGCAGAGCGCGGGTACGCCCACCGTCTTTGTCGGTACTGGCCGAACTACGCCAAGTGAGTTGTTCAGGCTCGATGTTGCTGGCTGCAACAATCTGGCGGGAATGACATGGAGTGGCGGTCGCCCAAGTGTGCAAGCGTACATTCGAAACAACGTGACAGCCGACATCAGCATGTGGCATATCTGGCGTATCGACGTCGGCAACGAACTGCAAGCCGACGTCTACCACGACGGCGGTGGCATCACGCCCGCCCCGCGCCTCGGCGTCGTCAAAGCCTATCGCTTCGCCGCGCTCAACTTCGGCCCCCAAGAAATCGTCGCCGCCCACGGCGATATCAACCGCGTCGAGGCCGAGTTCGAGGGTTACACCGACGTCATTGCCGCGTCGGGTTCGATCGGCGAAATCCAAGCCAGCACAGTTACCCCCGGCGGGTGGTACGGCGATGTCCTTGCGCTCAACGGTTCCATCGGTAGCATCATTAACACAGACTCCACAATCATCGCCGATTGCATCCAGGCCAAGAACGGCATCGGCACCATCTGGGGTCGCTACTTGATTCACGCCGACATCCGCTCCAACGCCAACGGCGGCAGCGGCAACCTCACAACGCTCCGCATCCCCATCGGCGGCGACTTTCGCGGCAGCCTCCACGCCAACACCATCACCGGCGAACCAGACGCTTTCGGCGGCTGGATCACCTTCCCGGTTGAAGTCCGCGGCGACTTCGACGGGGACGCCGTCATCGATACCTCCCTCGATGGCCCTTGGATCAGCCGCGGGCTTTCAATCGACCGCACCATCACCCTCCGGCGCAACCTTGGCGAGGACGGACGCTTTACGTTTGAGCAGTTTGGGGGCGGCTTTATCGACGGTCAAGTTATTATTAATGCGGATGACAACGGATACGAATGGCTTGGTGGTGCCGGAGTCGGCGAAATAGGTCTTGCCAACATCCCATACTACTCCAACTCCAATATCGGCGATGGAGCAATCGGCCTCGCCCCGTATCACCTGCACAACGAAGGCTGCACGCCGCCAAACCACGGGTACATTGGGCTAAACGAGTTCAATCATCCAACAACAGGCGGAGTCGTGATGCGCTACTACGGCCCGATCAATATCCCCTCTGGCGGCGCGGGCGTCGTCGATATCGACAAAGAAGTCCCGTGCCAACCCGGTGTTTGGATGACGGATATCGATCAGTACTTCTCCGTGACGGTCAACCCGTCGGGCGTGCCCGGCAGTCCACGTGCTATCCGCATCCGGCGCGCCGATAATACGAACCCGATACCCGTTGGGCATTACCGTGTCACCATTGACGACGAAGGCACGCAGTGCCTCGGGGTCGATGGCCTCCCCGCCGTGGTGTCGGAGGTGTACGACTTCTGGATTGCGGTCGATTGTTTCGATGATGACGTGCTGAATGCCGACGATTTTCTGAGCGGATCGTCGTGCAACATGACCAACGACTGTAACTCCAACGGCGTGCTCGACTCGTGCGACATCTCGCTCGGTGGCTATGCCGATGTTGATAATGATGGAATTCCTGACATGTGCGAGACAAGTTGTCCGTGTGACTGGAACAGCAGCGGCACAATCAACAGCCAGGATTTCTTTGACTTTATCGCTTGTTTCTTTGGTGCTTGCCAATCCGGCCAGACCGGCGACTACAACACGGACGGCGTCATCAACAGCCAAGACTTCTTTGATTTTCTGAACTGCCTATTCGAGGGCTGCTGAAGAAGTTTGTGCGATGTGCTTCACTGTACACATCTCTCCGCCTCACCCCCACCGTTCCGCAGGTCTTCTCCCGCTCACGAAATCTCCACATACCGCACCGCCCCGAGATCTTCCTCTTCCACACCCGGCACCGCTACGTGTATCCGCACCCCCGTCCGCAGCAGCCGGCTCACCCCGCGCCCGCTCGGCACGAACACATGCCACCCCGGCTCGGCCAGCCCGTCGTACGCCGTGCCCACCGGCAGCGTCAACCGAATCAACCCCGCGTGGTCTCGCACCCAGTCCCGCGTACGCGCCAGTTCCGGCATGAACTCC
>JBGSIF010000093.1:0-8524 GCA_041742635.1 Phycisphaerales bacterium
GGCGCGGCCTCCGCGCCGGTCGTCGGACCGCCAGTCGATGCAGGGGTGGTCGAGGCGGAAGAAACGGCGTCGGGCGTAGGGTCCATGAGTCGGCTCGGATGAGAGTGGAGGTCGCCTGAAGTTGAATGGCCACTTTCGCCACGGCCGGCGCGTCAGGCATTGCACGCTCGCCGAGGACTCCACAGTGTACACCCCTTCACCACTTGGAAACAGTCCGCGTGTACCAATCTGACCCGATCCACGCAAGACATCGCACGGTTCGTGACATCACTTGGCGCACCATCGCTGTTCGGGCTATCCCAATCGGACCCGTCGGCGTGTTCAGTCCACAGCGACCTCGCACCAGATACGCACAGGCGCTTCATACCAATACAGGCAAGCCGGTCTCAACCTGATTAGCCCTTTCCCGACGACTTGACGCATGGATCTATACGCCACGGTGCGTTGACCCCCCAAGCCTCGATTTGTCTCGCCGAGCGGCTTCGCTCAAGGCGAACGCTATCCATGTGAATATAGGAAACAGTCGTTCGTTCTCATGTGTTGAATTTGAAGGAACATCTCCGCATATTCCTTCTCAGACACATGTTTTGGGGGTATTCTGGAGTTCTTGTGGTTCTTTTCCTAGCAGGAGGTGTTTTATGAAACGTTTTGTTGCAAGCAAGCGGTCGCTGCGCGCGCTGTGTAGCGCGGCTGCGGTCGGTGGTGCGTTGTTCGCCGGTTGTTCCGGTGCCCTCGCCCAGAATCGTCCATCCGTCGAGGCTCAGATCCAGCAGAAGATGAACATCCGCAACGCCGCGGTTGTCAAGTTGAACGTGCTGGACGTGCCCGGCATCGCACAGCAAGTCGTGGTGCCCATTGCCGGCCAACTCGTCACGCTCGACCTGCTCCCCCACGCCATCCGCGCCGAGGGATACACCCTGTGGGAACAGCGCGAGGATCAGTTGTTCTATCGAGTCGATGCCGGCCCCGAAAGCACCTGGCGCGGGTCCGTACTCGAAATGCCCGGCTCCCTCGTCGCCGGCGGCTTGGTTAAGGGCGGTATATTCGCCCGCGTCATCATCCCCGATGGTCGTGAGTTCTGGATCGAGCACATCGGCGGACGCATCGACGGGGCCGATAACGCCACCCACATCATCTACACCCACGACAGCCTCGTCCAAGGCGATCACCGCTGCGGCAACACCGTCATGCCCGACCGCCCGGCGCCCAAGCCCAGCGACGGTCACCCCGTGCAGCGCGGCGCCACCCTCGATGTCGCTCAGATGGCCACCGACGCCGACTGGGAGTACTTCCAGGACTACGGCGGCACCACCTGGGTCACCCAGCGCATCGCCGCGATCACCAACACTATGAACGTCGCCTACGAGCGCGATGTCAACATCACGCACACGATTTCTCAGTCCGTAGTCCGCACGACCGCCGCGGACCCATATACCACCACCGACCCGGCAACGCTCAATGCTCAGGTCCAGGCCGAGTGGAACGGCATGGCTGGCACACGCGACGTCATCCAACTCTTCACCGGGCGCGACATCGACGGGAACGTGATCGGTCGTGCCAATGCGATCGGTTCGATCTGTGCCGCGGGCACGGGCGCGTCGAACTGCTACTCCCAGTCCGACTTCAACGGCAACTTCATGTCCGCCTGCGACCTCTCGCAGCACGAACTCGGGCACCTCTGGGACGCGACGCACTGCACCTGCTCCAACCCCGCTTCGACCATGAACCCCTCGATCACCTCGATCAACCGGTTCACCGAATCGACCAACGATAACATCGGGCAGATCATCGCGTACCGCAACAGCCGAGCCTGCCTGAGCAACGCTTCCGGAACGCTGCCCCGCAACAACGATTGCGCCGACGGCGTCCCCATCAGCGCCGGACGCTTCGGATTCAATAACGTCGGTGCCACCACCGACCCCGCGCCCGTTCCCACGGCCTGCGGCTCCATGGGCGACGACATCTGGTACACCTTCCTCGCGCCGTGCGACGGCACCCTCAACATCGATACCTGCAACAACGCCAACGAGTCCGGCTTCGACACCGTCATTGCGGCCTACACCGGCTCGTGCAGCAGCCTCACCCTTGTTGAGTGCAACGACGACGACACCGGCTGCACCGTCTCCAGCCCCGCTCGCCGGTCCCTCATCAACTTCCCCGTCACCCGCAACACCCTCTACCGCATCCGCGTCGGTGGGTTCAGCGGCGTCAACGGCGAGGGCATCCTCGATGTTGACCTGACGCAGTCCTGCCCCGCTAGCCCCCCCAACGACACCTGCGCCACCGCCATCACCATCACCGAGTGTGACGGCATCGTCGCGTTCAGCAACGTCGGCGCCGAGTCCGAAGGCACCGTCGAAGTCACCGATTGCAACTTCTCCTCCTCCCAGTCGATCTTCAATGACATGTGGTACCGCGTCGTCGCCCCATGCACCGGCACCATCCGCGTCTCTTCCTGCGGCTCCGCGATCGACACCAAGATCGCTATCTACACCTCTTGCCCCTCGACCGTCAACTCGGCACTGGCCTGCAACGACGACAACGGCCCCGCTTGCGCCGGCCTCGACTCCTCCGTCGAGTTCCTCGGCATCAACGGTGCCGACTACTTCATCCGCGTCGGTTCCTACAACCCCGCCACAACCGGCAACATCTCCCTCCGGGTCTCGGCGATCGCTTGCCCGATCCCGACCAACGACATCTGCTCCGAAGCCACCGCGACGCCGGTCGGCCTGGGCACCCACAACTTCTCCAACATCAACGCCTGCGCCGAAGGCGCGCTGGGCTGCGGCTCCGGCCTCGCTTCGGTCTGGTACAAGTTCATCCCTGAAACGACCTGCACCTACCAGATCAGCACCTGCAATCTGACCACACTCGACACCGTTGTCGGCGTCTACGCCGAGTGCTCTTCCACCACGCCCATCTCCTGCGTTGACGACTTCTGCGGGCTTCAGACCCAACTCACCTTCCCCGCGACCGCGGGCTTCGATTACTGGATCCGCATCCACGGCTTCGGCGGCGCAACCGCCTCCGGCCAGTTCTCACTCACCGGCGTCGCGCCCGCCAATGACCTCTGCGCCAACGCCGCCACCGCCTCCCTCGGCGTCAACGCCTTCGATAACCGTTGTGCCAACGGCGAAGCCGCCAACGGCTGCGGCTCCGGCCTTGCCTCCGTCTTCTACTCCTTCACTTCCCCCGTCACCGCCACACTCAACGTCTCTACGTGCGGGCTTGCTTCCTTTGACACCGTTCTCTCCGTCTACGCCAGTTGTGCGGCTACCACGTCCCTCGCGTGCAACGACGATGCCTGCGCCCCCGCTTCGCGTCTCTCCTTCAACGCCGTCGCCGGCGCCACCTACATCATCCGCGTCCATGGCTTCGGCGGCAGCCAGGGCACCGGCTCCTTCCGCATCGGCCCCGATAACGATGAATGCGAGAACCCCCTCGTCATCACCAACGGGTCCAACACCGTCACCATCAACGGTGCGACCCAGAGCGGCGCGAACATCGGCTGCCTCATCCCCTTCGCCGACGTCTGGATGTCCTACACCGCCACCTGCACCGGCAACATCACCGTCAATACCTGCGGCGCGGGCACCAACTTTGACACCGTCCTGAGCGCGTACAACGGCCTGGCGTGCCCCGTCACCCCCATTCGTCAGCAGGGCTGCAACGACGACTTCTGCGGCGCACGCTCGAGCATCACCTTCCCCACCATGGCCGGCCGCCCCTACCTCATCCGTCTTTCCAACTTCGCAACCACTCCCGCCGGGACCGCTAACGTCACCGTCTCGTGCGCCTTGGCTTGCCCCTGCAACTTCAACGGCGACGGCTTCATCAACTCACAGGACTTCTTCGACTTCATCGCCTGCTTCTTCGGCGGCCCCTGCCCCGCAGGCCAAGACGCCGACTACAACAATGACGGCTTCATCAACTCACAGGACTTCTTCGATTTCACCGCTTGCCTCTTCAACCCCAGCGGCTTCGGCTGCTAAGCCCCGTCTGACTCTCGTTTCAACCTGATTCAACCTTCGCCCGCGCCGGTCCAACCGGCGCGGGCGTTTCGTTTGCGCGACGTTTCCGTGGTGCAAGTTTCCAACTTGCACTTTTCCTCCCTCTCCGTCTCTCCACCTCCTTTCCTCTTCTTCTTCCCCTCTGTGCGAGTTGGAAACTCGGCACCACGGCTGGTGGCATGAATCCCATCTCGTCCCCCGATCGAATACAACTTCTTATGACCACGCCCTACATCCTCGATGCCTCTATGTTTCTTCCCCTCCCGCTCGAGCGCGTCTTCCCCTTCTTCGCCGACGCACGCAACCTCGAAGCCATCACCCCCAAGGCACTCCGTTTCAAAATCCTTACCCCGCCCCCGCTCGACATGAAACCGGGGCTGATCATCGATTACTCCATCCGCATCCGCGGCATCCCCATGCGATGGCGATCCGAGATCACCGAGTACCAGCCCCCGCGACGCTTTGTCGATGAACAGCGCCGCGGCCCCTACAAACTCTGGCACCACGAGCACCTCTTCGAGCCTGCTATCGGCCCGAGCGGCGAACCCGGCACCACCATCCGCGACCGCGTCACCTACATCCCCCGCGGCGGTGCCCTCCTCCACCGCCTCTTCGTTCGCCCCGAACTCGATCGCATCTTCGCCTTCCGCCAAGATGTCATCCGCCGACTCATCTCCGCGGGCACGAACCCGTAGCACCCCATCCGTCCGCTGCTCACGCCGATGATGAGCGGAGCCTTCGGAGCGAATCGTCGCGCTTCTTCAAGGCTTCAGAGAGATTCGATCGCCTGACTTACACAGAATCCACTTCACTTCTTTGCCGGAGCCGCCGAACTCCCCGCCGCAGCCGGCTTTTCCTCGTCCTTCGATGTCATGCTGTCCAAGATCGTCCCGATCAGGGCTGCGTTGCTCGCATCTGTACCCCCCACCCCGACACCACCCGCGGCGACCGCGCCGCCCGAGATCATCACCCGCGGCGTGATCTGGATTCCCTTCTCACCCACGATCTTCAAGAACTCGATCATCGCCGCGTTTGACTTGCCGATCTGCTCCGCGATCACTTTGAAAGCCTCGGCTTGTGCCGTCGCTTTGATCTTGATCGCCATCGCATCGGCCTCGGCTTCGATCTCTTTCTTCTTCCGGTCCTCGTCGGCGATCTTCGCCCCATACGCCGCGGTCGCCAGCCGCTTCTCCTCTTCTGCTTCTTGCTGGGCTTTGGACAACAGTTTCTTCTGCTCCGCCGACTTCTGCTGCTCGGCGTAGGTGATCTGCTCCTGCCGTGCGATCTCGCGCTCCGTCTGCGTCTTGAGCAGCGTGCCGAGCGTTGCTTCGTTGCCCACATCCCCGATGCGCACCGCCGAGATCGACACCCCGAAGTGCGCCATCTCCTGCTTCAGCGCGGTCAGCGACTGACTCTCTTGTTGTGACCGCAGGTTCACATAATCCAGAGCCTTCACCTTCTCCGCGTTGTTCCGGAAAATCGCTCGCACCGCCGAGTTCAGTGCGTTGCGGAACTGCACCCCTTCGTCATCCTTCAGTGTCGCCACCAGCAGCGGCGCCTCGCTCGGCTGGATCCGGTACTCGATCCGCACATCCACCGGGAACGTGAATCCATCGCTGGTCCGCACTGTGATCTCTCGTTCCTCTCGCCCCAAATCGTTCGTTGGATCGATGTTGCGGTTGTTCTGAAGCACCGGCTGTCCGGTTTCGTCGTTCGTGCGGTATGTCCCCGCCTGCGCCGCCGTGTAGTGCGCCACCATCGGCGTAGTCCAGATCTCCGTCACCGTGTACGCCTCGGTGTTGATCGCGTACCGACCGGGCTGAAGCGGATCGGCTTGCACGCCCATCTCGCCCTGTTTGGCAATGCGGATCTCATCGCGCCCCGCGACCGCGCCGCCCACCGGTCTGGCCCCGAAGTTCGCCGTCATCACCGCCACTTCGCCCGGCACCACTTCCGTCTGCGGGACCATCTTCACCTTGAACAGGTACGTATTGATCCGGTACGCACCCGGCGTCAGCACCGTGATCTGCCGCCCGCGGTGCCCCTTCCCTGCCGTCAAGAAGTGCTTCGCATCCAGCATCCGCTGGATGCTGTCCTTCGGCCATTCCGGCGCGAACACCTGCCCCTCTTCCAGTGGCAACCCATCCACCGCTTCCAAGAGCGCAACCTGATCCGCCGGCACCTCCGTGATCGGCACCGTCTTCACGTCGTACACGAACGGCAAGTACCCGAAATACACACCCGGCGCAAGGATGTCCGCCTGCACTCCGATCTCCCCGCTTGTGGCGACGATCCGCCCATCCTTCAGTCGGCTGCCGAAGAAGTTCTTCGTCACGATCCCCGCCTCGCGCGGCCCCACCATCACGAAACTCGCCAGCAGACCCCCGACGACGATCGCCGCCAGCGCCGCCACCGCCGCCGCACCCCGCACCTTCGTATTCGGCGACCTGAATGCCGCCGCCATGATCACGACCGCAATCACGATACCGACAAAGAAGAATCCAATCATCGCACATCTCCCCATGAGTAGGGTGCTCATGCACGCGGCACCAGCCGCGGCCCGAGCAACTTCTTATTACAGCCGATTATTGGGATCGCGCGCGCCGGCATGTTGAACCAAATCCAGAGATTTGCAAAGACTCGATGAACACCCCCCCCAGCGCACAAACGCCCGCTGTTCGCGGGCGTTTGTTTGGGTTTCATGATGTTCGGCCGATCATCTTCGCTCAGGCTTTACCGATCCCATCCGATCGCGTCGAACGCCGTCAAGTCACTTGTCCGCAGGTAGTTCGGGAAGAACGTCTCGCCGTAACTGAACGCCGGGTCCATGATACCGATCGCCGGCACCTGCTCGCGGAAGTGGCTGGCCTGCCAAGGCGAGCCGTCGCTCAATCGGTACTCGATCCCGTTGATCACATCGAAGTTCACGTCGTCGTTCGGGTTGTTCCGAACCGCCCAGCGCGGGCGAACGGTGAACTCCGCCGCCGTATCCGGGTTGAAATCTCCAGTCCCGTCGGTTCGCCGGAACCGGAAGATGTCGTGCGCCTCGATATCCCGGCTACGGAAATCAACCCCCGAGGTGAACCCCATCGAGTGCCCCGTCTCGTGGATCACGACATCGACGAGCGAGATCGTGTTCGCCGTCACCCCGTTGGATGGGTCAAAGTCGAACGGGAACGCGGTCGAGTACTGCATCGAAGCGTCGTTCCCCGCGACCGTCCCGCCGTTGGCCTTGAAGTTGGCGAACGTCCAAAACACCTGCGTCTCGTTGGTCGTCGAGTTCGTCGCGTACCGAACCGGAATCGTTGTGCCTGTCGGCAACGAGTTCTGGATCGTGTCGTTCACATCCATCCCCGCCACGAGCGTGGACCGCGAACTTGCCCACGATAGCGTCCCATACGTGCTCCCCGTCCCCCCGATCACCCCCGGCGACAGCGCGGCGAACGACACCGACACCGTCAGGTTCATCGTGTCGCCCGTGAACTGCGATTCCAAATACGCCTCGGCCAGCGCAAAGGAGTTGACCGCCGCCGCCGGCACGCTCGCCCCGAGTACAAATACCACGTTCAATCCCGCCCGCGGCGCGGGCGTGCTATCGACGATCCTCACGCCCGTCGGCCCGGCCCCGAACTCCGCGTCGTGTACCCCCGCCATCACCGCCAGATCCAGCACCGACACCGGCACCTTGTTCGAGCACACCGGCTTCCATACCTGCTCGGTCGGCATCACGACCGCGTCACCACCGGGCAACACGGCTTCCCGTGCTCCGGTTGGCACCACCAGCCGGGGCGACGCCGTTGGATCGCCCTTCAAGAACACACTCGACAACGGCCCGACCTGCGCCGACGCCGTCATGCCAATACCGAGCGAACTCACCGCCACCAGACGCGCGATATGCGAACGAGAAACCATGATGCAACCTCCTTTGGAGCGCGAGCGCGTGCGCTCCGCGACGTACTGACCAAGCCCCACGAACAGGCAACACCGCGGTCGCCCCGGCTCAGTCGATAACGCCCAACCTACCAAATACGCCCGGCCACGTCAAGATAATTCTGGTTTTCTTCGTGTTCACTCTTACGACACACCCCTCGCATCCCCGCATTTCGGGAGAGGGGGGTATCATGTGGCCACGATCAGCCACGAGTTGGTATTAGCGCCCCGGCAGCCCGCCGTGCTGGCGCGACGCGAACCGGAATGCCGTGAGTACCCCGAAGACCGCCCACGGGAGTGTCGATCCCGAGCGAACTTCTTTTTGCGTCGCGTCCCACATCTCCCACGCTGTCGGCCCCAGGTTCGTGCGGTAGTAAATCAGCCGAGTCGCCGCGATCGCCACCACAATCCACACCAGAATCGTCCAAAGCGACGCCCACAGCCCGAGTGTGACTGAGCCGACCTTCCCCACACGCATCGCCGCGTACCCCGTGGCGATCCCCACCAGCCAGACGCCCCAGTCGTTGCGATTATTCACCGTATTCGCCAATGCCAGCCAGACCCCCGCGACCAGCACGCTCACG
>JBGSIF010000094.1:0-3878 GCA_041742635.1 Phycisphaerales bacterium
GCGCGGGGGGCGGAGTTCGTGGGGCCGAACACACTGGGGATCGCGTCGCCGGGTGAGCCTGGGGGGGCGGTCGTGGGCATGATCGGCGGTCGGGCGGAATCGGCGCGGGAGTGGTTCAAGCCGCCGCAGAATGGGAAGGGCGGAACGGGCGTGGGGATCATCTCGCGGTCGGGTGGGATGTCGTCGAGCACGGCGTACTACTGCGGGCAGGCCGGGGTGCGGATCTCGTCGATCGTGCATATCGGGGGGGATGCCGTGCTGGGGCTGCGGATCCCGGATGTGGCGAGGTCGTTTCAGCAGGACGCCGCGACGGACGCGATCGTGGTCTTCGGCGAGATCGGCGGCTCGCAGGAAGAAGAACTTGCGGAGATGATCGCGGCGAAAGAGATCACCAAGCCGGTGATCGCGTACATCGGGGGCAAGGCGGCCAAGGCCGGGACGCGGTTCAGTCACGCCGGGGCGATCATCGAAGGAAACAAGGGGACGTACGCGGGGAAGGTGGCGGCGCTGCACGAGGCCGGGGCGACAGTGGTGGATTCGTTCGGCGAGTTGCCGGCGGCGGTCGTTGGAGTCTTGCGTACGTTGCGCGGCGGGCAGGCGTCGCGGTCGCTTATGACGGAACCGGAGCGCAAGGCGGTGTGGACGACGGGGGTGACGAAGATCGAGCCCAACAAGGTGGCGGTGCGCGGGCACGACATCGCGTCGCTGATGGGGAAGGTGAGTTTCGGGGCGGCGGTGTACTTGATCCTGACCGGGGAGTTGCCTGATGAGCGGGTGGGGAAGTTGATGGACGCGATATTGGTGAGCAGCATCGATCACGGGGCGACGCCGCCGAGTTGTTTGGCGGCGCGGACGGTGGCGAGCACGGGGGCGAGCCTCTCGCAGAGCGTGGCGGCGGGGATCATGTCGATCAACCGGCATCACGGCGGGGCGATCGAGGACTGTGCGCGGTACCTGGGGTCACTGATCGAGAAGGCGAAGTCGAGCGAGAAGACGCTGGATGTTGTCGCCGCAGAAGAGGTCTCGCGGATCAAATCGAGTGGCGATCGGATCAGCGGGTTCGGGCACCGGATCCACACGAAAGATCCGCGGACGGGGAAGTTGTTCGAGTTGGCGGCGGCGGCGGGGTTGGGCGATCCGGGTGGCACGGCTCTCCGAGCCGTGTCGGAGTGTGAGTTAGGCGATAGGCAATCGGCGTTAGGCACTCGGCGGAGTCACATCGCCGCGGCACGGGCGGTGGAGCGGGCGTTCGCGGCGATCGGGAAGCCGCTGCCGATCAATGTGGACGGCGCGATCGGGGCGATCCTGGCGGATTTGGGATTGGACCCGAAGGTGTTCAACGGGATCTTCATGATCGCGCGCACGCCGGGGCTGGTGGCGCATGTGGTGGAGGAGCAGACTCGGGAGCGCCCGATGCGGCGGATTGATCCGGTGAATCATGCGTATGACGGGCCAGTAGAAGAGTGAAACACAAGGAATACCAAACTACTGTTTGCGCGCATGCCACGCACCGACTACCACATCAACGTTTTCTTCAGCGCCGAGGACGGCGGGTTCATCGCCGACATCCCGGACCTGAAGTTCTGCTCGGCGTTCGGGAAGACGCCGCAGGCGGCGCTGCGCGAAGTGCTCCAAGCGAAAACGGCGTGGATCCGGTCAGCCAAGAAAGAGCGTGTTCGCGTGCCGAAGCCGCGTTACCGACCGGCGATCTATCAGATTGCATCGTGACCGAGTCGGCGTCGTGTTGGCGATGACCTTGGCATGACCCGTCTTTGGCTACCATCACGCTGATGGCGTCACCGCTCGAATCACATCGTGCCGTTCCCCCCGCGTACTGGCGTCACGTTGCCGCGGGGCTGCTGTTTGCGCTCTTTACGTGGGCTTCGTTCCCGCCGGTGGGTATCTGGCCGCTCACCCTCGTGTCTATCGTGCCGCTCGTATGGTCGGCGTACCGACCGGCACGGCGGCCGCTGGTCGGTGCCGTGTGCGTCACACTCGGCACACTCCCCCTCTGGTTCCTGCAAGAGCGATGGCTGATCCGTGTCACCGAAGTGGGGTATCCGCTGCTGGCGATCTATCTCTCGTTGTACGCGGGACTCTTTGTGCAGGTGCTGGGGTGGACATCGCGCCGGTTTGCCCGGGGGACGATCGGGTGGGGGCTGCCGGGCGCGGTGCTGGTGCCCGTGCTCTGGGTGGGGCTGGAGTTCGTACGGGGGGAGATAGGATTGACGGGTTACGCGTGGTTTCTGGTCGCGCAGCCGTTGGTGGACTCGGCGGTACTCGCCGCGCCAGCCGCGCTGTTTGGGACGTACTTTGTGTCGTTCCTGGTCGCCGCGCTGGCGGGCGCGCTCGCCGACGCGACGGGTTGGACACCCGCGCCGCGCCGCGTGGGCGGGATGAGCGCGGCGGTCATCTCGGTCGTATGGCTGACGGCCTCCATCATCGGCACCCGCTCGCCATCAACGACCGACGACGCGCTCTCGCTGCGGGTCGCTGTCGTGCAAACGAATCTCCCGCAGGACAACAAGATCTTTTGGACGCCGGCGCAGCGCGAGTTGGACTTCGAGCGGTTTGTGAAACTCACGCGCGACGCCGCCTCCATGCGCCCGCGCCCGGACCTCATCTGCTGGCCCGAGACCATGTACCCAGGGTCGGGGCTGAACCCGGAGTACGTCGGCGAATGGACTCGGCTGGCACACGCCGCGGGCGTTGACCCTGCGGGGCTGAGCGATGTGACAATGTCGCGCCGCCTCGCGGAGTTGCAGGCGGAACTGGGGATCCCTTTCGTGATCGGGGCGCAGGCGCTCGACGATTTTCGATTGGTGCCGGCGACGGATGATCAGCCCGTTTCGACCGACGCACGCCGATACAACAGCGTCTTCATCGTCGATGCCGCCGGCGTCCACGCACAGCGGTACGACAAGGTCGAACTGACTCCCTTCGGTGAAGTGATCCCGTACCTCTGGCGATGGAAGTCCGCGCAGGCCTGGATCGAGCACGTCGGCGCGGGCGGGATGAAGTTTGATCTTTCCTTTGGGCGTCGCCCGGTCGCGCTCGCGCTGGACGCGGCACCCGTCGCCGCACCAGCCGGGGGAACGACCGACGCCCCACCGCCGACGGCACGGCGCGTGAGCCTGCTCACGCCGATCTGCTTTGAAGCGACCAAGTCGGGGCATTGCCGCGCGCTGGCCCAAGACTCCGCGGCGTCCTTCCCCGACCGCCCGATGCTCCTGATCAATCTGAGCAACGACGGCTGGTTCGGGGACTCGATCGCCAAGCGCGAGCAGCACCTGATGACGGCCCGCTGGCGGTGCGTCGAACTCGGCCTGCCGATGGTCCGCGCCGTCAACACCGGCATCTCATGCTTCATCGACCCCGCCGGGCGGGTTCGGATGGGTGTCCGCGCCGCGGGGTCAACACCCGGTAGCGCGGCGCTCCCGAGCGGTGCCGGCGGCGAAGCGGGCACCGGCACCGCGCGATCACCCGGCGCCGCCGAGAACGAATCCGCCGTGATGACCGAGGGGGTCTTCGCCGAAGCCGTGATCCTTTCCCCGGCTCCCTACGGCGAGTTGGGGGGGGGACGGACGCTGTTTGTGCGGGTGGGGAACGCCTTTGGGTGGGGCGTGCTAGGGGCGAGTGTGCTGCTGCCGCCGGCGGCGATGGTGATTGGGCGTCGCAAGCGCCGGGGCCGCTGAACGCACAAGCCCGCGTCGCACGACGCACGGGCCGGGACGCCACTCGTTTTGCACGTCGGCCCACGCCTCGCGCCGATACCCTGTATTCAGACCAGACTCATTCGCACCCGGAGACCGATCATGCCCGCGAACCCCCGAACCCCCGCCTGTTCCCGACCGATCCGCTTCGTCGCCGCGGCGATG
>JBGSIF010000095.1:0-1783 GCA_041742635.1 Phycisphaerales bacterium
CCCGCCGCGGCGAGCGCCCCCAGCGCGGTACGACGCGACAGGTCGCGTGTACGCCGGGGCAAGAGCGGGCGGGATGGAAGGGGCTGCGTGCGGTCCATGATGAGACGATACACGCGGGACGGTTGCCAAAGGGGAGCCGGCTACTTCTTGGGCGGGTTTTTCAGTTGGTCTTTTTGCGCCAACGGCGCGCGCGTGTCGTTGATTCGCTTGACCGTTTTGTTCCAATCATCCACGGGAAAGCCCGTCGGCTTGCCGGTGTCGGGATTAATCAGCCCTTCTTCAGGATTGACCGGGAACGCACGCAACATGAGTTGTTTTTCCATCGCGCCGCGCGGCATCGTCCACTCCTTCCCCGTCTCGGCGCACCGGATCGTCACGGCTTGGACGAGTTCGTTCGTCTCATTGCGCGGCCGGTTGAAAAAATACACAAGCACCGACAGCACGAGGATCCCACCCGCGACACCCCAGCCGATCGCCGGGTGCTTGTTCATCGACTCTCGTAGGTTCATCGAACGGCTCCGTGCGGGGTGGAACGTGGTGCGGTGGATTGTGTGGAGGGTTGGATCAATGGGAATCAGGGATAGAAGACGCCCCAGTTCCAGAAACTGCCGGCCGATCCGTAGGGGTCACGCGCTTCGGGCGCGACGGACTCCGCCCAGGTAAACGCATCGACGCGCTGGTCGCCGAAGAGCATGTAGATTTCGTTGTATCGTTGGCTGGCGCCGGAAGAGTTCTGGCGGTCCAGACGCGACTTGCCCGAGTGACGCGGCACCTCGTCGTAGGCATCCGCGATCCAGACCGTCCAGTTCGGGTTGCGAGCGGCGGAGTATTGCCTGTTCGAGAGGACGGAGGAATCGTTGAACCAGTACTCGGTGTAGGCCGGTGGATTGTTCAGATCGACGTTGATGCCGGTGATGCCCGCGGGGTTGGGATCTTCGGGGTCGGGATCGATGAAGATCCGGCGGCCGGAGGTGAGGTAGAGCCGAACTTGGGGATCGATGACCGAAGTACCGGGGCCGGCGCGTTGGCAACGGTAGATCGCCGAGCGGCCGTTACCGACGTAGTCCTCCAGGGCGCGGGGCACCATCCAATGGTCGTAGATCGCGCCGGTGCGGATGTGCATGTTGAACCAACGCGGCGTCTTCTGATCATCGAGGTACATCTGGATGCCAAGACCGATCTGTCGCATGTTGTTTTTACACAGCACATCGCGGCTGGCGTCTCGCGCACCGGAAAGGGCCGGGAGCAGCAGCGACACGAGCAGCGCGATGATGGCGATGACCACGAGCAGTTCGATCAACGTGAACCCGCGCCGACAGGACGCTTGCGTTGTCATGGTGTTCTCCTAGGTGATACGACACGGTCGGCACTGGAACGCACCCAAGCGCTCCACTCCGCGTCTACTTCGATACTGGACAATCCTTGCACATGTTCCGGGAGGAGGATGTTCGATTCGATCGGCACCCCGCCGACGCGGAGACCGACCGGCGCGCCGGCGACGTGCTTGGCGGCATCGAACCGCACCGTGACCTTCGTCCCGCGCCACAGGCGCGATACTTGGATGTTCCCGAGCCCCGGCCAGGGGCATGGATCGATCACCAGTCCGTCCCACGTCGGGCGAAGCCCGAGGACCGATTCGAGGCACACACGGTTCAGCCACGCCGCCGATCCGGTGTACCACGTCCACCCGGCCTTGCCGGGGGTCTGGCTGTCTGGCCCGTCGACGTTGCCGGGGGTGACAAACGGCTCGGCGCGGTACGCCTCGGCGTCGGCGGCACGCAGC
>JBGSIF010000096.1:0-4017 GCA_041742635.1 Phycisphaerales bacterium
TCGGGGCGCAGCGGGGCGCGGGGAAACGAATCGTGTTTACGAACGGGTGCTTTGACGTGCTGCATGTAGGGCACCTGTCGGTGCTGCGCCGGGCGGCCGCGCTGGGGGATTTTCTGATCGTGGCGACGAACTGCGACGCGACGGTGTCGAGGCTGAAGGGGGCGGGGCGGCCGGTGAATACGGAGAGTGACCGGGCGGAGTTGCTGGGCGGGCTGGAGTGCGTGGGTGCGGTGATCGTGTTTGAGGAAGAGACGCCGGAGCGCATCATCCGCGCGGTCCGGCCGGATGTGCTGGTGAAAGGGGCGGAGTATTCAATCGGGCAAGTGCCGGGAGCCGAGTTTGTGCAGTCAATCGGCGGGCGGGTGGAGTTGCTGGCGATGGTGGACGGGCGCAGCACGACCAAGACGGTGGACCGGATTCGTCGGGGTTCGGGTGGGGTGTGACGACGCGAGGCAAACACGGGTGGGGCAACGAAGGCAACGAGGCACGAGAGACCAAGGCATCGCGGCTAAGGTGCGGCGTCGTGACGGAGGGCGTCGGGGGTTGCCGCGTATGCTTGCTCGATGACGAGTATGGATGCAAATCGGGATGAAGAGGCGGGTGGTGCCAGTGGTGTTGCCACGGAGGGAACGGGGCATCGAACGATTGTGGATCGAATGCGGCTGGCGGCGGGGGACATCAAACTGGCGCACTCGGTGTTTGCGATGCCGTTCGCGGTGCTCGGGGCATTTCTTGCGCGCGGGGAGAGCGAAGAAGATCGCGGGTGGGGCCGGTTCGGCGGTCAAGTTGTATTGATCGTGGTGTGCATGGTACTGGCGCGGTCGTGGGCCATGCTGGTGAACCGGCTGGCGGATCGATCGTTCGACGCGGCAAACCCAAGAACGCGGCGGCGCGTGATGGCGTCGGGGAAGTTAAGCGCGGCGAGCGGTCGGGTGATCGCGCTCGCGTGCGCCGGGGCGTTTGTGTTGGTTACGGGGTTGTTCTGGGTGCTGTTTGAGAATGTCTGGCCGGTGGTGCTGAGCGTGCCGGTGCTGGTGTGGATCGCGTTTTATAGTTATATAAAGCGGTTTACGTGGATGTGTCATGTGTTTTTGGGCGGGGCACTTGCGGCGTCGCCGATCGCGGCGGCGATCGCGGTCAATCCGATAGCGCTGGGTGAGGGTGAGTCGCTGTGGTGGCTCGCGGGGATGGTGCTGCTGTGGGTGAGCGGGTTCGACGTGATTTACGCGCTGCAGGATGTCGAGTTCGATCGTGGGGCGGGGCTGTTCAGTGTGCCGTCGCGGCTGGGGGTCGGGCGAGCGATTTGGATCAGCCGGGGGCTGCACGTTGGGGCGTATCTGTGCTTGGCAATGGCGGTGGGAGGAGACGATCGGTTTGGGATGGTGATGTGGGGCGCGTGGGCGGCGGTAGGGGGCTTGCTCGTGATGGAGCATGTGGTTCTCGCAAAGCGAGGGCAAGCAGGTTTGGATATGGCGTTTTTTACACTGAACGGGGTAGTTTCGTGCGTGTTGGGGGTGGCCGGGGTGGTTGATCTGGCAGTGGTGTAGAGGGCGAATGGGGGGGGGCGCGCAGTGATCGACTTTGTGTATTTTCAAATATTATTGAAAATACCATTGCTCCAATCGCCGATGGAGGTACGATTCGATCATGGCAAGTGTGGGTAGCAACCGGAAGGTCGTCTCGAAACAGGAACTGGAAGCAGCGCGGGCAAGGTTCGTGGCGGCGTGGGGGCAGATGGGAGCGACATGGGGGATATCGAGGACGATGGCGGAGATACACGCACTGCTGTATATCCGGGGGGAGCCGCTGAATACGGACGAGGTGATGGAAGAGTTGAGCATATCGAGGGGGAATGCGTCGATGTCGCTGCGGTCGCTGGTGGAATGGGGGATTGTGTCGCGGGTTCACAAGCGGGGAGACCGGAAGGAATATTTTCAAGCGGAGCAAGATGTGTGGGTGCTGTGCCGGACGATCATTCGGGAGCGGCTGAGGCGCGAGATCCACCCGATGATGGCGTCGCTGTACGAGGTGCGAGACATGACGCAAGGCGCGGGGGAGCAGGATGTAACGGAGCACAACAAGCGGCTGGACGAACTGCTGGAGTTGGTGCAAACGCTGGATCGGCTGGGGGAGCGGTTTGTGGGGTCGGATGGACGGGGGTTGCGACTGGCGGCGAGTGTGTTGTCGAAGGTGCCGTGAATGATGCGAGTGAGCCAAATGACGGCGATCGAAGGGCATAATTTACTGCGGAGCGAACGGCGGCCCGCCGAGCGGGATCGTGTGTTGGAGGTTGTGATCGAGTGGGCGATCGCGCCGGAGGGGTTGGGGCAGGTGCGAGCGTATTTGGGGGGCGAAGGGATCGTGGCCGCGTGGGTTCGCGCGGAGGTGTCGTGCGGTGAAGTACGGGTGGCGGTTGAAGGAAAGCGAGCGGGTGAGTGGGAAGCGGGAGAGGGAGCGGAAAGAACGGTGTTCAGGTTGGCCGGGGCTGAAGTGAAGTGTGAATGGGACGAAACGGGCGGGGTGATGAACGTCGATGTGGCGACGAAAGGGTGGTTGGCATCGCTGTGCGTAGGGAACGGCGATGACGCCGAAGAGGGATGGGAGTTGCTGTATGCAAGGCTGGGGGAAGAAGTGATGAGAGAGGCGGGGCTTCGCGGAGCATGGGTGGAGCGGCCGAGCGTGCGGGGGTGCCGGGCGGGGAAGTCAAAGAGGGGCTGATGGAGTGATGAAACAGATCGCACGAGAGGAGTTTGGGAGTAAACGGGGCAGGTGGGTGGAAGCGGGGCTCGAGAGTGTGAAGTGGAAAAGGTGATGAGAAGATTACAAACAAAGCGTGAACTTGCACGCCGGGAGCGTGCGAGGGAAGTGTGTGAGAGGGTTGAATGACGAAGCAGAAGAAGTGGCCAAGGAAGGCGCGAAAAGAACTGAACTGCGCCGAGATCTTGACCGAAGAACAGTTCGGCATACCCTAGAATGCCGTGCGAGCACGTAGTGGAATCACAACGTGCCCGCACCAAAAACCGAACGATCCCTGATAGCTCAATGGTAGAGCGACCGGCTGTTAACCGGTAGGTTCTAGGTTCGAGTCCTAGTCGGGGAGTTCTGAGAAAGGCCTCGTAAAGAGGCCTTTTCTCGTTAACGGTCTGGGCCTTTCGCCCACCGCGCGTATGTCTCGGGAATCGTGGCACTTCCTGATAGTCCACGATTTGTCGGGCGCTCTCGAATCCGAGACATCGCATCGCCGTTTCGGTCGCCACGCCGGGGTTGGGGGCCGAAAGTCTCTCCGCGCTCTCAAACACCCGGGCGGGTCTGGTTAACGCGCTGCCGGGGTGAACGAGGGGTGAGATTCGGACCCTGCGCCGCTCCCCGACCGTTTCGCGTATTCAGAGGCAGGCGGCCCGCAACGGACGCGGGCCCCATTCCAGCATCAGGTGCGAAGCCGAGCGCCAAGCGCACGCCCGCACGGATGCATGTCCCCCTTTACGGAGGATGTGCCCGTGCACGACACCGCGCTCACGGACAATGCACCCGCCCCCACCACCACGCTCGACCCCGATGCCCCGACCACGCCCGCCGCGCGGCTGGACAACATCGCCGCCATCTTTGCCGAGGGCATCCGCCGCCGGCGGCGACAGGTCGCCATTTCGGGGCCGAGCATCGAGCATCAAGAAGGCTCTCAGACTCGACTTGAACTCTCCGAGCATGCTCGCCCTGATGGGTCGCGTGGTTAACGCCCCCCCAGACCACGAGAACGGAGACCCCGATGGCGATCGATGTGAATGCAACCGAACGGGCCTTGCAACAGATGACGGTGCCGCAACTGAAGCAGCGGTACGCCAAGGTCTACGGCGAAGAGACACGCACGCACCACAAGGTGCTGCTGATCAAACGGATTCTCTGGCGAATGCAGGCGCTTCGGGAGGGGGACCTTTCCGAGCGCGCCCGCCAGCGGGCCCGCGAACTGGCCAATGACGCCGACCTGCGGCGAAGCCCGCCACGCGCCCAATCGCCGGACGC
>JBGSIF010000097.1:0-19009 GCA_041742635.1 Phycisphaerales bacterium
AATGTGCTCCCCGAGTCTGGAAAAGTTCATCGTCCAACGATGAAGCCTAAGCGAACCACGAAGCGGACGTGAAGGCACGATGCGATGCGACGCCGCCATTGCGGTTCATGGCTGCTGAGTCAAGTATATTAGTACCAAAACGAGGGTAATGCACATGAACTTCCATGAAGTCCAGCGGTTCGACATACACCCCGACGCGCCAGACAATCCACAGCCAGACAATCCACAGATTGATATCGAGTGCATCTTTGGTGGGAATTTCGGGTACTCTTTTGCTTGCAGTCTTCCTGAACGAAAGAATCCTGACAGATCGGAACCACACCATGGCAAAGAAAAAAGCGTCGAAACAAGGCACATCGACCAAAAAACACACTGCGAAATCGATGAAGAAGCCTGCTGCTAAACCGACGAAGAAGCAGGCGCCCGCAAAGAAGCCGGCGTCCAAAGCCAAAAAATCCGGTAGTGCGAACAAAGCACTGGCGAACAAGGGACCATCAAAGGTCACAACCGGATCGGGTGCCTCGGCGGGCGAGATCGCCCGCGATATCGTCGCGATGTTCAACGCGGGTCAGATGAAGGAGATCGAAGACAAATACTGGTCGCCGAACGTGGTTTCAGTCGAGGGTGAAAACGTGGCGATGGCATGGCACGGCCGCCGTGCCGTGGAGGAAAAGAACGCGGGTTGGATGGCAACACACCGGATGCACGGCGCATCGGCGGAAGGGCCGTTTGTCGGCGCATCGGGCTTCTCCATCAAGTTCGCAATGGACGTTGAAGACACGACCAACGGCACTCGGATCCTCATGGAAGAAGTCGGCGTGTATCAGGTCCAGAACGGCAAAATCGTCCGGGAAGAGTTCATGTACGGACGGATGACCCCCGTGACCTGATTCGACCGCCGCGGGATCACAAATTGTGTCGTGATTTGATAAAACCGCGTGAGTAGTCGGGTCGAAGTACGTTCCTGAGAAGGCGTGCCGCCCACTCGGCCTTTCCCGACGCGACACATCATCCGGCTTATCGTGGGGATGCCGGCTGGTTGTTCGCGTGGGACAGGCCGGCACGCCAGAGGCCCTCGGTGGACGCGAGCACGGATCGACGGGAAACCGACTGTCCGATGCTTTTTACAGTATTACGCATTTGCTGTGGTCCCGCAGTGATCGCAATGGGGCGCGGCGAATCTCACGCTGCCGGTCAGTCGCCCACTATTGATCAACAACTTGATCGCCCCGGCAGCCTGCGGAGGCCGCCTCCGGACTTTCAAAGTGATACCAAGCACGCCTTTGGCACGCGAGATATTTAGCGAGCGTTCGGTCGCCCGTATCTAATCGGTCTCCTGAGGGGTTTTACGAGATTCGATAGAAGTATGTCCCACATACCCGTTCGATGAAAAGTCACTCTTTCATCGGGCGGGATTCACTCCCAACGCCGAGCGGCCTCGCACGTACAGCGGATCGCTCGGTTTTTGATGCGCATAAAAACAGCCCCGAAAAAACGGGGCTGAATCATGTTGCAGCGGATGTGAGAATGCTCACGCCGGATACGAAGCACCGAATGGAGTCCATAGCGGCCTTGGATCAGGCCTTGACTGCCGGGAGCCAGACCGGGCGCGGAATGGCGGGGTCGGACGGGTCAATGTGAACCTTGCGCCCGTGGAAAAGTACTTTCCCGTGACCGATGGCGTACAGGGTGTTGTCCGCACCGATCTTCACAAGGTAGCCCGGTTTGAAGGGGGTACCAACTTGGCGAACGATGATGGACCCGGGCTGGGCGACTTCGCCGCCGTAGAGTTTGATCCCACGGTATTTCGGGTTCGAGTCACGCCCGTTCTGAGTGGAGCCTTGCCCCTTTTTGTGTGCCATAGATCACCTGTACAAGATCCGAAAATAAAAATCGCGGGGATGGTCCTCGCGGGGTTGTGATAGTAGCCGCGAGTTGGTGTGTGGACAAACGGAGTTTCGAAGGATGCGTCGGCAGCCCGAGGCAATCAGCGTTGCCACCGGAAAACCATTTGATGTGTGCCAGAAACATCGGCTCCGATAGATGGGTTATCGCATGATCCAACGGGGTGATTCTGAACGTGCGATTTCTTTCCCGATCATCTGTGACATATCGCCGGCGACCTGATAGTTCATCTGGAACGTCTTGCGGAGAACGACTTTGTCCTTGGTGGCGGGCATATCGACACTGGTGGTCTCGCCGCTGAAGCCTGCGGCGTAAATCACGAGGGAATCAACGTCCAAATCGTTGGCCGGCCAGATGACGATGCCGTCTTTGGCGTTCTCTTTGCCCTGGAGGAGTTGGCCGATGATACTGATCTGGTCTTCGATGTAGGTGTTCTGCGTTTGGGCGATGAGGGCGCGGGTGACTTCAGTAGGAACTTCGGTGCCCGAACGACGGTTGCCGTACTCGGAGGTGAGTTCGAAGGAAGGGGCGAAGAGCAGATCCTCGCCGCTGTTATTGATGACGCGGTACGTGAGGTAATAGAAGGCTTTCTTGGCTCCGCCGGGGAGTTCGACGGTGGCGAGCCGGAGGGATCCGGGTTCGATCTCAAGTTGCCAGCGGCGTGGGATGGCCTCTGGTTCGGGTGGGGCGAGTGCCACGACCGGGGCGGGTGCCGGGGCAGCGGACATGCCGCAGACCGGCAGGATCCCAGCCGCCAGAACGATTCCAGCAGCAACCCGTCCGATAGCGGAACGGAACGAACCCGCCGGGATAAACTTGGGTGTGGAAGGTGAGCGATTCATGGGGCGGCTCCGGTAATCGGGAGGGGTCGAGCGAAGAGTGAAGTGTACGGACGATTCCCTTTCCGTCAAATGCGGGGTCGCGGATGCAGCCAGCCGATGAACAAGTGATGGCGGCCCACCGGGACGGATTGGTCAAACCAGATCCGGGTGCGGCGTTGCCGCGCCAGCCAACCACTGGGCGTGCGCAACCCGAGATCCCGGATTGGATCGATGGGCTGGAAGTCGTGCGCGTGCCTGCGGCGATGCGGCTGCGGGCCGCCGAGCGGATCGTGGGCGGTGCGGGGGGTGACGAGCGTGGGAGCCGGGAATCCGCGGCGCGCCGGTTCGTCGAATCCGCCGGGCAGATGGGGATCGATGTTTCCCTGATGTGGGGCACGCTCGATCCCTCGGCACGCTACTTCCATCAGGTGTGCCTGATCGTGATCGGCGCAGGGCGCACGGCGATGCTGTTTTTGTCCGAAGATGATGACGAGCCGGAGTGGGACTTCGGCATGAATCTCTCGGCCTCGATCCGCCGGCGAGAACCAACGAGCGGGATCGACCAGCGTGCGCTGCTGGTGCAGCACGCGTGCCGGCACCTCCAAACGCTGCGCGGGCCGGTCGTCACGCGTGCCGGCGGCAAGTCCAAACGCATCATCGGACACAACGAGCGGAGCGTGATTCTGGTACAGGGGCTGCTGGAAACGGAAGAAACGCAGGCCGCGGACGCGCTGACGCACGTCGGGTTCGTGCGGTTGGGGGATCTCGTGTACATGAGACGGCCGCTCGCGGGGGCGTCGTCGCGCCGAGCGGCCAAGCCCGATACGGTGAACTGGCCGGCGGGAATCACGGTAAGGCCGATGTCGCTGATCGACCCCGCCGAGCACGACGCGGTACTCGGGCGAGCGCTCGCGCGGTCGTATATAGACACGCTGGACTGCCCGGAGTTGTGCGGGCTGCGCTCGATCGATGATGTGATCGATTCGCACCGTGCCGTGGGGGAGATGGACCTGTCCAAATGGTGGATCATTGAAGAAAACGGGGTCGCGGAAGGGGCCATGCTATTGAGCGACTGCCCGGACCAAAGCCCGCCGATGATCGAACTGGTGTACCTGGGTCTCTCGCCCGCGCTGCGTGGGCGCGGGCTTGGGGCGGGGCTGCTGAAGATGGGCCTCGCATCCGTGAGCGGCGGGAGCGCGACCACCATCGCGTGCGCCGTGGATACTCGCAATATCCCGGCGATGAAGTTATACAAGCGCGCAGGGTTCCAGCGATTCTCCGTGCGGGTACCGATGGTGCGCGGGCTGGGGGAATGAAGCGAGTTGTACGTAGCGAGCAAGTTGAAAACGCTGTACCGCTGACCTCGCTCCGAAGCAAGGCTCATTTGGTACGTTTGGTCAAACGGACGGCCCGCACCGTGACCGCCTTGAGCGCGTCGTGAACCCCGATGGACTTCAGCGCCTGGCTCACTTTGTCGGCGGCGCGGTATCGCAGGTTGCTCTGGATAATCCGGCGGGCCTCGGATGATGGATCGATGTGGATGGGCAAGTGCCCATTGGGGTAGGACGTACTGATCGACCGCAGCGAGTCGCGCTCGTGACGCAAGTGGTCTCGTTCATTCCAAAGAGTTTCGGCGAGGGAGAACGCGCGGATGTATTCGACGCCTCGGGATGCGATCTCGGCGCCGAACTCGGTGGTGGCGACCTCTCGGGGCGTGTCACGATGCCGGCGGGCTGCGATGTCGAAAATGGCTTCCAACCGCACCGCCATGCGCTCGGGGGTAAATCCGGCTTCGATGCGGCGTCGTCCGTTCTCGCCGGCGTCGCGCACCCGACGCGGCTCGCGCAGCAACCCGGCGAGATGCTCCAAAAACGCCGCCGCTTCCTGTTCTTCGCTTGCGCGGGGGAGCAGCACACCGCACTCCGGCGTCACTAGTTCTCGCTGCCCACCGACGTCCGCGCCAACGACCACAAGCCCCATCGCCATCGCCTCGAAGACCGACAACGCGATCCCTTCCCACTGTGACGGCAGAAAGAAAATATCGCTCGCGGAGAAATAGTCACGCATTCGTTCCTGCGGGATCGCGCCGAGCAGTCGCACACGTTCGCCAAGCCGGTTGTCGTGTACGAACTGACGGAGCCAGCCCATGTCCGGGCCGTCGCCCGCCACGAGGCATGTCCACGGCGCGGCGGTATCTCGCTGGTCCGCGAGCAGCCTCATCGCTTCGGCGAAGACACGCGGCTGCTTCTGCTGCACCAGCCGACCCGCGTAAAGGATCACGACATGATCGTCGCTCAGCCCCTGCTCGCGCCGCACCCGCGCGCGGGCTTCGTCGTCGCGCATCATCCCGCGTGTATCACTGACGTAGCACACCTCGACACGCTCCGCCAACGCACCGCGCTGCACCATCCATTGCCTGAGGTGCTCGGACGAAACGATGTTCGCATCGAGCGAGGGCTGGCACCCAATCGCATAGCGCGGGTACCCGCCGTTCTTCCACCATGGCTCTTCCATGTGGCAGAGATCCACATACGTCGGCCGCGGGTGGTGCGCTCGCAAATACGGCAGCAGGTGATACCCCAGTTCGCTGTTGCTCACCATCACGACGTCCGGGCAACGCGACCCGATCAAATACCGCAGGAACACAGGAAAATCCGGCATCCGCAGGAAATGCGGCATCACAAAGACATCGGGCGTGTGCTTGGTGAACTCCGGCTGCCACGAGTTGTCTCCCGGCACAGTGGTGGCGATCGTGACGCTCCACCCGCGCTCGACGAGTTCGCGTGTCATGGCGAGGTTGAACTTGTCGGCCCCGCCGAGCGTCAGCCACGGTGCGATGAGTAGCAACCGCCGCCCGTTGGCGTCTCCGGTGCCCGCGGCGGGGTTGAGCAGATCGACGGGGTTTGTCACGGGCACATCGCTGCGCACCGGCTCGAAGGGCATGTGCCACTCGGGGGTCGCGTGCGGGAACGTCTCACGGCCCGCCGAGTACAGCGAGCGGTACTTCGTCCGCAGCGATTCACGAAAAGCGGCCACGCGGTCTTGGCTTGACAGATTATCCCACGGCCCCGCGCCGATCGCCTGCGCCGCACGCCGGCGGTACCAATCCAGGTATTCCGGTATCGTCGCGCCCCACAACCCCAGCGAGGCGCAGCGGACCCAGAACTCCCAGTCTTCCATCCCGCCGCGGATGGATTCGTCAAACCCCCCGCCACCACCACCGCCGTCCCCACCGCTCCCCTCCCCGACCACATCGCGTGCGGCCAGTTCCCACGCACTCGTGCGGATCATCGTGGTTGCGGTGGCGAGGTTCTCATTAAGAAACTCGGCCCGCTCGTGGAACCCGCGGGTCCAAAGGTACTCTTGCGCCCCGAAGCCGACTGTGTACCCCTTGACCCACGACGCCTCGGGGTGCGTGTGGAGATACCAGACACACTTTTCAAGGGTTGTCGGTTCGATCAGGTCGTCGCTATCGACAAGAATAACAAAGGGAGTGCGGGCCTCGCGGAAGCCGGTGTTGCGGGCCGCGCTAAGGCCTTTGTTCATGTCGTGTGATACGACGCGCACGCGCGGATCGATCGAGCGGTACTCGTCGAGAATCGCGAGCGCGTCGGGGTCGGTCGAGCCATCGTCAATGATGACCCACTCGAAGTTCTGGAGCGATTGGTTGAAGATCGACGCCGCGGTCTCGCGGAAGACCGGGCCAGTGTTGAAGAACGGTGTCACGACGGTCGCCGCGGCAGGTTTGGTGGCACCGCTCTCCCGAGCGATGTCTTCATTCCTCAAAATATACGCTAATCCCGGGCGCCGATGCGACGCCGGGGTGTTCGTGTAATCAGGCGTTCGAGGATCGATCATCAGTCACATTCCCACGAGGGTCTAGGCTTTGTTTCACGTCCGTGCAACCAGTTGCGAATACATTGATAAGGAAGCCCCCCGATCACGATTCCGCTTATTGAATGACCACCAACCGCGCCGAACCCCGCCGATCAGGCGAGGCGAGCGACGACGTCTCGCAACAACATGTCGAGCAGCCAACGCGGCTCACGCGCACACCGTTCGCCGACCACCCGATGCGTCGGGTCTCCAAGCGAACATCTACCGAAGAACTCCTCCGAGGGTGTGGGCCGCCGGAACAGACTATTGCACCCAAACCGCCCCGAGGCAACCCGCCGGCTTAGAAGTTGAACATTCACAGGCACGCCCGCACATGCGTACCGCATCCGCGCGGGATACAGGCACGCTTTGATCTACACTGTTGGATGCTCGAACTGACCCGCACGGTCCGATTCGCCATCAACGACCTGCCAAACACCGACGCGCCCCCTCACGCCACCCACCCTGCCACCACTCCCACTACCCACCAACCATCCCGCACGGGCTTCAACACCTTTGCCGGCTCGCCGTCGTTGTTCGGGCTTGGGCGTCATTACGAACTCGACGTCACCTGCCGCGGCCACGCCGATCCAGCCACCGGTTACTTCGTCAATATCCGCGAGATCGACCACGCCGTTCGTTCCGCGGCGGTGCCAATGATCCAAGCCGCCTGCCGCGAGACCCCGATGATCGACCCGGCGATCGTGCTGGCGCGTTTGATCGACCCGATCGAAGCCGTTGTATCCAGCGCACTGGATCGGGCCGACCGCCCGACGCGCGAGCCGCGCGACACGCCGGTACGCGTTGTCTCCCGCGTGCGCTGGCGGCTCACTCCGTACCATTCCATCGAAATGGCCACGACCCCCGCACCTTCGTCCCCCTCGTCCCCACCGTGCGTGCTGATGCGACAGCAGTTCGAGTTCGCGGCGTCGCACCGCCTGCACTCACCGCAACTTACCGACGAGCAGAACCGCGCCCTCTTCGGCAAGTGCAACCTCCCCAGCGGGCACGGGCACAACTACCGCGTCGAGCCGTGCGTGGCGATCCCCTTTCATGCCGCCGGCCCGGCCCGGTTCACACTGCTCGACCTGGAACGCATCACCAGCGAACGCATCATCCATCGCTTCGACCACAAGCACCTGAACCTGGATACCGCGGAGTTTGCTTGCGGCGAAGCTGGCTCGGGTTCAGGGAACGGCTCGGGGACGGGTGGGTTGAATCCGTCCGTCGAAAACATCGTCAAAGTCTGCTTCGACCTCCTCGCTCCGGCGATCGCGGGCACCAACACCGGTGCCACCCTCCGCAGCATGACCGTTTGGGAGACCGACAAGACCTCGTGTACGTACCCGGGGTAAGGCACGGTGGTCCTGCTCTGCAGTGCAGGCTCTTGGGTGGTCCGCCCCCACCATTCCTGCCATTCTCGCCGGAGTTGGGTATCCCGGCTCTCCGAGTATGAGGCTATCTCTTCGGATCCGCAAACCGTCGGCCTTCGTTTCGCTCACGAATGCACCTGCGAACAGAACGAGACGGGTGGCACGATCGAGGACTTCGGGGCCACCCTCCGATATTACTTATCCTGCAACACTTCCGCGGCGCTCTTGGTCGCATTGTCCTTCTGTATTATGAAATGCTGGTCAATCGTAAACGCAACCCTACTATTGTCGTCCTTGGCGAAGTACCCTTCCATCTGCAGCCTGAACGGTTCGGCGCGCGTGACAATGTTCGGGATCTCGCCAGAAAGAATCCAGTTCTTGCTCTTCACGATTCGACCGCCCGTAACACTGTTCACTGTTTCGTATTCTCTGGCAGCCAGGCGCAACGGCAGTTTCACCGCGCCAGTGGACAGATCGACGGTACCGTCGTCGTAGGTTATCTTCACGGAAGTGAACTCTACGGATTTGAATGTCCATGTGTTGTCCGTGTAGTCAATCATCACCGCACACGGCAGGCTGCTTGTCAAGGTTCCCCCAGACAAGCCGCTCAACTTCGTGTTCGTGTCGATCCAAACTCCCGGAACCGCCGTGCCTGCGTTTGCTGGTGGATTGGATAGGACGAACTCGAACGTAATCACTTGATACGTTCCACTCGGCGGCTGCACCCGCCAGCATGATTGGATTCCGAACAGCACGGCCACCACGGCGAAGAAGACCAGACTTCGCTGCAAGACAGTCATCTGCAACCTCCTATCAATAGTCAAATGGCACAGTTTTATTCTACGTCGTGTGATCCTCGGTCTCACAAAGAAACGCAAGTGGTGGCTGGTGGCATTGACATTCATCTTGGCACTGACCCTGGTTTTTGCATGGTCAGGTGTTGAACGTCCGGTTTGTCGTGACCGCGTGCTTTCTTGAACCCCGCACTGACCCGCTCCAAAGCACGGCGACTTCGGTGGAACATCCACCTCGGGACTTCGGGACCATCCGGAGGTTCTTGCGCGGTGGTTGGTTCAACCGGTGGAGCCATCCGCCTCACCCCCCCCACCACCACGCCCCCATCTCATACGGATCCTCATCAGTGTCTAAGGCATGAGAATTAGGAGTCGGGGTAGAAAGACCGTAGAGGCACGCGCGACGCCCGCCCCACAATTGCCCGAGAATCAAATGGTATGCGTATCACACCCATCACCCCACCAGCCACTTCGCCACGCCGCGCCAGTCGGACATGTCTCGCACCGCCCGCGTCGGCTCGCATCGATTGAGCGCGTCCAGATCGAACGATCCCGTGGCCACGGCGAGGCTGCGGCAGCCGTGGGCCTTCGCGCAGCGCACATCGTGCGGCGTGTCGCCGATCACCACCACCTGCTCGCCCGCGATGGGGCGACCGTGGCGTGAGGCGAACTTCTTCATCGCCACGCCGGGGAGGTCTTCGCGCGTGGGCGGGGTGCTGTGCGATTCGTCGCCCCAGACGCTGATGTGGAAGCGTTCAGGCGCGATCCCGCAGGTGCGCAGTTTCATCGAGCCGGTCTCAGCGAAGTTGCCCGTCAGCACGCCGATCGTGATGTGCGGCATCGTCGCCAGTTCGTCCAGCAGGGGGAGGACGCCGGGGAGAGACTTGGCGATCGTCGCCGGGTCGGCCAGTCGGCGCGCGAGGTGGTCCTTGTACGCCGATCGGTATTCGCTCAGCCGCTCGGTTGTCCGCGGTACGGCGTGCTTCTCGAACAAGTCGCCGATGATCAGCGGGTCCAGCCGTCCCGCAAAGCCGATCCCGTCCGTAGAGAACGACGCCCCGTAGAGTTCGCGCCCTGCGTCGAGCATCGCCTTCATCCCCGCGCCGGAGGTGGAGAGCATCGTCGCGTCGATATCAAATAAGATGAGCATGAGTTGGGAGTGAGAATAGGCAGTTGTGGTGGGTACAGGGCCGAAGGCGGGGGCGCGATCATCGCTGGATCACAAACGCCGATTCACTGCCGCGTTCGTCAACCTCAACCCTATCAGTACGCTGGATGTTGCGCTGCATGAGACGCCCGATTTCGGCGAGGAAGCCGTCGATGTGTCGAGGGTCGCCTTGTGCTTCGAGCATGACTGACATGTCCGGTTCGTTGCGAACCCAACCGGTTATCGGAAATCCAGCAGCGATCGAGCGTGCGGTCGCCCGGAAGCCCACGCCTTGCACGCGGCCTTGAAAGTTGACCCGGACACGCATGAAGTACGTTATGCGCGCACGGCACCCGACGTTCGTGTGACAAGATGCGTCGGCTTGACCGAATGGACGATCTTGGGCAAGTTCGTTGGCGAATGGTTGACGATCCGGAAGCGCGTGCTACCTTTCCCATAGTCACGTCGCTCGACTATCGGATCCAGTGTCGGATTGCACGCGGCCCATGTGCCTCGAACCCCGCATCCGCCGGATCACACTCTCTCCGGGCGACACAAGCAGCGGCCGATCTGCCGCGAGTTCCGCGAAATATTCGCGGGCCGGACTGTAGTTTTGCTCTATTCGATTCATGCTTGGACGAAGTATCGTGTTGGCTGGCTCGTGCGGTGGTGCGCTGGAAAACAGCCGTGCAGACAAACGATGATCGACAACGCGTGCTCGACGCCACGGACCTGGTTCGCCTGATCGGTGAGCATGTGACGCTGCGCGCGAAGGGGCGCGAGTACATGGGGCTGTGCCCGTTCCATGACGACCACAAGCCGTCAATGTACGTGGTGCCGTCGAAGCAGATCTACCACTGTTTTTCGTGCGGAGCCGGGGGGAACGCCTTCACGTTCGTGATGAACTACCACAAAATGGAGTTCCGCGACGCGATCGAGTACTTGGCGGACAAGGGCGGGGTGAAACTGACGCCGTGGGTGCCCAAGGGTGGGGGTGGCGGGCTTGCATTTTCAGGAGCGAATGCGGGTTCGGGCGAGTTTGTGTCCGAAGATTCGTCCTACTCGACCCGTTCAGTGCTTTTGAGAGCGAATCTGACCGCGCGGGATTTTTTCAAAGCCGTTCTGGCGCACCCGGAGCATGGGCGCGGAGCGCGGGAGTTACTGAGTCGGCGCGCGCTGACGCCGGAGATGATCGAGGCGTTCGAGATCGGGGCCGCGCCGGATCGGTGGGACGGGCTGCTCCAGACCGCGCAGAAGAAGGGGCTGGAGATCCAGCCGATGATCGAACTGGGGCTGCTGAAAACGCGCGAGAACGGGCCGGGGTGCTACGACGGGTTCCGGGATCGGCTGATCTTCCCGATCCACGACCAAATTGGACGAGTGATCGGGTTCGGGGGGCGTCGGCTGCGGGACAAAGACGAGCACGGTCAGGACATCAAGGACGCTAAGTACCTGAACTCCGCCGAATCAGTGGTGTTCAATAAATCGACCACGTTGTACGGATTGCACCAAGCGGCGCAGGAGATCCGGCGTTCACGCGTGGCAATTATCACCGAAGGGTACATGGACACGATCGCGTGTCATCAAGCGGGGGTTCGGAACGCGGTGGCGGCACTGGGGACGGCTCTGACGCCGCAGAATGCGAAGTTGTTGCGCCGGTTGTGCGAGACGGTGGTGCTGCTGTTCGACGGTGACGCGGCGGGTCAGAAGGCGACGGATCGAGCGCTCGAGGCGTTGTTCGCGGAGCCGATCGATGTGAAGATCGCGCTGATGTCGAGTGTTGGAGGAGTTGACGGGGCGAAAGATCCGGATGAACTGCTGAAACAGCCGGGCGGGCTGGAGAAGTTCCACACCATGATCGGGGCGGCGGAAGATGCGATGGAATACCGGTTCACCCGGCTCCGTGCGCGGCTGAGCGGTCTCGGCATGGCGGCACAGACACGCGCCATTCAGGACGAACTGGCCCGGCTCGCGGAACTCGGGCTTGCGAACGTGGAGCCCATGCGGCAACGGTTGATTATCAAGCGTATCGCTTCGCTTTTGCGGATTGATGAGGAGACGGTGCTGAGGTCGATCCCGAAACGGCGCGTCGGCGGGGGAGGCGGCGGGGTGAACCGCGTGGGCGTAGCCGGTGTGGACACAGCGAACGGGAAAGCCGAGGACGATCACGCAACGATCGAAGCAGCACGAACGCCGGCGGAACAGATGATCGCGTGCGTGCTGTGCGATGGGTCGCTCGCCATGTCGCTGGAGGGGGAGGACCGGGCACTCATGTCGAGCGGCGGGATGAGCACGCAGGTCGGACGAGCAATCGCCGGGGCGGTGTGGTCCATCGTTTCTCGCGGGGATACACCGGGGCTTGCGGGGGTGCTACTGGAACTGACGGACTCGGCGGCGGTGCGGTGCGCCACGTCGTGGCAACAAGAAACGGAACGGCTCACGCAGAGTCGATCCGAGTTGCTGCACCAACACTGGAGGGATCGGCTGGACGCGGCACGGCGCGAGTCGCGCGAGAAACGACTCGGGCAGGTGCTGAGTTCGGCCGATCCGTCGGGAGAGGGCATGAGCGGGGCGGCGGGAGCAGCGATCGACGAGGATGGGTGGGCGCATACGCTGGAAGCAGAAGAAGCATCGGCTCCGAGTACATCAGCGCTCGGCGCGCTGCTCCGATTGAGGGAGCACGCTTCGGAAGTAGGGTGGAACCCGACACGGGTGCCGAAGAAGTTGTCTGGGTAAAAAAAGCCCAGAGGGAAACACGAGGCGTGGCGCGGGAATGGGAAGTGATCGAGAAGCGGGCCGGGGGCCGGACGAGCATCGCGGGTCGAGAGAATATGGCACGACAAGCAACAGCGGTCCAAGGCGACCGCTCGAGGAGGACAGGCGTGATTCAGAACTTGCATCCCGTGCTACAGGACTTGCTGGAACACGGACGCCAGCGGGGCTGGCTGAGTTACGAGGAACTCAACAACACGCTACCGGACGAGATGGTCGATCCGGACCATCTTGATGAACTGCTGGTCACGATCGATCAGTTGGGTATCGAACTGGTGGACGAGATGGAGTTCCGCGCGCGAGAGTGGCGGGCACAGCGCGGGCCGACCGAGGCGGGGAAGAATGGTTCGCGTCACGGGGAAGGGTCCAATCCGCTGTCACGATCCGACCGCGCGATGAGCGTGCCCGGCGGTGACGGGAGTGAGAATGACGAACGACTGGATCGCGCAAATGGTCTGCACCAGAACAACGGGGCACCGAAGTGGGCGCCTGTGCAACTGTCGATGCTTGCCGCGAAATCGAACATAGAGGCACCCGCCCCCCCCATTCCCCCTGCCCCTCCCACCACCGCTGCGCCGCTCGCACACCACGCACCGCACACCGCCGGGGTATCGAGTGCGGCGGGGACGAGCGGGGTGTCGAAGATCGAGCACGAAGCGGAAATACTGGAAGACGACGGGCTGGTGGATGAGGACGACGCCGCGCTGCAGAAGGAACTCGCCGAGGCGCTTTCGAGCGAGGCCGACGGGAAGCGGATGGATGATCCGATCCGGATCTATCTCTCGCAGATGGGGTCGATCCCCTTGCTGTCGCGTGAAGAGGAAGTGCGGCTGGCCAAAAAAATCGAGACGACACGGATGATCTTCCGGCGGCGTGCGCTCGAGAGCGACTACGTGCTGCACCACGCTGTGGAACTGCTCAAACAGGTGGCGAGCGGGGTGTCGCCGTTTGATCGGACGATGCGGACATCGACGATGGAGGACGACGCGAAAGAACGGATCCTGAAGCGGATCCCGTATAACCTCAGGACGATCGAGCGGCTCCTGGTGCTGAACCGGGCGGATTGGGACGCGCTCAAGTTGCTGGATCCGCACACGGACGCGCGCGTGAAAGACGAGATCGAAGAACGAATGGCGACGCGCCGGCGGAAAATGGCGGCGCTGACGGAAGAACTCAGTTTGCGAACTGGGAAGATCATCCCGCAGATGAAGAAACTGCGGAGTATTGCCAAGAAGATGCACGACCTGGAAGCGCAGTTGCGACGGGCGGAGCGGATGCGGAACCGGGTCGATGAAGACGATGTAGCGGTGATGAAAGAAGAGTTGGGTGGGCTGAAAGACCTGGTGCTCGAGACGCCGGAGGAGTTGTACGGGCGTATCCGCGACTTGAACACGGTGTTTTGGGAGTACGAGCAGGCCAAGCGCGATCTGGCGGGCGGGAACCTGCGGCTGGTGGTGTCGATCGCCAAGAAGTACCGCAACCGTGGGTTATCGTTCTTGGATGTGATTCAAGAAGGGAATACGGGGCTGATGCGTGCGGTGGACAAGTACGAGTACAAACGCGGGTACAAGTTCAGCACGTACGCGACGTGGTGGATCCGACAGGCGATCACGCGTGCGATAGCGGACCATTCGAGGACGATCCGCGTGCCGGTCCACATGATCGAGATGATGGGAAAACTCAAGACGCTGTCGAAGCACATGCAGCAGGAGACCGGGCGGGAGCCGACGGTGGAAGAACTGGCGGAACGAGCCGGGCTGTCGATAGCGGACGTGAAGCGGGTGATACGCACGAGCAAGCCGCCGGTGTCGCTGGACAAGCCGGTGGGTGACGGGGATACGTCGTTCCTTGGGGAGTTTTTGGAGGATCCGAAGACATCTTCACCAAACGGGGTGGCGGCGCAGGACATGCTCAAGGGTCGGATCGAGCAGGTACTCAAGAGCCTGACGTATCGGGAGCGGGAGATCATCAAGTTGCGGTACGGGATCGGCGATGGGTACACGTACACGCTGGAGGAAGTGGGGAAGATCTTTAAGGTAACACGCGAGCGCGTGCGGCAGGTAGAAACCAAGGCACTGCGGAAGTTGCAGCATCCGGTTCGCGCAAGAAAACTCGCGGGGTTCGTGGAAGGTGCGTTGGAGCAACTGGACCGCGCGTGATGGCGCCCGTTCCAGAGTCGGGACATGACAGTCTGTAATCACAACATACTACCGGCGGCATCAACGCCGACGTGTAATCGTCTGCATAAGGTTAGCGGACCATGTTTGTGCCCCAAACACGGATGATCAGCCGTTCTCTGGAGCGATCGACGAGAAAGCATGAGCCTTGGCACCCTGAAGCGGTGCGTTTGGTTGTGGGCGTACACCGGCACTGTGGGTGGCGATGTGCCCGATGCCCGGCATAGCCGCTGGGAACCAGGAGGTACTCATGAACTTGAAGAACGTGCGTTGCGGTGGGCGGATGGTGTTCGTGGCGGGGCTTGCGGTATCGACGGTCGCCGGGGGTGCGTCGGGGCAGACGCTCAACTGGAATAACTCACTCGGGGGCGCGGCGAGCACCGCCGCGAACTGGAACCCGGCGCAGGTGCCGACCGCGGCGAATCCGTTGTTCTTCGGGTTGTCGGCGGCGTATGGAGTGACGTTTAGCGGAACGGTCGGCGCGAGCAGTTCGATGACGATCCGGCGCGGGACACCGACATTTTCGATGACATCGACGCATTCGACGGGGAACATGGTGATCGGGGACTTGGCGGGTGCGCCGCCGACGTTGGTGCTGACGACGGGGACGCTGAACTGCGATGACTTGAGTATCGGGACGGTGTTCAACGCGAACGGAAACGTCGATGTGAACGATGACGACGCGGACCTGCTGGCGAGCGGGCAACTCACGGTGGCCGACGATACGAACCTGGTGTGTACGCTGGATATCACGGGCGGGGGGCGTGTGGAGGCGGGGTCAATCACGCTCGGGAATCTGAATGGAGCGGGCGAAGGAAACGTGACGGTGTCGGGGGCGATTCTGTCGCCGCCGTTCCCGCGTTCGACACTGCGGACGACGTCGGCGACGGGGGATTTGATCGTTGGGCGGAACGGCGTGGGAATGCTGACGATCGCGGCGGGCGCGCTGGTGGAGGCATCACGCGACATGTTCATCGGGAAGGACAGCATCGCGCCGGGACAGAACAGCGCGGGGACAGTCACGGTCGGCGGGCTGGGGCTTACGGGATCGACGCTGAATGTTGCGGACGATTTGTATATCGGGCGTGACACGCTTGTATCGCAAGACGCCGGGATCGGGCTGCTGGAGATTAGCACGCCGGGGGTGGTGAACGTCTTGAGCCTGACGGCCGTGGGCGGGTCAGGGACCGGGAGCGGGACGCTGCGGGTGAATACGGGCGGGCGGCTCAATACGGTGTCGCTGGTGTTCGGAGCAACAGGTGAATTTCAGCACAACGGGGGGACTGTGGCGGTGTCGGGTGGCGCATTCACGCACGATGAAGCGACGCTAACAGTGAGCGGGGCGGGTGCCGGGCCGGTGCTGGTCCTGGATGCGCTGGCGAACGCGCCTGTGTTCGCAGCGGGGACAACGACAAGCGATGCGATCACCATCGGGAACGCCGGTGCCGGCACGCTGACAATGAGCAACGGCACGGAGGTGTCGGTGACGCAAGGGAGCATCCGACTGGGAAATGGGGCCGCGTCGTCGGGGACGTTGAATGTCGAGTCGGGGGCGGTGCTCACGGCGTCGAACCTAGGGCAGGTCTTCGTCGGGGATGAAGGGGGCGGCGTGTTCAATGTGCGGTCGGGAGCGCAGACGAATACGCACTCGATCGTTGTCAGCAATGGAAGCGGGGCGGGAACATTTCTTGCGGAGAATATGGGAACACACGCCACGGCCGACTCGCTGAGCGTGAGGAACGGCGGGACGGCGGTGATCCGGGACGGTGCGATGGTGACAACAAACGGCCTGTTCACAACTCAAGTCGTTATAGAAAATGGCGCAACGCTGTCACTCAACGACGCAACGCTTGATGCGACGAGCATTGTGCGCATCAATACGGGGGGTAGTTTCACGATGACAAGCGGGGTCGTCCGCGCCGACGAGTTCATATGCGACGTGCCGTTCAGTGCTTCGGGGCTCATCGACGCGAAGGTACAGGTCAACCCACTGATCACGGCAACGGGGGAACTGACGTTGGGTGATGGTTCGAACGTAGCGATCGTCACGCCGGACGTGAACGTGGGTGCGCACCGGGTCAACTACCACGATTCGAGCGTCGCGTTCCTGGGAAACACGACGCTGAACGGCGGGATCATCGCGGCATCGGACGAGTTCATCCTGCCTGCCAACGAGGCCATATCAGGCACTGGGCTTGTGATCGGGGAGTTGCTCAACTTGGGCACGATCACGGCGACTGGCACGAACGGGCTGACATTCCAAGACATGCTCACCGGCATCGGACAGGGCATCGGCGGGACGAGGTTCGTTTTTCAGAACGGCGGCGGGTACACGGGCAACGGTACGATCAACTCCAAGGTCGTGGGCGAGCAAGGATCGAGGATCGTCATCAGCGGCGCGCCCGCGGCGATCGGCGACGGGAGCACGTTCGGGTTTGCCACCGATGGAGAAATGGATATTTCATCGGTGACGACACTGAACGATTCCAACGGTGCCGGGCTTGGGACACTTACGACACTGCGCTCCACGACGCTGATCTGCGCGAGCGGCATCACTCTGGGTACGACTCCCACGCTAGATACATTGAACGGCTCGGGCATCATTCAAGGGAATGTAACCAATGTGGGCGTGGTTGTGCCCGGGACGCCGGGTATCGATTCGACGCAACAGTTCAATATCGTCGGGGTGTATTCGCACACGAGCGGGACGTCGCGGGGGCGGCTGGAGATGGAGATCGGGGGGCCATTACCGGGCGACAGTGATCGGATCATTGCAACGAGTTGCGTGCTTGCCGGGACGCTGAATGTGTCGCTGATCAACGGGTTTGTGCCGTCGCCCGGGCTGGTGGTGCCGATGGTCGCCACGAGTTCGGCGCGCGTCGGGACATTCCAGACGGTGAACCTACCGCCTGGCTTCCGTATCCGCTACATTTTCAGCGGCGCGGAAGTGGTCTATTGCCCGTCGGATTTCAACGGCGACGGCGCAACGAACTCCCAAGACTTCTTCGACTTCATCGCGGCGTTCTTCGCCCTCAGCCCGACGGCCGACTTCAACGGCGACAACGGCGTGAACTCGCAGGATTTCTTCGACTTCCTCACTGCGTTCTTCGCGGGAGGGTGCTGAGGTGGCAAAGCAAGGCCACGGCGGGAAGTGGTCCACGCTTTCTGCGTGGAAGAGATGAACGGGACGATCAAACCGGGGGTTCGCCGCGCGACAACCCCCGGCTATTTTCTGTCAGCCCTTCGGGCTGAGGAAGAAGAGTGCCCTTCCTTACGGTCGTGCTATTTGTTTACACGCCACATCTGGAGTGGTACCGCTCGGGGCCAGATAGACTGGCGTGGATGGAATGCGCGGATGTGGTGAGTTCGGCGTTTGGCGTTAGGCATTCGGCGTTCGGCGTTCGGTGGGAAAATGCGGTGCAAGCAGGGCGGGCGATTTAGGCGCCGCGCACGGCGCGGTCGTGGGTGAGGGCGAGGCGGATTTGGTCGTAGGTGACTTGCTCGCCGAGGAACTCGTAGATCGGCTTGTAACGATCCGCGCCGGTCTTCGCGGCGGCGTCGATGATCGCGGCGTAGGTCTTGGAATCGACCCAGGGCGATACGTCAACTGGCGGCTCGCCGGGTTTGCGCCGAGCGATGCGTTCTTCGACATACTCGCTGAGGTACTTGGTGACGGTCGAGGGTTTGAGTTTGGTTTCCTCGCACGCCTCTTCAATGGACGCGCCGTGTTCCCAGAGGCGGTCGAGGTGTTCACGCGACGCGGGGCGACGGACGGGGGCGAGGTCGAGATCGGGGTCCGGATCGCGCCGAGGGGGTGTGGGAGGAGGGGCTGGGGTGGAGTCGTCGCCTTTGATGTTGCGGGCGGTGCAGAAGGCGGCGATCTCGTCGATGAAGCGTTGGGCGAACTCTCGGGCTTTCTGGTCGCCGACGCCGGGGATGGCGCGGAACGCGCCGGGAGAGATGGGTCGGCGCTCGGCGAGGGCGATGAGGGTGCGGTCGCCGAAGATCATGTAGGCGGGGATGACGCGCTCCTGCGCGATGGCGCGCCGGAGGTTGCGGAGCGCCTCGAATAGATCGGCGGCGATGGGGTCGGAGGGTGTTTCGTCGGCATCGCGCTTGGGCTTCGGCTTGGCGAGTGTGGCGG
>JBGSIF010000098.1:0-24879 GCA_041742635.1 Phycisphaerales bacterium
TCCGCGGCGTTGCCTCCGGCTCCCGCGTGCAGTCCGCCCACATTCCAAACAACACCGATGTCCCCGCCTATGCCTCCGATTTCAAGGCCGCCGCGGATTGGATCCTCCTCGCTCCCCGCGCCGACATCATCAACATCAGCAACGGCGCGTGGTTCAACTGGTCGGAGAACAACTTCCGCCGAACCGCGATGACGACCGACTGGCTCGTCGCGCGTCACAACATCCTCACCGTCGCCGCCGCGGGCAACGAGGGCGCCAGCGGCAACCGTTCGTCCGGCGCCGCGTTCAACTCCCTCTCCGTCGGTGCCACCGAACGCGGTGCCGCGGGCAACATCGCCGGTCGCTACCAGCAGGTCGCGCCCTTTTCCAGCCGCGGACCCGCCCCGTACCTCGGAGGCGACCGCCCCGACCTCGTCGCGCCCGGCGGCACGATCAACACCGCCACCAACGCCACCACCACCAGTTTCAACGACACCAACGGTACCAGTTTCGCCGCTCCCCAGGTCTCCGGGGTCGCCGCCATCCTTCATCAGTACGGCACCACCAACGCCCGCTCCACCGACCAGCGCGTCATGCGCGCCGTCCTCATGAACTCAACGAACAAGTCTGTCAAGGACGGCGCGGGCGTGCGCTGGGACGAAAATCCCTCCCTCGGACGCGGCCTGCACAACACTTCCAACGACACCGGCACCGGACAACTCGACGCCAAAGAAGCATGGGACCAGTACACCGCCGGCCGGCACGCCCCCTCCCGACGCGGCCCCACCGACCTCCAGAACCCCGCTCCCAACATCGCCTGGGACCTCGACACCGTCACCGGTACCGGCTACGCCAACTCCAACACCTACGACATCAACTCGAACCTCCGCAAAGGCTCGTTCGCCGTCGCCACCATCGCCTGGAACCGCGGCGTCGACGACGCCGCCGCCGACCCCACCACCTGGACCTACAAAGGGCTGAACGACACGGACCTGGGCATCGCCCGCACCGCCGCACGCGGGACCATGCTCGCCGAGGCGTACAGCCGAATCAACATGCGCGAGCACCTGGTGTACAAAGTCCCCGACCGCGACAAGTACTCCTTTGTCGTCAACAACTGGACCCTTGCCGACGGCAACGCCACCACCTACGGCATCGCGTGGAAAACCTTCGCCGCTCCCACCCACACCCGCGAGTTCAACGGCGACTTCCGCGGCGACCGCGGCGCGCTCTGCGACAATGGCTGGTTCATGCCCGCCGGTTCCTCCGGCGCTCGCACCGCCATCCCCTCTTTCTCGCTCCCGGAGAGCGATAACTTTGCCATGGCCTTCGACGCCTCGGGCACCTTCTCCGCCATCTCCCAAGAACTCCTCCTTCCCGATTCTGTCTTCGAGATTTCCTTCGACTACGCCTTCACCAGCCTCGGCACCACCGGATTTGAACTCTGGCTCGGGGACGTCAACCTCCTCAACTACGACACCTTCGACGGCGACACCCTCATGCCCGACCTGAGCCAACTCAACTCCTTCGTCCATTACTCCTTCCGCTTCGAGGATCCCGAGATCTTCGTGCTCCTGGGCGACCCCGGCTTCGGCGACCTCTCCTTCCGAATCGCCAGCAGCAGCCCCGGCCTCTCCTACATCGACAACGTCACCTACATCCCCACGCCCGGCTCCTTCGTACTGCTCGGGCTTGCCGGTCTCTTCGCTTCCCGCCGTCGCTGCCGCGCCTGAACCGCCCGCTCCATCCGGCGTTTTCCTACCCAACGCCCGCGTGCTCGTCACGCGGGCGTTGTCGTGTCGCACCGTTCAACACCCGGACCATTCGCCCTCGCTCGGTTCTACACTTCGGATGTAGCCGCTGCTTCCACGGCGCAACCGCACGCCGCGTGCATCCATTCATCCTCACCAACGAACTCATCCCGATGCGATCTATCGTCTGGTTCCGGGCCGACCTACGCGTCCACGACAACGCCGCGCTGCACCGCGCCGCTTCGGTCTCTCCTCGTGGCGTCATCGGCGTATTTCTCATCTCGCCCGCTGCCTGGCGCGAGCACGACTGGGCACCTTGCCGCGTTGACCTGATGATGCGTTGTCTCCGCGACCTCTCCACCTCGCTCTTAGCACTCAACATCCCGCTGCTGATCCTTCGCGCCGACGGATTCGGCGCGGCCCCGAAAGCCCTCGTCTCGCTCGCTCAGCGGCACGCCTGCGACGCGATCCACTGCAACATCGAGTACGAGATCAACGAGTCGCGCCGGGACGACGCTGTCGCACGCGCCGCCGCCAAGGCCGGCATCGCTTTTCACCGCCATCACGATCAGGTGGTCTTCCCCCCTGATTCGATCCGAACCGGCCAAGGCACCTTCTACACCGTCTTTACACCATTCAAAAAATCGTGGATCAAGCGTGTCGAAGAGACCGGCGGTGTCGCCGCCTTGCGTGCCTTCGCACTGCCGAGCAAACAAGACCCCACCGGCATCGCCCCAGATCCTGTCCCCGATCGAGTCATTGGCTTCGACTCCGCGATCTCCGCAGCGCTGTGGCCCGCAGGCGAAGCGCACGCCCACCGGCTTCTGTCCACGTTCGTCGAGTCCAAACTCCGGCGCTACGCCGACGACCGCGATGCGCCCGCCGTCACAGGCACGAGTTCCATCTCTGCGTACCTCGCGCTCGGCGTCGTCTCCTCGCGCCAGTGCATCATCGCCGCAGCCGCCGCCAATCGCGGCGTCCTCGACGGCCCGAAGAACGGCCCCGCCACCTGGATCTCCGAAGTCATCTGGCGCGAGTTCTACCGGCACATCCTCGTCGGCTTCCCCCGAGTGTGCATGCACCGCCCCTTCAAACTCGAAACCGAACGTTTGCGTTGGAACGACGATCCCGCGGCCTTCTCTGCCTGGTGCCAAGCCCGCACCGGGGTGCCCATCGTTGACGCCGCCATGCGCCAACTCCTCACCACCGGCTGGATGCACAACCGCGCCCGCATGATCACCGCCATGTTCCTCACCAAAGACCTCTTCATCGACTGGCGCCGTGGCGAACGCTTCTTCATGCAACACCTCGTCGACGGCGACCTGGCAAGCAACAACGGCGGCTGGCAATGGTCCGCCTCCACCGGCACCGACGCCGCCCCTTACTTCCGTATCTTCAACCCCATCAGCCAGAGCAAGGCCAACGACCCCCGCGGTGCCTTCATCCGCCACTACCTCCCCGAACTCGCTCCCCTCAGTGATTCCGATATCCACGACCCACCCCCGCTCGCACGCGCACGACTTGATTATCCGATGCCGATCGTGGACCACGCCGCCGCACGCGACCGCGTCATCACGGCCTTCAAATCACTCGCGAATTCCGACTAGCACGCCACCGCGCCGAACCCGCCGCACCCGCGCCTGTGTGAATCTGTACCGCCCGCACCGACTACACGCACCATGCGGGCCACCGGCGCAGTTTCCGCGCCGAATTGGCCCCTGCACCGCCCGCTCGCTGCACATTGTGCCGATCTTCTCTCGTCGGCGGGTTCAACCAAACTCGCCGCACATCTAGGAGTACGCAGTATGCGGCGCAAGGCTTGTCTTCTGAGTGGATTGCTCTTGTTGGTCGGTATCGGTGCCGGTTCGCTCACCGGGTGCACAACCAACGAATCGACCGCCGCGTCATCGGCGTCGGCTCCCCGCGCCGCCGAGCCGCCCAAGCCGCGACGCAACCGCCTCTGTTCCGGCGACGCCTTGGGTGAAAAAATCCTCCGCGCAGACCCGAGTCTCTCGTCCGCAGGCCCCGTTTGGAACGACCGCACAACGGCCGGCGTTACCACGCGATAGCCCGGCGTCAAACCACGTCCGCATCAATCCCCAAACACCCCCACGCCGACGATGAGGTCCGCCGAATCGTTGTGCTTCTGCACGTGTGTAATTGACTGATGCCGCGCGGCGATTCTCCCACAAACCCACTCGACGTCCGCAACAAATCACTTCTCGATAACTATCGCTTCTTCCGCTTCCCCGCCTTGCTGCCGGCCGTGCCCGCCTTCTTGGCCCCGCCGCCTTTGCCATCCACCATCTCCTCGACTTCCGAGCGCCGCACCCGCCCGCCGGATAAGCCGCCTGCACCGGCCGGCATCTTTCCTTCCTTGATCGCCTTGGCCTGATCGCGCAGCCTCGCTGCTTTCTCAAAGTCCAGGTTCTCCGCCGCCGTCATCATCTCTTCTTCGAGCATCCGCACCAGTTCTTCCTGCTCGAAGGTCTGCTCGTCTTCACGCACGGCGTCTCTCGCCACACGCCGCGCCTTCAAGTCCTGTTCCAGCCCCTGCCGGATCGCTTTCTGGATCGTTTTGGGTGTGATGCCGTGCTCGAGGTTGTACGCCCGTTGCTTCGCGCGCCTGCGATCGGTCTCTTTGATCGCCGCGTCCATCGACGGCGTCACTTTGTCCGCGTACATCACCACGCGCGCGTTCACGTTGCGCGCCGCTCGCCCCATCTGCTGGATCAGACTCGTCGCCGACCTTAAGAACCCCTCCTTGTCGGCGTCGAGGATGCACACGAGCGACACCTCGGGCAAATCCAGCCCCTCGCGCAGCAGGTTCACGCCGACAAGTACATCGAACTCCCCTTTCCGAAGTGCCGTCAAAATCTCCACCCGCTCCAGCGTTTCGATCTCGCTATGCAGATACCGTACCCGCAACCCTTTTTCATCTAGGTAGTTCGTCAAGTCTTCGCATAATCGTTTCGTCAGCGCGGTCACGATCACGCGCTCCCCGCTCGCCGCCCGGTCTTCGCAACGCTTGAGCAGGTCCACAATCTGCCCCTGCGCCGGCAGCACTTCGATCTCTGGATCCACCAGCCCCGTCGGGCGGATCACCTGCTCAGCGACCTCGCCGCCGACCTTCTCCAACTCGTACTTCCCCGGCGTCGCGCTCACATACAGCACCTGCGGGACGATCGACTCGAACTCCTCGTACCGCAGCGGGCGATTGTCCATCGCCGACGGCAGTCGAAACCCGTGATCCACTAATATCTGCTTCCGGTTCCGATCCCCGTTGAACATCGCGTGCACCTGCGGCAGCGTCACATGCGATTCATCAATAATCACCAGCCAATCCCGATAGTTCGGCCTGAGTACCCCCGCTCGCCCCTCCGCTTCCGGACTCTCCAGCCCCGGCGTGCGATAGCCGCCGGTCCCGTTGGTGGAACTGTTCTTCAGATCAGTTTCTCTTTCGGCACTGCTCTGGAGTGCAGTGCCACCTCTCGCCGGCGCAAAGTCAAAGTAATCCATCAACGTGTACGGTCGCTCTCCGGGCATCCGCCCATCCATATACCTCGAATAGTTCTCGATTCCCGTGCAGAACCCCACTTCCTCCATCAACTCAAGGTCATACTTCGTCCGTGCGATCAGCCGCTGTGCTTCCAGCAACTTCCCCTCGCTCCGCAACTGCATCACCCGCGCATCGAGTTCCGCACGTATCGCCCCGATCGCACCGGCCATCTGATCCTCCGGCATCACATAGTGAACGGCCGGGAACAGGAACAACTGCGACTCGCTCGCCAGCAACTCCCCGCTCGTCGGGTTGATCAACTCGATCGAATCGATCTCGTCCCCAAACAGCCCGATCCGCACCGCGTACTTCTCATACGCCGGCCACACCTCGATCAAGTCCCCGCGCACTCGAAACTTCGACCTCGCAAACTCGATGTCCGCCCGCTGGTACTGCATCGCCGACAGCGCCAAGAGAAACTCACGCCGATTAATCACACTGCCCTTCGTGATCGTCAGCACCCGCGCCCCATACGCCTGCGGCGACCCCAACCCGAAAATACACGACACCGATGCTACCACGATCGTGTCCCGCCGCGACAGAATATTGCTCGTCGCCGCCAGACGCAACTGATCGAGTTCGTCGTTCCGCGACGAATCTTTTTCGATATAGATATCGCGCTGCGGGATATACGCCTCGGGCTGGTAGTAGTCGTTATACGACAAGAAGTAACTCACTGCGTTGTTCGGGAACAACTCCTTCATCTCCTCGAACAACTGCGCCGCCAGCGTCTTGTTGTGGCTGATGATCAGCGTGGGCTTCTGAAGCCGCTCAATCACATGCGCCATCGTGAACGTCTTGCCCGTTCCCGTTGCGCCAAGCAGACACGCGTGCGATGCCCCACCCCCCGTGCCCCTCCCCGTGCCCGTGCCACTGACTTCTGCTTTTGAGAAGTCAGTGTCTTTGTTCTTGAGCCTATCCGCACCCGACAATCGCCGCGTCAACGCTTCAATCGCCGACGGCTGATCCCCCATCGGTTTGAACGGACTGACAACCTGAAACGGACGCTGGTGCTTGAGCATTTCAAGATCGTAGGTCCGACGGCCACGCCGCCTGCCGATCCGCCGTGCCGCCGGTGGCAACTTGCACAGCAGCTCGGACCTCGCCTCACCTTCACCCTCATGCGATGCCTTCGGCACCGAACACTAGCACGGAGCAAAGAACGCACCGAGGAAATCGAAAAAGTCCTGCGAGTTCGTCACCCCGTCACGGTTGAAGTCCGCATTCGCATTGAAAAACGCGGCCAAGAAATCAAAGAAGTCCTGCGACGTGACAGAGCCGTCGTTGTTGAAGTCTCCCGCGCACCGACCGGGAATCGGTATCGTGCCCGCGTCCACCGACATCACCGTGCCCGGCTTGAAGAGTCCGATCGTCACCGTCCCAGATACCGGCGCGACGTTGGCATCGAACCAGAAGTTGTACAGCGTCCCCCAACGCAGCGCGTTGGCGTTATCACCGTTCGGAGGCTGGTACGCCTGCGGCGTCGTCCACCGCACCGTGTTGCCAGATACGGCACCAAGCCAGTTGTTCGGATTCGTCGCCGTATTCGGGTACGGCTCGCCGGAGTGCGCGAACACCCCGTGGAACCCAATCCCGCTCACGACCACCCCGTTTCCGATCGGCACGACGAACGACCCGCCCGCACGATCGGCATTCAGGTTCTGAACCGCGTATTCGTAGCGCCACGTCCCGTTGCCGTTGTCCGTCGCCTTTGCTGCCACCCAGAACCTCGCCACAATCCCCGGGCCGGGCAACGATGTGTCCAAGCAATCGGCGGGCGTGATCGATACAACCGGGTCCACTTCCTGCCATGCGAATATCGCCGGCAGCAGCGGACGCGGCGGGCCCACGATCGCCGGCGCCGCCGTGGTACTGCTGAACGCCAATCTTTGATACGCCGCGTTGTTCAGCCCGTTTGTCGCGGGCGCGCCGTTGTGCGTCCACTGTGCGTCGTCCGCCGTCACAAAGTGCCCCTCTCCGAAGTACAACGCACCGGGATTGAGTGCAGGATCAATGTCCGCCGTGAACACCTGCAATCGCTGCCCGATCACATTCCCAGGTTCCGGCGGCGGCGGCCAACTGAACACCCCTGTCGTCGCGTTGCACGTCGATCGCCGCCCCAGATTCCCTTGGCTCCCGTTGTACCCCGCCCCATACACGTCCGAGCAGCCCACGCCCAACTGCGCTCCCCCCATCGGCGGCTGCACACAATCCACGCACGGCGAGTTCAGCGATTGGAACGCGTTCTTCAAGAACGACTGTCCTAACTGCTCGAATCGTCCGTTCTTCAACCGGTACATGTTCTGCGCAATCAACGGATGCGCCGTCCCACCTTGGATCCATATCACCGGCAGATCCCCTCGGTTGCAGCAATCCGTCCCGATCGCATACGCCGATATATTCCCCTGCGCGCCGTAATAGTTCACGTCCGTCAGGCTCAGAACGAACACGTCCGGACCCGTCGATGCGCACGGGTTCACCGTCAGTCCTAATGCCACTGTCGTCGAGCGCCCTTGCGCATCGGCTATCACAAACGGCACGCTCTTATCTCCCGGCGGCGTGCTCGCAGGCACCGTCATCCGATAACTCCAGATCGAGTCCCCACCACTCACGTCCCCGTTCGTCCCATCGTTGTACAACACCTGGTCCGCACCGCCTCCGATACTCGACAGGTCCGACCTCACCATCAGCCCCGTGCTCGGCGGGCTTATCCCCGCCGTCACGTTCACGCTCAGCAAAATCACCCCTTCATCCCCACACGCATACACAGGCGACGGAGACGCCGCGGCCGTCCCCGTCGGCCCGTTGTAGCACGCGAACGACACCCGTGTCCCCGGACTCACCACCCCACCCGTATTGCACACATACTCCGTCGCCGCGTACGTCGTGTGCTGCACACCCACTGTCGCGCCGGTGCCCCCTTGATCGATCTGACCGAACACCACCTCGAAGTGCGTGCCATCCTCAAACAGCCTGACCTCGAAATCGGCATTCCCACCCCCCGAGTAATACCGCGTTCGCCATTCGATATTGAACACCCGGTTCGGCGTCGCGCCCACTACCGATGTGAAGATCCCATCACCCGCGGCGTCCGTCAACAGATCGTCCCAGTGCGCGCAGATCGCTACCCCGAGCACCCCCGCTTGCGGCAGACAGTTGTTCGTGTAATCGGCGTTGTCGGTCGTGAACTGCACATTCCCGTTGCTGCTCACCCGCGCCGATGTATACGTCGCCCCGTACAACGTCACCGGGAACGGCAACGCGATCAACGTCATGCAATCATCGCAGTGATTCCCGGTATCCACCGTCCCGGGGTCGATCGCCACCCCGGATGCCTGAGACATGTTGAATCCGGTACATTGCGCGCTAGCCGATACTACCGCAAGCAGCGCCACGGCTGCCCCCGCCAATATCGCTCGAACCCAATGCGTATTTTCGGTACCTTGTATCACGCTATTCATGGCGTTCTTTCCCAATAATCGAGGTTCGTCTTGTTGCTCGTTCGCAAATGAACCGTACACGAGTCCCAACAAATTGCCAACGAATCCCAAAAAAGAAGATGCGATCCGCGCGTCCTCTTTTCATTCAACCAAACGCACAGCCAGCCTCCTTCACACTGCTTTGCTTGGTATCGGCCTGAACTGCGTGCTACGACATCGCTTGACCCCGTGCCGACTTCTGTTCCCCAATCCGGAGTCGTCGCTGCATCCACAACCCGCGACGTTATCCCGACTTGGTCGACCACACCGTTACCATCTTTGTTCACTTGCTCACCCCGCTCCCGCAGGTATTGACCCCCCGCCCCCCGGCGGCTACCCTTCGCCGCTCCTATCCGCTCTTGGGCGGTTTGGATCTATGTCTATTCGCACCATTGATCGGGGATCGCCCGGTTTGACCACCCGAATCGCTTCTTTCTCGGAGTCCCCGTCATGCAACCATCACTTCGTCAATCCTACGGCCGCACTCGTCGCCGTCGTTCCCACCACGCCCTCACTGGCGCGCTCCCCACGACCTGCCCCGTCAGCGGCACCTCCAAAATGCACCACCGCGTGTGCAAAGAGTCCGGCTACGTCCGCCCGGGCCTGACCATCAGCGTCCCCAAACTCGGGATCGGCACCAAGAAGGGCTAACACGCCATGCGCATCGCCGTCGACGTCATGGGCGGCGATCACGCGCCCGATGCCATCATTAAAGGTTGCATCGATTCGCTCCCCTTGCTCGACGCCACCGACCGACTCGTTCTCGTCGGCAACTCACGCGATATCGATGAAATCCTCGCCGAGCGCGGCGTGCGCGACCCCCGCCTCGAACTCGAACACTGCACCGAAGTCATTGGGATGGACGAATCCCCCGTTGACGCCGTCCGCGCCAAAAAGAACTCTTCGATCGTCCGGATGGCCCTGCTCGGATCGCACAAAACCGACGAAACCAAACGCTGCGACGTCGTTCTTTCCGCCGGCAACACCGGTGCATGCGTCTCCGCCGCCACCATGCAGATGAAACGCCTCGCCGGCGTCCATCGCCCCGGCATCGCCGTCACCATACCTGCCTTCCACGGCCCCATCGTCCTCTGCGACGCAGGGGCCAACCCAGAACCCCGCGCCAGCCATCTCTGGCAATACGGCCTCATGGCCGAGGCTTTCGCCAAAACCGTCCTCGGCATCGAGCGCCCCCGCGTCGCTCAAATGAATATCGGCTCCGAAGAAGGCAAGGGCACCGACCTCATCCGAGGCGTCAAAAACCTCCTCAAAGCCACTCCCAACCTCAACTACATCGGTTACATCGAAGGACGCGACCTCTTCGAGGGCGTCGCCGATGTCGTCGTTACCGACGGTTTCGTCGGCAACACCATCCTCAAGATGGCCGAGGGACTCGCCAAGGCTCTCTTCAAAGCCATCGGGCACGAGATCTTCTCCCAAGCCCCAGAACTCGGCATGCAACTCGAGCCCGTCATCAAAGAAATCTACCGCAAAAACGACTACCACGAATACGGCGGCGCGCCCCTCCTCGGCGTCAACGGCGTCTGTGTCATCGCCCATGGCTCCAGCGAGGCTCGAACCATCAAAGCCGCCATCCGCAACTGCAAGTCTTTCGTCACCGCCGGCGTCAACGACGCCATCGTCCGTCGCCTCGCCGAGGTCCAGCACCTCGCTCACCCTGAGACCGAGCCGGCGTGATTCATACGCCCGTGTCCCTCCTCACCGAACCGCTCCCTCCACTCACAGGGCAGTTGACAGCCCCCACTTCTACACACAACTTTCGCATCTACTTCGCGGTACAATCGAACACATTTCGTTGTATGATGCAGCCACTGGTGTACCCTATCTTGTACTTCATCTCATCTCCCTTGCTTCCGCCTCCACTCCGCTTCTCTACATCATCTCCCTCCCTAGGCTTCACGAACAACTCGGCTAAAATCCGCTCCTTCACCTTCTAGCGGCTCCTGTTTCCTACCCGCTCGTTTCTCGCCTCAGGTTTTCTGCTTCGAGGCTCCGTCCGCTGACATCCCACCCAGGCTGAATGGATTCGGCCGATCGTGATCTTTGTTTCTTGCACCGCGCACCCTCGGCGATGGATCCGCCCCGTGCCCGCGCCATCCGTTTGTACCCACCTTGCTTCCAATCCACTCCTTTCTCGTTTCTTCCACCTCCGTCCGGCTCTTTCTTTTCCCGATTGTTTGAGCCGCACCTCGCGTCAATCCAAGATCGATCGGGCTGCTTTCGCCACACAACCCCGGCCATGATGTTCTGTTCCACCGGCCCGGACCTCGATTCAACCTCCTGAGGAGCGCAGGAATGAACCCGGCTACGCGTCACCCCACAGTCACCTCCCTCGCCACCCCGCCGCTGCTTTCCGGAAGCAACGGCCTTTCCCACGAACCCGCCCGCGGCGCCTCGCGCCGCGCCTTTCTGTACGCCTCTCAGCGGCCTGAGCCACGTCCGATCCGATCTGCCTTCACCCTCATCGAACTCCTCGTCGTCATCGCCATCATCGCCATCCTCGTCGCCTTGCTCCTCCCCGCGCTGGGCTCCGCACGTGATATCGCACGCCAGATCAAGTGCGCCACGAACCTCAAGGGCCAGGGAATCGCCATTACCACCTACGGCAATTCAAACAAAGACGCCATGCTCGGCAGCCCGGAAACAAGTGGCCGCGACGCCGTCAATGGTCAGTTCAACGGGATTTCTGTACAGACGTACGATTTCTATGGTCCGATGGCCCAAGAGATGGGATACGAAGGCCCAAACGAAGGCGCGCCCGTCCAAACTTCAGCCATGCGCGCCGAACGGTTCGATTGGTACCGCAAATCCTTCGAGCCGATGCTCTGTCCGTCCAACAACATCACCTCGACCGTCTTCAACTCCGGCGGTTCCCCAGTCGCCGACGGCCCGATGATCGCGTACAACATGAGTACGCAGTTCACTTCGTCGGAAGCCGCCCCTCCACGCGGGACGCTGCCTCGCCCGGGTCAAAATCGACGTGGTTACATCCCCGGCCTCAACCGCGCCGGCGAACCTCACATGAAGGTCGCCGTGTTCGAGGGCCACCGTTACGCCAACCGTGACACCCAGCCCGACTTCGACTTTGTCATCAACGCCGCCTACGGCGGCGCGTTCGGCGGTACAGGCCCCTGGTTCACAGGTAGCCAGGAACTCAACCGCGCCGCGGCCCCCGGTGAATCCTTCCGCGCCGCCTATATGGCCGGTATCGGTAACGATGCGCGACTCTGGGGGTTCCGCCACGGCTTCAAACGCGACAAAACCACCGTCACCAAGTGCTTCGGCAATGTCGTCTTCTTCGATGGCCACTCGAAGCTGATGAGCGACGAGGACGTCACCGATCCCGACCTCTGGTTCCCCTCCGGCACCCGCCTCGGCGACCCGTCGGCGTTCTGGAACTACGCCCGCCGCACATGGCCCGCGAAGTGCCAGACCATCAACATTCAGAATCCGTATGTCGTACCCTGATCCAAAGGACGCGACACACACCCTCGGAGATACCCTTGGCACAGATCACGAAGCACACCGCGTTGCACACTGCGCCTGTCAAGGTGGCTATCTCGAACGCTCCATCCCGCACTCGATCTATCACGCCCTGGCTGCGATCAGACCGCGCTAAAATCGGCGGGAGCATTTTCTTGTTCGTCGCGGCTGCAGCAGTTCTGTTCTGGACTTTTTCGAGTGGCACCGACGTCGGCGACGCGTCGAAGAACCGACTGGCTATCGATGCGCAGAGCGGCAAAACGTTCACTGTCCGTATTATTGACGGCGAGCGATTCCCATGGAAAAACCCCGACACCGGTGAATCCACCCTCTATCCCGTTGAAAAGTGCTATTGGACGAAAGACGGAAAAGCCAAACTCGACCCCACCTTCGTCTTCGTCAAGTTGTACGCTGGCGTGAACGAAAAAACGACCTGCCCCGACTGCGGCCGCGAAGTCCGCCAGCACAACCCGCTCCCTCCCGATGACTTGCTTGCCGAAGCCGCCGAGCAGAAAAGCACCGGCAAGTAACGCACCCCGGACCCGCCGTTCAGCCGCTTTCTCGTGTGGTCACCCCGTCACGACACGCACACTACGTGCAACATTAGTGTGTTACTTCGTTACGGGGCTCGCTTTTTCAACGCTCAACCCCGCCCGCAGCCATTCCATCATGCCACCCTCGAAGATCCGCACCCCGTCGTGTTCTAACTGCATGAGCCGGGTTGTCAGGGCGCGGGCCGCGCTACTGCCGGGATCTTCGCCGTAGACAATCAGCGTCTTGTACCCCGCGAGCGCGGGATTGATGATGTTCCCGGTCCGCGCGCGCGCCTCGGACAACTGCACGTTCCGCGCGCCGGGTATATGCCCGGCGTCGTACCGCTCCGCCAACCTCGAATCGAGCAACAACGTCCGATCCGCGTTCTTTCCCGTCGTCAGCGACCGAACCTCCGCCAGCGCGATCGGCCGGTGGTCCTTCTCCGTGATCGCATCCGCACTACACCCGCCCAGAGTGCCCACGGCGCACACAATCCCGATCACCCCCGCCACTCGGCACGTCATTTCGCGGCTCATCGTCATACCCAAAGAATAACCACTCCTTCACCGCAGTTCTCTGTACAAACGAACACTCCGCATGACGGTCCGTCCAAAATCCGAACGATCTTTCAGTGAACTCGCACGTACTACGGGGTGCGGACCACGTCTTTCACGCTGGTCCTTCTGGTTTTCAGGAGCCGATGCATTGATTTCAGCGCTTGTCTATTCCGTCCCCGGTATTCTCGCCGCCGCCGGCCTCTTCGGTACCTCTGCGGTTCGCGCGCCTGACCACGCACGGCCAAGCCTGATCGCCGAACTTGCCGGCGTTGCCCCCGGCGGCACCATCTCCGTCGCACTCCGCTTCGAAATGGACGACGGCTGGCACATCTACTGGGACGGCCAAAACGACTCAGGTTCCGCCCCCAAAGCCGTCTGGACCCTCCCCAAAGGGACGACGATCTCCGACCTGACTTGGCCCACACCCGAGCGGGCCGTCTATCCCCTCGACGTCATCGACTACGTCTATCACAAAAACGTCGCCGCCATCGCGGTTCTTTCAGTCCCCAAAGACGCGGAGGTCGGCAGCACGATTACGCTCTCGGCGAGCCTGAAATGGCTGGTCTGTGCGGAACAATGCGTCATGGAAAAAGGGGACGTCACGATCGACATTCCGGTCGTCGCTCCCGACACCACCCCGAAAGACTCAACGCACGCCAAACACTTCACCGCGGCGCGAAAGACAACCCCCTTACCAACACTTGTCAAACTAGAGAACGGCAAGAATCTCATCGATTCTGCGACGACCGATGCAGTCCTCTCTGGAAAGTGGGAGCGCAACACGCTCACGGTCTCCGCCCAGGGCGCGAAGGGGATGGTTTTTTATCCTGACTCGGCGTGTTCGACGATGAGCAATGCCATCAAACAGGGGGTATCCAAGTCCGAGGCACTGCGATTTTCGCTCGAATCCAAAGAACAGACCCCTATCAGGGCATCGGGCATCATCGAGGTACAATACCCCGAACCACGCAAGCCCGCGTACTATTTCATCGCGGTTACGCCGCAAGGTTCAACCAAGTAACACGTTTGCCCAGTACAACCAATCAACACTTGTGTCGGATTGTCGAGGGCGGCCGGGGATTGTTACACGTTCCAGTTCACACTATCCCTCATGGTGATCGAGTGCGGGCCGGCGAAGCGCGGGGTGTTCCCGAGGCGGCGCGACCCACGACGACATCTCAAACGGAGTATCTAGCATGACGAAGAATCTTCTGGCTCTTTTGGTTGCCGGTGGCATGACGATCGGCTTCGGCGCGTCCCTCGCTTCCGCTCAGGAAGGCAAGACCGGCTCCGCCACTTCCGCCACCGCTCAGCCCAAAGAAAAGGAAAAAGACAAGGGCGACAAGAAAGACATGAAGGCCGAGGGCGCGAAGGTCGGCGAGAAGGCTCCTGCGTTCTCGCTCACCGACACCGATGGCAAGACCGTCAACCTCGCCGACCTCACCAAAGAGAAGAAGATCGTCGTCGTCGAGTGGTTCAACCCCTCTTGCCCCTATGTCGTCAAGCACTACCAGAACGGTGCGAACACGATGACCGACACCGCCAAGGCGTTCGCTGACAAGAACGTCGTCTGGGTCCGCATCGCCACCAACATCAGCAAGGACGACCTCGCCAAGGCCAAGAAGGAATGGAAACTCGACGGCGTGATCCTTCAAGACACCGACGGCAAGGCCGCCGGCGCCTACGGCTCCAAGAACACCCCCACGATGTTCATCATCAACGCCGACGGCGTCCTCGCTTACCGCGGCGCGATCGATGACGACAACGGCGCCGAGAAGCCCGGCAAGACCAACTACGTCAAGGCCGCTCTCGAGCAGATCGTCAAGGGCGAAACTGTCACCACCCCCGAGACCAAAGCCTACGGCTGCCGCGTCAAAGGCCCCAAAGCCTAACTCTTCCATGCATTGATTCAATCTCGCATCACAACCGCCCGGCTTCAACGCCGGGCGGTTTTTATTCACACACTCTTCAATCATTCGCCCTCTCTCAATTCCAGTCCGACGAAGTCCGCTCGCCACACTCATTCCAAACACGCACCGACCTATAACCGGTCAACACCGACCAGATTGGGTGGCACAACGTTCGTTTCGGTTTATGCTTCGATACTCGTGCGGTGCATCCGCGCTCAGAATGCCGCCACGGCCTGTTTCTGGAGGAGTTGCATGTTCTTCGTATTTGTGTCACGACGCTTCGCCGTCGCTCGCTTTCTCTTCGCGGCCTTCTGCTGCCTGCTTGTGGTCAATCAGACCTCTTCGGCGCAGTGCGATGCCGACATCCTCTCTCTCCGCGGCGGCCTGACAAGTGCTGCCTCGGGTGAAACAAACCGTCTCTATGTCGGCGCCATCAACGAGTTCCGCATCATCGATACGACCAACCCCGCCGCGCCCGTTCAACTCGCCTCGCTGTTGCTGCCGGGCACCCCAGAGCACATCGAAGTGGGCGGCTCCACCGCCTACCTCGCCATGCGCGACCTCGGCGCCTTTGTCGTCAATATCTCCAATCCCGCCGCCCCCTTTGTCATCGCCACGATACCCGCGGCACGCGTACTGGACCTCGCGGTATCCGACGACGTCTTGTACGTCGTCGATGGCATCGATACCAGCCTCGAAGCGTGGGACGTCTCCACACCCGGGGCGCCATCATTCCTGAGCACGTACAACCCGGGTGGGTTCCCGGTCTGGTATGTCGAAGCCCGCGCTTCGACCGTCTTCGTCGGTGACGCCGGTGGGCGTGTTCGCTCCCTCAACTATGCCGCTCCGTCGGTGCCAGTCCTGCTCGATACAATCTCGACCGCGGGCGGCGTGTTCGATATGGATATACGCATCGGCCTCCTGGCCGCCGCCGGAGCAGGCGGCATCGAGATCATCGACATCTCGAACCCTGCTTCCCTGTCCTCGCTCTCGGTCGTCGCCGCGGGCCTGAACAGCCCGGTTGTCTTCGGTCAGTCCGCCGGCGTCCCGGTCCTCTACCACACCAACCTGCTCTCCTCCCTGGTCTGCACGACACTGGCCAACCCCGCGTCTCCGGCGTTTGGTTCCGTCATCCGCACCAACCTTCCCTTTCCCTTCAGCGGGATCTATCAGTGTCACGCCGTCGGCAGCCGACTTTATACCTCCCTCTTCGCTTCGTTCCAGATCTACGACATGATCGTGCCGACTTCGCCCGATCTCGTACTCGATGCCATTGTCGTGCCATATTCCACCGAATCCATGGCGGTGCTCGGCGACCACTTGATCACTCTCGAAGACGATCGCCTGATCACTTTCGACACCTCGAACCCCGCCGCTCCTACGTTTGCTTCGTCGGTCGCGCTGGCCCCCTTTACCATCGGCTTTGATGTTGAAAGCACGCGGGCTTATGTCGCCGACAGTAATACAGGGCTTCGCACCTACAACTACACCAACCCGGCCGCACCGGCGTTGCTCGGTACCTCCGCGGTCGCCGACGACCTTCGCTCTCTTCGTATCGAAGGCACCACCGCCTACTTCACCGACGACCACGACCTCTTCGTGTACGACGTTTCCGACCCCGGCGTATCCATCCTCCGAGGTCGAGTGCAGCTCGGAAACTTCTCCTCTGGCGATATCATCTCCGCGGAGCGCGGCACCGTCGTCATCGGCGACGACTTCGACGATGTCATTCTGGTCGATGTGTCCGATGCCGCGAACCCAGTCGTCGTCGCCACTCTCTCTCCCCGCTCGGGAGAAACCATTGAAGACATCTCCGTGCACGACGGCATCCTGTGCCTCCTCCAATCCGACGAGCGCATTGATATCTACGACATCACCAACCCGGCATCCCCCACCTTGCGCAGCAACTTCACCATGATCAATGCGGCTTCGCTCACACTCGCCGGTAGCATCCTGATGGTCTGCGATACCGACGGGCTTGCACGGTTTTCCGATATCGCACGTCCCTCCAGTCCCGCTCTGCTTCTCGGCACCGTGTCTCTGGCCGGGGATCCCGATGTGTTCGCCGCAGGCAATGGCACGATCTACACCGCCCGCGACGCCAACGGCATCTGTGCCATACGCCTCCCCGGCCTGCCCCGTATCGACACGGCTCCGACCGATACCGCCGTGTGTACCGGGCAGGCTCAACTCTCCGTCGTACTCTCGAACCCGATCGCCGCCTCGTACCAGTGGCGACGTGAAGGCATCGACCTCGTCAACGGGATCAATGGTCAAGGAACCACCATCGCCGGAGCCGTGTCGTCCACCCTCGTGCTCACCAACCTCACCCCCGCTCAGTACATGAACTACGACTGCGTCGTCACCAACCCCTGCGGCACTTCGACCACACGCACGGTTGATCTTTCGCTCGGCATCGCCCCCTTTATCGTCAACCAGCCCGACACCTCACTGGTCTGTCCCGACGCCGGCGTGACCTTCACTATCGGCTGGTTGGGTAGCAACCCGGCGTCGATTCAGTGGGAGTGGCAATCCCCCCCAGGCTCGGGTGTCTGGACGAGTATCGTGGACGGTATTCGCCCCCGCTTCACCATCTCTGGCGCGACGACACGCTCGCTCACTATCGCCGCACGCCCCGGCGAAACACTGCCCCCTGCCTTTGTTCAAACAAGTTACCGATGCACCGTGACGAACGCGTGTGGTGCCACGACGAGCCAGGCCGCTTCTCTCACGCTCTGCCCCGCCGATTACAACTGCGACGGGTTCGTCAACTCGCAGGATTTTTTCGACTTTATCGCCGCCTTCTTCGCTCTCTCGCTCGCCAGCGACTTCAACTCCGACGGCGTCATCAACTCACAGGATTACTTTGATTTCCTCAGTGCCTTCTTCGCCGGTTGTTAGTCCCAAGGCCCCAACCAGAGTCGGTAGCTCCATCTGCGGGCACGACCCATCATGGGATCGCGTCGGCGTACTTGATGGAAGTCACGCTTCCGAAAAATCGTACCGCGCCGCGTACTTCCCGGCCCCCGCCCCGCCCGGCTCGTGCCGCGACAGTTGCCGAAGCAGGTCGTTCACGAGCGTGCTCGCGCCAAACCGGAACAGGTCCGCCGAGAGCCACGCATCCCCCAGTGTCTCCTTCACCATCACCAGATAGTGCAGCGCTTCCTTCGCCGCACGGATCCCCCCGGCGGGCTTCATCCCCACTCGCTGCCCGGTCGCCAAATAATGATCACGGATCGCCTCGAGCATCACGAGCGTTACCGGCATCGTCGCGGCGGGCGCCACCTTCCCCGTCGATGTCTTGATAAATCCCCCCGCCGCATCACCATCTCCCGTGCTCTTCCCCGCCTTCGTCGCCCCAACCACGAGCGCCTCGATCGCCAGGTCGCTCGCACGCCGCACGTTGTCGTATGTCTCCAGTTCGCCCGTCTCCAAAATCACCTTCAAGTGCGCCCCGCGCGACGCGCACACCGTCTGAATCTCGACGATCTCCGCCGCGACTTCGTCGTAGCGACCCGATAAAAACGCGCCGCGATTGATCACCATGTCGATCTCGTCCGCGCCGGCTTCGATCGCGCCCGTCGTGTCGGCAAGCCGCACGCTCATCGGGTATTGCCCGCTCGGAAAACCCGTCGCCACGGAGGCGACTTTGACGAACGTGCCCCCGCCTCGCCCCCCGAACTCTTCGAGCGCTTCCCGCGCGACCCGCACCATCGACGGGTACACACAAATCGCCGCCACGCTCGGCAACTCCATCGGCCCCCCATCGCCACCGAACACCCCATCCCCCGGCCGCACCGCCTTGCGGCACAACGCCCGCACTTTCTCCGGCGAGTCCTTCCCCTCCAGCGTCGTCAGGTCCACCATCGACATCGCCAGCCGAAGCCCGCTGATCTTCGTCCCGGCTTTGATCGAGCGCGTCTTGAACGCCCCTGCCCGAGCCTCCGCCATCACCGTGTCCACCGTGCGCAGTTTCATGCTCCAACAATACGGTGCCTCCGCGAACCAGCGGAACGAGTGCCCCGCCCGTTTTCATCTCTTCCCATTTCTACGTATCCCGCCGGGACCGCCCGCGGCCTCTCGATCGAGCACACTCTTCCCACACTTCCTGTCTATGCTCGCTCCCCTTTGAGCATCCCCATCACCCCTCCTATCGTCTCTCGCACACAGCGCGAGCGCCGCGCCGCGTGACGACTCATTCAAAGGAACTCGAACATGGCTCTTCGCATCGGCATCAACGGCTTCGGTCGCATCGGTCGGCTCGTCTACCGCATCGCCGCCGAAAACCCGAATATCGAAATCGCCGCGGTCAACGACCTGGTCCCCGCCGACAACCTCGCGTATTTGCTGAAGTACGACACGATGCACCGGCAGTTCATGCTCGGCGGGAAGCCCGCGGACGTCACCGCCACCGAGAACTCCTTCACCGTCAACGGTCGCACTACCAAGACCACCGCCGAGAAAGACCCCGCCAAACTCCCCTGGAACGACCTCGGCGTTCAGTACGTCCTCGAATCCACCGGCCTCTTCACCGAGTTCGAGAAAGCCACCCTCCACATCGACGCCGGTGCCAAGCGTGTCGTCATCTCCGCCCCGACCAAGTCAGAGCCGGCTGTCGTTCCGACCTTGTGCTACAAGGTCAACCATGAGAAGTACGACGCCTCGAAGCACACCGTCATCAGCAACGCCAGTTGCACGACCAACTGCCTCGCGCCGATCGCCAAGGTCATCAACGACGCCTTCGGCCTCGACGAGGGCCTCATGACCACCGTCCACGCCGCCACCGCCACACAGCCAACGCAGGACGGCCCGTCCAAAAAAGACTGGCGCGGCGGGCGCAACGCCTACCAGAACATCATCCCCGCCAGCACCGGCGCCGCCAAAGCCGTCACCCTCTGCATCCCCGAACTCAAGGGCAAACTCACCGGCATGTCCTTCCGCGTGCCGACCGCCGACGTCTCCTGCGTGGACCTGACGTTTCGCACGGCGAAAGACACGTCGCTCGTCGAGATCAACGCGGCGATGAAGGCCGCCGCCGCAGGTTCGATGAGCGGCGTGCTGGGCTATACCGAAGAAGAAGTGGTTTCGAGTGATTTCATAGGCGACCGGCGCTCGTCGATCTACGACGCCAAGGCGGGGATCGAACTCAACAAGCGGTTCTTCAAGGTGGTGTCGTGGTACGACAACGAGGCGGGGTATGCGGCGCGGTGCGTCGACATGATCCGGATGATGGCCGAGAAAGACGGTGTGCGATGAGCCGTGGTGCGAGTTTCCCAACTTGCACCACGCTCCAATCAGATCACATGCCGTGAATACACACGGCCCGACACAACAACGACCAAGCACTGCTCGGCGACACTCCATGAGCCTGAAACTCCGTGTTTATCTTGACACTTCGGTGCTCAGTGCGATCCTGGATCCTCGTGAACCTTCGCGTCAGCACCTCACTCAGGCGTTCTGGACACGGCGAGGTTCTTTTGACGCCGTGATCTCCGCCCTCGTGATCGACGAGATCGAACGCACAAAAGACCGCGACCGGGCGGTCGAGATGCGGACGCTTGCTTCGATGCTTCCGATTCTGCCCCAGCATCCCGAGGCCGACACGCTGGCACGGGAATACATCAACCGGAGCGTCTTTACCCACGCGATGATCGACGATGCGATGCATGTGGCCCGCGCCGTCACGGCTGGTATCACCGTGCTGGCGAGTTGGAACTTCAAGCACCTGGTGAACCGCTCGCGCCGCGTGCGAGTAAACCTTGTGAACACCGAGAGCGGCTGGGGCCAGATCGACATTGTCACCCCCGCCGAACTATGATTGAACATGGCATCAGAGCCGAGCAACAGCGCGCCATCGTACGAGGGTTCGTTCCCCGAGTATCCCGCGGACCAGATCCGAAGACTCACCGACGTGCTCCGCTCGTTGTACATGGGCGATGAGATGTTCGTCGAACTTCGGCTGATCCGAACGCTCTCGGCGGTGCGTCAGGGCACCGTCTCGCTCGAACAGGCCATCGCGGAGTTCGCCGCCGAAGCCCGTGCGGCGGCGTAGTGTGTGAAGTTCGTGCCGCTCGCCCCGGTGCGTGGAAATGAGCCCGGGGATGGCGGAGAGGGATGGGCTGAAGTGAGACGTTGTGCGAGTTCCCAACTCGCACCGTTCCACGAATGCTCAACCGACTGACTGATTACCCGTGTCACTTTCGCTTTTTGACACGCACATCGGCATCCAACAGTGAACGAACTTCAGTCACAAGCAAGTTCTCAAGAGGCCCGAGCACGGCATCGTACCTTTTCCACAGTTGACGGAAATGTTCGTTGTTGCGAACATCCACGCCGCGCTTTTCAGCATCCGAGAAGAGCATGTTCCCTTCGTCGAAGATTGCCCACATTTCCGTCTTGAACGCCAGCAATCTCGCCTCTACATCGACAGGGAACAGAAAACTCTTCTCCGCGATCAAGTTGTTGAGTTCCGTGCATGACTCGTCTGAATCACGGCGTGATCGAGGAGTATAAACCTGTTGGAGTTGCGCCGGATGAACGAACTCTCGCAGGTTCATCTTCGCCTTCTTGACCGCTCGGACGATCTCTATCGCCGCCTTTCCGCGTTCCTGGTGCAGATAACTCAGACGGTTCGCAATCGCCGATAAGTCGTGCTTGTGATTCTCCCGATCGATCTGTAACCGATGGTCAATCCACTTCGCCGATAGGACGCGGCGATCCCGCCGAAAAACCCAGAGAGAGTTCCAACACCAAGTGCTTGCCAGAAGTCTTGCATTCCGGTCAGTATAGTGCCGTCAGAAGTAGTAGAATAACATATGCTCATACCCGGCGGGTTATCTCGCGTCCACCTCGATACCGCGAAGATTGAAGCATTCTGTCATGCGAACGGCATCGCTCGCATCCGTCTCTTCGGCTCCGTCCTCCGCCCCGACTTCGGCCCGGACAGCGACATCGATGTCCTCCTCGAGTTCGCGCCCGGCGTTGATCCCGACCTCTTCGAACTCGGGGGTATCCAGCAAGATCTCTCCGACCTCTTCGGACGTGAAGTCGATCTCAAAGTTCCCGCGATGTTCTCGCCGGCGAATCTGCAGCGGGTGCTCGCGTCTTCCGTGGTGAGTTATGCCGCGTAGCCGTCGCCAACCGGGACCGGAGGATCGGGTGCGGGCCGAGCACATGCTCGCACTTGCGCGTGAAGCGGTGGCCGAGTTTGCGTCGGTTTCTGAGCAGGAGTTTCTTGCTCGCCGTCTTTTTCAGACATCGCTGGCGTGGTATCTGCAAGCAATAGGCGAAGCCGCGGCGAGGGTGAGCGACGAATCTCGCGCGTTGGCTCCCGAAGTGCCATGGCGACAGATCGTTGGTACCCGGCACATCCTGTCGCACGAGTACGACAAGTTGCTACCTGAGAAACTCTGGCGAGTGCTTCGCGTTTAACTGCCTTCGATGATCGCGGTACTCGACGCAAACATTGAACGATTCCCCGAGTCTTGACTCGCCTCTCGCCGTATCGCCGCTATTCCGTCTTCGACGCCAAAGTCGGTATCGAACTCAACAAATGGTTCTTGAAGGTTGTGTCGTGGTACGACAACGAGGCGGGGTACGCCGCGCGGTGCGCGGACAGGATCAAAATGATGGCCGAGAAAGGCGGCGTGAAATAACACAGGTTCGGCAAGTTGTTTCACGCCCGCGGCACTCTTGTTTGGTTGCCCTGGTTTGGACACTGCATCCCCAGTTCTTACCACCGGCTCGAACACGCTCGACCTCTCGCTCGGTGGCCTTGTACGACCTCCTCCAATCTTCACGCTTCGATGAACTTGGTCGGCATCTCAACGCCGCACATGGGCAGCCTCGCTAACTGCGGCCGCTCGCTCGAAACGCTCGCCGAGGACCCCCGCCGTCTCCATGTCGAGTTGAACAATGACTGGCGCCGTCTAAATACGGCGGCACTATGCGCTTCACAATCGGATTGTCGCCACCGCAGGCTCCCATCTCACCTGCCACTCCGGCCGATTCGAGCCTGTGTTCGCAGAACGCTACATCGAACACACGATACAAATACTGACAACTTGTGCGCCCACGCTCGCCCCTTCTCGCTTGGTGTGATGTGAGGGGTGACGGTGGTGAATCAGGCGAACAAACCTGCTCGCCCCGTCCCGAACGAACTCCTCCCCCAGTTCAGTTTCACCACCGCCGATCGTTCGGCGGGTTACTTCACACGCACCCAAAGGAGATGCACATGAACCGTTTGAACCTGCTCGCCGCCGTCGCTTGCTCGCTCGCCACCTCCGCTGCCACGATGGCACAAAGCACCTTCGATGATTTTTCATCTGGGACCGACACCGCTTGGACACGCATCGATGGCCCCATGCTCGGCCTCGGCGTCCCATCCACCTACTCTGTTGTCAACCACGCCTACCGCCTGCAAGGCCCAGCGTATCCCAGCACCGACCTCCTCCCAACCACTTCCTTCCGAGCCGATTGCGACGGCTTGAACATGCGAATCACGACTGATATCACGAGTTACAACGACGCCCTCAAGCAGAACATGTCCATCGGCGCACGCCTCAGTCTCTCCCCCTCGGGCATCTACCGATTCTACGACTTTGCTTTCACCAACCACGGGTTCAACTTCCCCACCAATGCCGTCCTGAGCATCTACCGCTGGAACGGCGACGGCTCCGCCACTGATGTCGCCTTCCTCACTTTCCCCGCGAACTCCATCAACCCCGCTCACGACCTTCGCCTGGAGTTCATCCTCGATGGCAACGACCTCACCGGCAATCTCTACGACCTCACGATCAGCGACTCGGTGCCCGTTCGCTCTGTCCACGCGGTTGATTCCTCGCCGCTCGCGCTCATGGAACCCGGTTGGCCCGGCGTTATGGTCTCCTCCAACGACTTCCGTCCGAACGCCCGTCCTACCGACGTCACCTACGACAACTTCAGCGTGACCCCGCTCGGCCCGCCACCCTGCCCCGCCGACTGGAACCACGACGGCCAAGCGACCAGCCAGGACTTCTTCGACTTCATCGCCGACTTCTTCAGCGGCTCCGCCGACTTCGACGGTAACGGCGAAACCACATCCCAGGATTTCTTCGATTTTCTTGCCGCTTTTTTCACCGGTTGCTGATTCGATCAAGTCACCCCCACCGTTCGAACCACGCAAGGGCGAGTCCGTGAACCCGGATTCGTCCTTTTTCCTTCCCCGGCTCACATCACTTCGTTCGCACGCATCACGTCAGCATCACCAGCACCAACACATCATAAATCGCGTGCGTCCCCACCACCACCCCGAACCCCCTCAATATATATAACATCCCGAAGTACAACCCCGCCGCGACCAGAAACAGCGTCCGCGGCCAGTCCATATCCCCCGTCGCCAGCCGTGTGTGGTGATACAGCGCAAACGCGATCGCCGCCCCGACCACCGCGATCGTCGCCGCCACGCCTTCCTTCAGTTTCCCGACGTCCTTGACCAGGAAGTGCAGCAACGCGACGCCGATGAATCGGAACAGCAGTTCTTCATACAGCCCCGCGCCGATCGCTATCGTCGCCCGTGCCTGCCACGGCAGCCGGAGCCAATCCGGCCCCCCCCCCTCCGCATTCCCC
>JBGSIF010000099.1:0-12475 GCA_041742635.1 Phycisphaerales bacterium
ACGTGGTGGATCCGGCGCGCGGTGCCGGAGCCTGCGGAATGGGCGCACGCCGCAAAGCACGCGGCACCCGCGCCGATCACGGCGTTGTTCTCGCGTGAACTGTGGAAAACGACGACGCTGTTGATCGCGCTCGCGGGGATCTCGCTCACGACGGTGTGGTGCTTTTTGTTCTTTGTGCCACAGGCGATCGGGAAGTTGCCGGAGGTGAAGGATTGGGCACCGGCGAAAGTCGCCGCACTGAAGACGAACGTCACGGTGGCGTTCCTCTCGGTGAACATCGCGGGGAACTTCCTGGCGACGTACCTGGCCAAGTGGCTGGGGTATCGGGGTGCGTTCACGATCCTGTTTGTGCTGTCGCTGGGGTGTTTCGTGGGGCTGTTCTACCAGCCGCTGACGCTGGGGAACATCTACTGGGTGACATGCGCGACTGCGCTGATCTCGCTGGGGATGTTCGGGCTGTTCCCGCTGTACATCCCCCCACTGTTCCCGACGCTGGTGCGGACGCTGGGGGCGGGATTCACGTACAACGTGGGGCGGCTGATCTCGGCGGTGGGTACATTCTTCGGAGGGATGATCGCGGTGCAGGCGGGTGGGCCGGGCGCGGCGATCTGGTGGGTCGGCTGGCTGTATGTGCCAGCGATCGTGATCGGGATGATGTGCCCGGTGCCGAAGGAGAAGGCCGGCGAATAGCGTGTCCGCTGGCAGGTCTGAACGTCGGGATGGCAGTTCGGTGGCGTGATTGATCAGTTCGGCACGGTGCCGGGTTGGTTGCATGCAACCAGAGTGGCTCGGATAAGCAAGTCCGACGACGAGATGACGGGGAATCAATACAAGATGTAGTTGTCAACAATGGCACGCCCATTGCATTATGTCGTGTGGAGGGCTGGTAATCACCACACGGCGGGCCACTGACGAGGGAACGTTGGAAGGTCCGAGGAACGAAAGGACGCATATATGAACGCTTCACGAACGACTGGATGGTGGACGCGATCGATGGTCACGCGAATGGCAATGTTGAGTGTTGTGGGGATGCCGGCAGCGGTGACGCTCGGGCAGGGGTTGCCGGTGACGGAACTGGGGCTCGTGCCCGGTGACACGACGATCGCGGCGGCAACGAACAGCCAACAGGACCACTCGATCGCAAAGGGCGGCGACCAATACTTGGTTGTATGGTCCGACTACCGCGCTCAGAGTGTTGGGGGCAGTTCAGCGCAGAGCCAAGGGGATATCTTCGGTATCCGGCTTGATGCCGATGGGAACCCGATCGACGCCGTGCCGTTTGTGATCAGCGCGGCAATGGGTGAACAACGCCGCCCGGTGGTCGCGTGGAACGGGGAGGCGTGGCTGGTGATGTATGTGTCGCAAGATCCTGTGGCGGGGTTTTACGCCGATCAGGTGCGCGGGGTGCGTGTGTCGGCGAGCGGGCAGGTGCTTGATACGACGCCGATCTTGTTCCCACCGACGCAGTTTGAACCCAACACGATCGGGCTGCAACTGGCCGGACTGAACGGCGGATGGCTGGTCACACGATGCGTGTACCACAACGATGGGTTCGGTACGTTCCTGGGCGGGCAGCGCATCAGTGGCGCGGGGCAACTGCTGGACGCCAACCCGATCATGCTGAATGACTGGGTGTACGGCCCGACAAAGACGGTCACGCACGGGAACGAGTACTTGGTGCTGGGTCCGGACTGGAACAACGCGGCGACGATCAAGGCACGGCGGATCAGCGCGGCGGGCGTCCCGATCGGCAGTTCGTTCAACGTTCCGAGTATGAACCTCGCCAGCAATGGGTCCGAGTACTACATCGTGTGGCTCTCGAACTTCGTGAACTTGGTCGGCTCGCGCATGACGTCAACCGGCACGCTTTTGAACCCTGTGGGAACGGTGATCACCGGCAACTACTCGACGTTCCACGACGCCGGGGTGACGCACGACGGGACGAACTGGTGGTGCCAGTGGGGCGCGGCGTCGGAGCGGCGCACGGTGCGGGTCGCGCCGAACGGGACGGTCATGGATCCGAACGGCGGGGTGCTGCTGCCGCTGGGGATCGACGGGATCACACAAGCGTACAACCCGGTGATCGTGCCGCGGGGTGTGGGCGGGGCGATGGTTTTGTGGCACGATGGGCGCCCGAGCCTCGGGGGGGATACGAATGTGTTCGTGATCGGCGCATCGGCATCGAACGTGCCGGGGACCGCACGGTGCGTTTCGACGAGCAGCGGGAATCATCGGCTACCGGACTTTGCCGAGGGGCCAGGGGGGCGGAACGCGATCGTGTACGTCAGCGAGTTTGCCAACGACGACCGCGTGCTCGTGACCTTCCTGAACGCCGACGGGACGCCGGTGGCCGGCGAGCCGGTGGTGGTCGCGCAAGGACCGACGATCGGGAAGGCGGGTATCGCGTGGAATGGATCCGTGTACCTTGTGACGTGGGACGAAGGGCAGAGCGGGCTGACGCCGGTGGCGGTCAAGGCACGGCGGATGAATGGCGACGGCACCTTTGTAGACACGGCACCGATCAGCGTGATGCCCGGACACGCGCCGGATGTCGAATCGCTGGGCGATGACTTCCTGATCGGGTGCAGCCGGCCGGCGAACAGCCCGCAGTTCATCGATGCGTGGCAGCGTCGGATCGACGGCCCGACAGGGCAGTTCCTCGACACGGGCCGGTGCTGAACGGCTCCGGCTACGTCTCCGAAATACGGGTCAAAAGCGACGGCAACCGTTGGATGATGATGTACCAGAGCAACTGGTCGCACAACTCGGCGAACGTGGACGCGGTGATGAGTTTCATCGACGCAAACGGGACACAGACGCCGGCGAACAACCCGACGCCCTTCTCGGGCGGCACGGGAACCCCCGACGTGGCGTATACCGGGGGCGGCAACGGCAAGTACCTGGTCGTCTGGCGGAACAACACGCTGTCGAACGCCAACAACTCCATCGGGGGCCGGATCATGAACTCCGACGGGACGTTTGCGACCGGAGGGTTCACGATCGCCGAAGCGACCGGACGGCAACTGCGACCGGTGGTCGGGTTCGACGGCGACACGTTCGTCGTGGTGTGGGACGACCAGCGGAACCAGGGTGCGTTCTTCGACATGCGGACGGACATTTACGCGGCTCGGGTCACGACGGCGGGAGTGGTCCTGGACCCAGCGGGAATCCCGATTATCCGTGGGGCAAACGCCGAGGCCACGGCAGCGATACTGAGCAGCGACGGCGCGAGCCTGATCGCGTCGGCTCGTTTCGTGCCGACACAAAACCTGGATTCCTACCGAGTGGGGATCACCCGCCTGGGCGACTTGCCCCCGGCCTGCGCCGCGGACTTCAACAACGACGGCGTGACGAACTCACAGGACTACTTCGACTTTATGACCGCCTTCTTCGCGGGCGCTCCTGAGGCCGACTTCAACGCCGACGGCTCCGTGAACTCACAGGACTTCTTTGATTTCGTGTCGGGGTTCTTCGTCGGGTGCTGATCGACATCGACATCCCTGGAGCGGAAGGAAGGCCTCCCGCTCCGCCTCTTTCGCTCACACCTATTTCGCAAACACCTATTCACACACCACTCTGGCATGTTTGGAGCACACCATGGATCTTGATCACATACTGTTGCGTCGCGTCGTCACGACCTCCGCCTTCGGCCTCATCGTCGCTGCGGCGTCCGCCCAGCCCGAGTACGACTTCATCCTCGTTGATTACCCAACCGCCGGCGAAACCGTCTTGAGCAGCATCAACGATCAAGGGGTCGCCTGCGGCCGCATCGGCCTGAACACCGGGGCCGAACTTGGGTTCCTCTGGAGCCAAACCACCGGTTTCACCATCGTGCCCGTATACAAGCCACAGAGCCTGAACAACCTCGGGGTCGTCGTGGGCCTCGGCGACGTGTACGACGTCGAGACAGGGCAGTTCTGGGAGCCGCCCAACCTCCCGGCCACGTACTACGGACCCAGCTTCGGCGACGTGAATGACGCGGGCATCGCAGTCGGGACGATCAGCGGGTGCAGTTGTTCAGACTCCGGCGGGGTGACGTACGTTCCATATATCTGGGACGCCTTCAATGGCGCGCGGACGTTGCCCGCGCCGGTGCCGAGCGCCAGAGGGCTGAACGAGATCAACAACGCGGGGGTCGCCATCGGGTGGCTTAGCGGCTGGGTGTCCAACGACGGGTTCTTCGTGGACGTCAACACCGGGGCGTACACGGTGCTCTCCACCATCTTCCCGACCAACGTGGGCATCGGGCCAATCCGGGCCGCGGACATCAACGAGTTGGGTCAGATCGTCGGATCGCGGGCAGGCGCGGCGTTCCCGGTGTATCGCTACGGCTATATCTACTCGCCCGGCACGGGGTTCCAGATTTTGCCCTTCTTGGGCGGCGGATACCAGCAGGCTGTCACGCCGACCTCGATCAACAACGCGGGCACGGTCGTCGGGACTCTGAGCACAACGATGGCGTCGCAGCATGTGTTTGTCTATTCTGCGACGCATGGCCTGCGTGACCTTTGGGACAACCATGCGGTGATAACCGGGATGCCCGATGGGTACCGGCTGCACTACGCCGCGAAGATCAACAATCAGGGATGGATCGCAGGCTGGGGGATGACCGCGGGCAGCCGCGTGACGGGGTTTGTGCTGAAACCGCAGGTGGTCGCCTGCGCCGCGGACTACAACCACTCTGACGTGCTGGACTCACAGGATTTCTTTGATTTCGTGACGGCATTCTTCGCTGGCGACGCCGACTTCAACGCCGACGGATCCGTGAACTCGCAGGACTTCTTCGAGTTTGTGTCGGCGTTCTTCGTCGGGTGCTAACCCGCGTGTCACATGTTCGATTTATTCATACTTTGAGGAACAAACCATGCTTCGTTCAACTTCTATCGGTGTATGTATGATGCTTGCCGGGTCCGCCGGCGCTCAGGTTTGCGGGGGTTGGTCGGTTGTTCCGACTCCGAGTCCGGGTGCGCAGACGAACCTCTTGGCCGATATGGCAATGGCGCAGGCGAACGTGGCGCTGGCGGTGGGCAACTATGCCGGCGGCGGTTCACCGCCGCAGCCGCTTATTGCGAAGTGGAACGGCACGGCGTGGTCGCAAGTCCAGTTGCCCCCGACATCGGAACTAGGTAACTTTCCGCAAGTGGAGGGAGTGGGACGCACGCCTTCGGGCGACTTGTGGGTCGTCGGATATATCCGCACACCGGCGCCGACGGATCAGATGCCGCTGGTGATGCGTTGGCGGAGCGGCGAGTGGGAGCAGGTCGCCACGCCGGTGCTTCGTCCGCAGAATACACATCCATTCGGCCCTCGCGGCGGGGTAGCGAACGACGTGACCGGGCTTGCGAGCGACGACGTGTGGGCGGTCGGAACCGGCGTCGGGTTTGGCGACGCCAGTTCGACGAGTGTGGCGATGGCGCTGCACTTCAACGGCTCAACATGGGAAGATGTGCCGGTGCCGATCATGGGCAATCGGCACAACTCGTTCGAGCGTGTGTCGGCCTCGGCACCCGACAACGTGTGGGCCGTCGGAACGTGGCGAAACCAAGGCGGCGGGTTCAAGGCATTGATCCAACGCTGGGACGGTACATCGTGGGCACTGGTGCCGAATCCCGGCGACGAACTTGGTACGTGGGAGGCGTACGCGGTCTTGGCACTCGCGCCGGACAATGTCTGGGTGTCGGGAACGTTCCCGGGATCGACGCACCTGATCCACTGGAACGGGAACTCATGGGAGACAGGCTACATGGAGATCCCAGGGATCTTTGCGAGTTTCGCTGCGAATGGTGCGAACGACATCTGGGCCGCGTGCGCAAGTAATGCGACTTTTTATCACTTCGATGGAACGGGTTGGCAGCCCGAGCAGGGTTCGGCGATGCCGGGCGCGTCGTATGTTCTGCGAGGGTGGGGAATGGACTCCGTCGATGCGTGCGGCGTGTGGGCCGTGGGTGCGTACTCCGACGGCACCGTGCAGCGCACATTCTCCGAGCGATTGGGCAGCGCGGCGTGCGCGCCGGACATCAACCAGGATGGACAGGTCAACAGCCAGGACTACTTCGATTTTCTGGGTCTGTTCTTCGTGCAAGCCGCAGGTGCGGACTTCAACTCTGATCACTCGGTGAACTCTCAGGACTTCTTTGACTTCGTGTCGGCGTTCTTCGTCGGGTGCTGATCGAAGGCGACGACGTGACTTGCGTGGTGGCTTGATACGAAGCCGTGGAGCGAGTCTTCAAGACTCGCTCTTTTTATTTCGTCGATGGACGAAGTGCGTCCATGCCCATCGGCATCTCGAAGCGGTGGGAGGGGTGGGCGGTGCGGCAGTAGCCTGTGCCGCCCATGCGACCGATCGCCGCGAGTTGTTCAGGGTCGATATGGAAACGCTCATTGATGATGTGGTCGGCGATGTAGATGTGGACGATCTGTCCGATGACGATGTTGCCGCCGCCGGGGATACCGGGGGCGAGGCGGATGACATGTGTCGTGCGGCACTCGAAAGCGATCGGCGACACGGCGAGTCGCGGGGGCGTGACGACGCGCGACGGGGCGGGAGTAAGTCCGACGAAATCGAACTCGCTCTGGCCGAGAGGGAGCGGCTCTGCGGCGGCCGCCATTTGGCGTTCGTAGTGCTCGCAGGCGACGTTAACAACGAACTCGCCCGAGCCGCCTTCGAGTAAAGGTTTGGCGTTGCGGAGGGAGTCTTTTTCGGATCCATCGGGCTTGTTGGCGGGGCAGAAGAGCAGGGTCATAGGCTCGGCAGCGACGCCGGCGAAGAAGGAAAATGGGGCGAGGTTGAGCGCACCCGGCGTGGGCGATGAATCGGGTGCGCGAGTGGAGACAAACGCGATGGGGCGCGGCACGATGCCGCCGATGAGGAGTTTGTAGCGGTCGGGCTGTGTGAGATCGTGAGGTGAGAGTTCCATACGTGAGGGTATGGTGTGGTGGCGAGGCGGCTGGACATGAGCCGGCATATCACGCTCGCCTCCGACATGATCAAGCATTGATCTGGGGTCGTTTGGGGTCGGGCCAGTCGAGGTGGAAGAAGGTGCCGCGTGGTTGATCGACGCGTTCATAGGTATGGGCACCGAAGTAATCACGCTGGGCTTGCAGGAGGTTGGCCGGGAGGTGCGCTGATCGGTAAGAGTCGTAGTAGGACAGCGCGGACGCGAACGCGGGCACGGGGACGCCCTGCACGGCGGCCCGTGCGACGACGGCTCGCCAGTTGTGCTGCAACTGGTTGATCGTCGAGGCGAAGTAGGCGTCGAGCAACAGGTTCGGCAAATCGGGGTTGTGTTGGTAGGCCTCGGTGATTTTCTGGAGGAACCGGGCGCGGATGATGCAGCCGCCGCGGAAGATTGAAGCGATTTCGCCGAGGTTGAGGTTCCAGTGATTCTGCTTGCCGGCGGTCTGCATGAGCGCGAAGCCTTGGGCATACGAGCAGATCTTGGAGCAGTAGAGTGCGTCGCGGACGCAGTCGATCCAGTTGGGGGTGTGTCCACCGCCACCGATGGTGTGCGCGTTGTTAGACTCCGGCGGCCCTTTCAGGATCTTCGAGGCGGCGGTGCGTTCTTCCTTGATGGCGCTGATGTTGCGAGCGAAGACGGCCTCGGCCATGGTCGCGGCGGGCACGCCGAGGTCGAGCGCGGAACCGATCGTCCACTTACCGGTCCCCTTCTGGCCGGCGGCGTCGAGGACCATTTCGACAAAGGGGTTGCCGGTGACGGGATCACGCTGCTTGAGGATGTCGGCGGTAATTTCGATGAGGAAGGAATCGAGGTCGCCGGTGTTCCACTGCTCGAAGGTGCTGGCGATTGAGCCTACAGGGAGAGCGAGGACATCACGCATGAAGTGGAAGGCTTCGCAGATGAGTTGCATGTCGCCATATTCGATGCCATTGTGGACCATCTTGACGTAGTGGCCCGCGCCGCCGGGGCCGATGTAGGTCGTGCAGGGGACACCACCAGAGACGGGCTTGCCGGGTGCGGCACCGTCGATCGGCTTGCCGGTCTTAGCGTCGACCTTGGCGGCGATGGCTTCCCAGACTGGCTTGAGGAGGTTCCATGATTCGGGCTTGCCGCCGGGCATGAGGGAAGGACCGAATCTCGCGCCGGTCTCGCCGCCGGAGACACCGGAGCCGACAAAGAGCAGACCCTTCGCGGTCAGCGCGGCTTCACGGCGGACAGTGTCGTTCCACTCGGCGTTACCACCATCGATGATGCAGTCGCCGTTCTCAAGAAACGGGGTGAGCGAATCAATGACCGCGTCGGTCGGCCCGCCGGCCTTGACGAGGATCACGATTCGACGAGGGCGTTTGATCGAGGCGACAAAGTCCTTGACTTCCGCCGCCGGAACGAGTGCTCCGCCCGGTCCGATCACGCTCGGTGGATTCTCCGAGACAAACTTCTGCGTCACACTGGTCGTGCGGTTGTACACCGCGACCTTAAACCCGTGGTCGGCCATGTTCAGCACGAGGTTCTGCCCCATCACGGCAAGCCCGACGAGTCCGATGTCGGCCGAGTTGGGCGTGGGAGCGGCGAAGGGGGGCATAGGCATGGAGACTCCTGTCGTATTCGGGTGCGTGCAGGATCTTAGATCGGCTGCGCACCCATTCCGATCGGAGGAATATCGGAACTTCAGAACGCCCGGCCGCACCAAAGAACGAGTAAGCGGCAGACTTTGCCGGATGAAGGGGGCGTGCGACACCGGTTTATACCCGAGGCATCGAATGTCGCGCGGAAACTGCCGATGGAACATATGGTCCTTCACTGGAGGTTCCGATGTCAATCGATCCTGCTCAAGTACAGCGTCTCAACACGATGATCGCGGCGATGGAGCCGAAGTTTGACGAAGTCGCTACGGCATTCTTCGACCGCTTCGAGCAGGCGTGCCCACATGCGAAGGGGCTGCGTCCCGGTTCGGGTCGGCGGGCGCGAAACGAGTTCGCCGCGAGCGTGGCGATGGTGCTCAAGAACCTGGCAAACCTCAACGCGGCGGTCGCGGTGTTCGAGTACGCCGAGAATCGGCTGAAGCGGTCGGGGATCAACGCGGCGGACCTGCAGACCGCCCGGGCGTGTTTGATCGGCGCGATGCGGGACGCGGCGGGGCCGATGTGGTCCGGCGAAGTGGAGGCCGACATGAACACAGCGATCGGGGAGTGTTTCTTGATGTTGCGTGTGCCCGTCTCGACGCCGCGACGAGTGGCGGCGTAACGACCGTAGTGCAAGTTTCCAACTTGCACGGATTCCTTCTGTGAAAACGAAGCCTCGTGCGAGTTGGAAACTCGCACCACGGGCTATTTCAGTCTCCCCAGCGCGGCGCGGAGCGGTACTCCCGCGGCGTCGTCGCCGCAGAGGTGGACCTTGATCCCCATCGCGCTGGCCATTGCCGCCTTGGCGGCAAGGGCGCGGTCGGCGGTCTCGGCGTCCGTCGCGTAGACGACCTGGATGTGGTTCGATTGATGCCGCGCCATCATCTGATCCCGCGTGATGCCATACAGCACGGCGTGCATGATCGGCCACTGCGAAGTGGTCGCTTTCCAACGCCGCTCGGTTTCGGACGCGGGGAGGGAGATCGCCTTGCACCGCCCGAGGTCCATGTGAAGCCGCGTTCGATTCGATTTCCCGTTAGCCACGCCGCCGGATTTGACATAGATGCGTGACCAGACCACTTCGCCTTGCTTGGATATGCCTTTGATCGTGCCGCCGCCCAATCGGAAATACATCGGCGGCTGGCGCTCGCTCGTCGCGCCTTCGTACCCGCCGACGAGGTGCGAAGGAGGGACCGCGCCGGAAATCTCGAAGACCCAAACGTAGTCCTTGGTCGTACCAGATTGGTCCGCGTCGCCCCAGCGGAGGTCGTGCAGCGTGTTGTCCGGCACCAGCCCCATCGCGCTCCAGACACGCTGCGTGATGATCCCGTCCAGCCCGGCACATTCGTCAACTTCATTGAAGTGCGTAATCGGCTGGCCTTCTCGGATCACCGTTGGCTCGTGCGCCGAACCAAATCCGAGAGTGCCGGAGGAACCGAGCCTTCGCTCGCTCAACACCGGCGGGCGCTGCGAACAGTTCAGCAGCCCCTCCGCCAAGTCGCTCGCCGGCGCGAGGTCTTTCAAACCCTGCTGATACTGAACCCCAATCGCGTCGCACCCGAACTCGTCGGCGAGCCTGGCGGCGGCGATATACATCTTGCACTGCTCTCGCACTTGCGCGTCGGTGAGGTCCGTCGTATCGATCGGCCCCGTCACGAACTTCATTCCCTTCGCGTCGAGCCACGCACGAACGGCGTCCGCTTCGACGTCTGAAATCTGGGTCATGGAGTAGTAGAGGGCGGACTGGCTGAGCCGTTCCTTAAACACACCGGTGGCGTGCAAGAGGTCATCGGGGATGATCGCGTTGAACATGCCCATGCACCCTTCGTCGAAGACGCCCATGATGGCCGGTCGGCGGCGAAGGTCCGCCGCGAGCGATTCGCCGAGCCGTTGCTCTCGCTTCGGGAGCGTGAGGAGGTCGAGGCGCTGGACGTGTGAGAGGTCGTGCTTGATTTTCCCTTTGGTGAGCCACTGCTGGAGTTTGCTGAGGAACTCGCGGGTCGTGAAGTCTTCGCTCCAGAGCATGGAGTACTCGACGCCCGCCTTGGTGAGCGAGCCGCGGAGGTTGAGCGCGCCGACCAGCCCCGGCCAGGTGCCGGACCAGTTGGCAAGGATGAGAATCGGCCCACGATGATGCTGCAAGCCGATCAGAACATGGTGCGAATACTGCCATGTTGCTTCGGCGATGACGAGGGGTGAATCGGGGTGGATATGCGAGAAGACCTCGCGTCCGGCTTTCTGCGAACTGATGAACCCGTGCGCGGCGGGCACGCCGCCGCTGGTGCCGGGCATCGGCCCGCGGATCAGTTTCCACCCGAGGCTCTCGAACGCGGCGGCGGCCTTCTCCAGCGCCTGCTGCGCTGGCCAGCAGACCGCGTTGGCAGTCTCTCGCAGGTCTCCCGACGCGATGAGAACCGCGGTTTTCCCCGGCGTGCGCTTGGGCTTTGGGATCGTCGGCAGTGAATAGGCACGCATGTATGGACCCCTATCAAAGACACAAACAAACTGGTTGGCCGCTCAGGATTCTACCTGATCCACCTTGCATACACGGTGCTTGATCTTGCACCGTGTGCGGCGATACTGGTGTATGCCCGAATCATTACCACTGAACCCGGTTGCTGCTCCGTCGGCCCCCGCGCCGTGGCGACCGCCTGCCCCTCTGCCGAATCAGTACCAGACTGAGCGACTGATCCTGCGGCACTGGCTCGACGCGGATGCCGCCGCGCTGTTTGAGGCCGTCAACCAAAGCCGCGCCGACATGATCCCCTGGCTGCCGTGGGCGACCTACGACCACCTCACACTCGCCCAGTCGGTATACAACATCGAAAAGTGGCGACGCGAATGCGAAACCGACAGCCCGGCGCGCGACAACTTTGTGCTCGGGGTGATCGATCGCCGCACCGGCGAAGTTCTCGGGGGCACCGGTCTGCACCGCATCATCCATGGCGCCCACGAAGCCGAGATTGGGTACTGGGTGCGTTCCAGCCGCACGCGGCAAGGCGTCTGCACCGAAGCGACCCGCGGGCTGATCTCGTGGGCGTTCACGCCGCCCGAGCGAGGCGGCTGGGGGCTGCGCCGGCTCCACATCCGCTGCTGCTCGCTCAACGCGGCGTCCAAGGCCGTGCCGACGAAGATCGGGCTGCGTGCCGAGGTTCACATCAAAGAAGACCGCTGGCTCGACGGGATCGGCTGGGCCGACACCCTCGGGTGGGGTGTCGTCGCATCGGAATGGGATGTGGACCGGCATGAACTCCGGGCCTGACGCGCGGTGTCATTTGGCCGCGTCGCGCCGCGCCATCCCCACTAACCGCGCGCACAACTCGGGCATCGGTATCCCGGCATGCGCCGCTGCCTTGGGCACCAGGGAGTGGTCGGTGAAACCGGGAATCGTGTTGATTTCAAGAAGCCACGGGTTCCCGGCTTGGTCGAGCATGAAGTCGGCGCGGGCGACATGGCGCACCCCGATCGCTTTGCCGAGCGTTTCGGAGTACCGCTTGACCTGCTCCGCGACACCCGCGGGCAGCGGCGGATCCAGAAGGTACTGCGTGTCGTTACGGGTGTACTTGGCTTCGTAATCGTAAAGTCCATCAGCGGGGATGATCTCGATGATGGGCAAGGCGTGGCCGTCGAGAATGCCGACCGTGAGTTCGCGGGCGCGGGCCGTGCCGCCGATCTTTGGTTCGATCATGTACGAACGCGCGGGCGAGCCGGAGACTTGCCGCGCGGCGTCGTCATCGAGGATCGCACGCCGCGCACCGGCCCAGTCCTCTTGGGTGTTCACGACGTACAGCCCGATCGTCGAGCCTTCATGCACCGGCTTGATGATGACGGGGAACGGCAGCGGGCACGAAGCATCGCGCAGGTCCAGCACATGCGCCGGCGTCGTCGGCACGC